>NZ_CP078013.2:1246111-1557638 GCF_024112395.2 Pseudomonas pergaminensis | reverse complement strand
CGCATCATCCTGCACCTGCTCCACGACACCACCTGGAGCGTGCCGTTGTTCGAGCGGGTGTGCCAGGCGTTCGGCTGGGACGACCAGAAAGGCGTGTTCCCGGAGCCGGCGTGGATGTGGCGCGAACTGGTGTCGCGCTGTGAGCAGGAAAGCTTCTACACCCACTTGCAGGAGAAGGCCCAGGACCCGCGGCGCACCTCAGCCGATGCCCTGGCGGCGCGCCTGTTACTGACGCCCATGACCGCCACCCAACACAAACGCATGATCGACGGGTTTGGCGAAAACGAGTGGAATGCCAGCCAGCACTTGGCCGAAACCCTGACCTGGCGCTACCCGCAACTGGTCGAGCGCTTGCCTCGGGCCGACCTGTTCTTCTGGCGCAAATACGTACCCCGGCCGATTTACACCCAGGTGTTCATCCGACTGTGGGCCCTTTTCGCCCTGGGGCTTGGCCTGAGTATCGCCCACGACAAACCCGACCGGATGGATGGGATGTCGCTGGTGATTTTCATGCTGATGGCGTTTGTGCCAGCGGCCATTGGCTTTCGCGTCACTCAACTGTGGGCCTCAATGAGCTCTACCTACCGGGTGGTGGATGTGTGGCTGAGCGAGTACCTGATCCCCAAGCGGCTCAACCCCAACGACTACTGGCTGGTGATTCGCCACGGCGTGCCACAGTTGGTCATGCTGGGAGCCTGCGGCTTGATGCTTGGCGTGCTGGGCATGGTCACCTACGCCGGCATGGTCCTGATCAACCTCCTGCACAAAAAACGCATCGGTCACATGAGCGTTAAATTCAGCCAAGGCTACCCGTGGCTGAATGGCTTGCACTGGGCCTTCTGGAGCCCGTTGCAAGCGATGTTCCTAGTGGTGATGGTGGCGCTGATCGTGGCTGCGCAGCACTACTTGCCGCAAGTGCCCTGGACCCACTTCGACCTGCCCAAGCGCTAACCCCTCATGCCGGGCCCGAGCGCCCGGCAACTTGCGTTCGATCATCGCCCACAACCCGCTCTCCCCCACTTTCATCGCCCCCGCACCGCCGCGCACCATGGCCGCCACCTGCATAAACCCAATAACAACAGGTCCGACACCATGAGCACTTTCCACCCGCGCCGGCTGCTGCTGGCTACCGCTGTCGCCAGCCTTGCCCTCCCCGTTGTCGCCGAGGAGCACGGCTTTCTCGAAGACGCCAGCGCCAACCTCAACCTGCGCAATTTCTTCTTCAACCGCAATTACACCAACCCCACCAAGGCCCAAGGTGGCGCGCAGGAGTGGACGCAGAGTTTCATCCTCGACGCCAAGTCCGGCTTTACCCAGGGCACCGTGGGGTTCGGCGTAGATGTGCTGGGGCTGTATTCGTTGAAGCTGGATGGCGGACGCGGCACCGGCGGCACCCAGCTGTTGCCGCTGGACCATGACGGCCGCCCTGCGGATGAATTCGGACGGCTGGGGGTGGCGTTCAAGGCGCGCATTTCCAAGACCGAAGTGAAGGTCGGCGAATGGATGCCGGTGCTGCCGATCCTGCGCTCGGACGATGGCCGCTCCCTGCCGCAGACCTTGCGCGGCGGGCAGATCACCTCCAAGGAAATCGACGGCCTGACCCTCTATGGCGGCCAGTTCCGCGCCAACAGCCCGCGTGACGACAGCAGCATGAGTGACATGTCGATGTTCGGTAAAACCGCGTTCACCTCCGACCGCTTCAACTTCCAGGGCGGCGAGTATGCGTTCAACGACAAGCGCACCCAGATCGGCCTGTGGAATGCCCAGCTCAAGGACAT
The DNA here is from genome assembly GCF_024112395.2 of Pseudomonas pergaminensis. Classification (NCBI taxonomy): domain Bacteria; kingdom Pseudomonadati; phylum Pseudomonadota; class Gammaproteobacteria; order Pseudomonadales; family Pseudomonadaceae; genus Pseudomonas; species Pseudomonas pergaminensis. Next base: position 1,555,860 of record NZ_CP078013.2, on the reverse strand, counting down.
CTACAGCCAGCAGTTCGTCAACCTGATCCACAGCCAGCCCATCGGCGCCTGGACCCTGGGTGCCAACCTCGGCTTTTTCTACGGCAAAGACGACGGCAGCGCCCGCGCTGGCAACCTGGACAATAAAACCTGGTCCGGCCTGTTCTCCGCCAAATACGGCGGCAACACCTTCTACGTCGGCCTGCAAAAGCTCACCGGCAACAGCGCCTGGATGCGCGTCAACGGCACCAGCGGCGGCACCCTGGCCAACGACAGCTACAACAGCAGCTACGACAATGCCCAGGAAAAATCCTGGCAAGTGCGCCACGACTACAACTTCGCCGCCCTCGGCGTGCCCGGCCTGACCCTGATGAACCGCTACATCAGCGGCAGCAACGTGCACACCGGCACCCTCACCGACGGCAAGGAATGGGGCCGCGAAACCGAAGTGGGCTATACCGTGCAAAGCGGCGTGGCCAAAAACCTCAATGTGCGCCTGCGTAACTCCAGCATGCGCCGCGACTACAGCAACAATGAGTTCGACGAAAACCGGTTGATCGTCAGTTACCCGATAAGCCTGCTGTAAACCATCATTGACCTTGCTGTATGGTGCGCGCCTGCCGCTGCTGAGCTGAATCAGCAGCGGCTTTCATTCGAGCCCGCGCACACCATGAAATCCTTCGCTTATGCGTCCGCCCTCCTAGCCCTGGCCCTGAGCCTCAGCGGCTGCATCGGCGCGCCCATTGCCCTCACGCCGCAAACCGAGCAACGCCTGCAAGCCCAGGCGCCGATCCGCTTCCTGCTGACCTTCGATGACGGCCCGAGCGCGTCGGGCTACAACAACCCGAGCCGGTCGGTGATCGCCGACCTGGCGCAGAACCCGGTGCTGCCGGGGATCAAGGCGGTGTTCTTCTTGCAGACCGAAGCAGCCCGTTCCGGCGGCAGCGCAAGGGGCCGCAAGACCATGCAGCGCGAGTATGCGGCCGGTCACATCCTGGCCTTCCACACGGCCACGGGGTTTCACACCAACCACCGCTGGCTGAACGATGCCGAACTGGAAAGCACCCTCAGCCAAGGCGCCGCCGATATTGCCGCGATCACAGGCGCGCCGCCGGTGCTGGTGCGCCCGCCGTTCTGGAATTACGACCGCCGTACCTTCGCCGCTTACCAGCGCCATGGCATGCACGTATTACTGACGGACCTGAGCGCCAATGACGGCAAGATCTGGGGCTTCAACGGCAGCCCGCGCCGCCGGGCCAATTTATACCGGCAACTGTCGGTGGTGCGCGAGCGCATTGCGTTGGGTGAGTTGCCGACAGTGGACGGGGTGATACCGGTGGTGGTGACCTTCCACGACATCAACCGCTACACCGCGCGGCATATGCAGGAGTACTTGCAGATCCTGCTGGACAGCGCCCGGATCAACGGCATGAAGACTGCCGCCGAGCCCTTCTACACCGACACCGCCCAGCTACAGCGCGCGGCGTTGGCGCGTACGGTCAAGGAGGTGAGTGAAGAGGTGCATCTGCCAGGCGTGTGGAATTGGGTGTGGGACGCCGACTCCCACTGATTTTTGAAACCCTGTAAAGATTAACTGTGGGAGCGGGCTTGCTCGCGAATGCGATGTGTCAGTCAGCACAGGTATTAACTGAACCACCGCTTTCGCGAGCAAGCCCGCTCCCACATTTTGACTGTATTTCAACTCAGTCAGCCTAGCGCGACTCGATACCCAGCTCATCCCACACCGACTCCGCCAAGTGGAACGTGGCATTCGCCGCGGGGATCCCGCAGTAGATCGCGCTCTGCATGAGCACTTCCTTGATCTCGGCGCGGGTCACGCCGTTGCTGGCGGCGGCGCGCAGGTGCAGCTTGAGTTCTTCGCTGCGGTTCATGCCGATGAGCATGGCGATGGTGATCAGGCTGCGGGTATGCCGTGGCAGGCCGGGACGGGTCCAGATATCACCCCAGGCGTGGCGGGTGATCATTTCCTGGAACTCGCTGTTGAACTCGGTCAGGGCATTGAGGCTGCGGTCGACATGGGCATCGCCCAGCACTTCACGGCGCACCTGCAGGCCCTCGGCATAACGTTGTTTCTCGTCCAAAACAAATTCTCCGTATTCAAATCGATTACTTGTGGTGAGCGGGCTTGTCCCGCGCTGGGCTGCGCAGCGGTCCTTAAACCTGATAACTCCGGGCTCATCTGAAAAGGTGTGTTGCCTTCATTGGGGACGCTTCGCGCCCCAGCGCGGGGCAAGCCCGCTCACTACAGTAGGCGCCCTTGCCACAGGTTTAGTGCGCCAGCAGAAATTCCAGCACACGGTCACTGAACGCCGCGCCCGCCTGTACGTTCGACAGGTGCGCCGCATAGAACTCGGCGTACTCGGCACCCTGCACATGGTTTTGGATAAAGTGACCGCCGGCCGGCGGTGTGACGGCATCTTCAGTGCCGGCAACGATCAGGGTCGGGACTTTGATTGAAGCCAGTTGCTCACGGAAATCAGCATCACGCACCGCCGCACAGTTGGCGGCGTAACCTTCAGGCGAGGTCGCTGCGAGCATGTCGGTGATCTGCTTGGCCTGGTGTGGGTTGGCCGCCGCGAAATCAGCAGTGAACCAGCGCGCAATCGATGCGTCGCGCAGCGCGACCATCGCTGCCGCGCCATCACGCAGCACCATCTCGATGCGCGGGTTCCACACTTCGGGCGTGCCGATCTTGGCGGCGGTGTTGCACACCACCAGGCGCTGCAGGCGCTCGCCCGCGTTGATGCCCAGCCATTGGCCGATCAGGCCGCCCATGGACAAGCCGCAGAAATGTGCACGTTGAATATCCAGCGCATCCAGCAACGCGATCACATCGCGACCCAGTTGCTCGATGCTGTAAGGACCCGCCGTGACCAGAGACTTGCCATGGCCACGGGTATCAAAACGCAGCACGCGAAAATGTTGGGTAAAGGCCGGAATCTGGATGTCCCACATATGCAGGTCGGTGCCCAATGAATTGGACAGCACCAGCACGGGCGCATCCACGGGCCCATCCAATTGGTAATGCAGTTCGCCATCGGCGAGATGTACAAATGCCACGGTGGTCTCCTCAAGCAAAGTGTTCGGCTACAGCGCGGGTGACCCAGGTTTGCGCCAGGCCCAGGTAATGGGCCGGGTCGAGCAGGCGGTCCAATTCGGCCGCTGACAGCTCGGCAGTGATCTGCGGTTCATCCGCCAGTACCGCACGCAAGTGCCGCCCCTCGGCGACAGCACGCTTGCAGCATTGCTCCAGCAGGTGGTGTGCCGTTTCCCGGCCCAGTCGCTGGGCGAGCACGATGCTCACGGCTTCAGCCAACACCAGGCCCTGGGTCAGGTCGAGGTTTTGCGCCATGCGCTGCGGGTCGACTTCCAAGCCTTCGCTGACCAGCAAAGCCTGTTGCAGTGCACCCGACACCAGGCGACAGATCTCCGGCAAGGTTTCCCATTCGGCATGCCACAGGCCCAGGCTGCGCTCGTGTTCCTGGGGCATGGCGCTGAACATCGTCGCCACCAGGCCCGGCACACGGGTGGCCGTGCTGATCAGCACGGCTGCGCCCACCGGGTTGCGTTTGTGCGGCATGGTGGAAGAACCGCCCTTGCCCGGCGCCGAAGGTTCGAAAACTTCCGCCGCTTCGGTCTGCATCAACAGGCTGATATCGCGGCCCAATTTACCCAGGCTGCCAGCGATCAAACCGAGCACGCTGGCGAGTTCGACCAGGCGATCGCGCTGGGTGTGCCAGGGTTGCTCGGGCAGGCTCAGTTGCAACTCCGCTGCCAGCGCCTGGGCCACGGGCATTGCCTGCTCGCCAAGCGCTGCCAGGGTGCCGGACGCACCACCGAATTGCAGCACCAGCAGGCGCGGCTTCAGCTCTGCCAGGCGCTGGCGACTGCGGGTCACGGCCCCCAGCCAACCGGCGATTTTCATCCCCAGGGTGACCGGCGTCGCATGCTGCAGCCAGGTCCGCCCCGCCAAGGGCACACCGGCATAACGCTGGGCCTGGCTGGCAAGAATGTCGCCCAGGCGTGCCAGGTCCGTTTCGATCAATGCAACCGCTCGCCGCAGTTGCAGCACCAGGCCGGTGTCCATCACATCCTGGCTGGTCGCGCCCAGATGCACGTAGCGCTCGGCCCCGGCATCTTCACTGGCAATCAACTTGCCCAGCGCCTTCACCAGCGGAATCGCCGAATTCCCCGCCGTGGCAATCGCCACGCCCAGGGCATCCACGTCGTACAGCGACGCCAGGCATGCCTGGGCGATGGGTGCGACAGCCGCCTGGGGAATCAAGCCGACCTGGGCCTGGGCCCGGGCCAACCCGGCTTCAAAATCCAACATGCCCTGCAAGCGTCCCTGGTCGCAGAACACCTCGGCCATGCTGTCCGCCGTGAAGTAAGCGTCGAACAATTGATTGCTCGTGCGCAGTGTCATAACCCTTCCCTTACAAATCGTGGTGCAAGTACGCCGCCTGTTTCGGCAAGCGCAAGCTGAACAGGAAGGCCACCGCCATCATGGCGGTGACGTACCAATAGAAAGTGTTTTCCATGCCCATGGACTTCAGGCCCAGGGCCACGTATTCCGCCGAACCCCCGAAGATCGCGTTGGCCACCGCATACGCCAGGCCAACGCCCAGGGCGCGCACTTGCGGCGGGAACATTTCGGCTTTCACCAGGCCGCTGATCGAGGTGTAGAAACTCACGATGGCCAGGGCCAGGGTGATCAGCACAAAGGCCAGGAACGGGCTGCTGACGGTTTTCAGGCTGAGCAGGATCGGCACCGTGCACAGGGTGCCCAGCGCGCCGAACCACAGCATCGAGTTACGACGGCCGATCTTGTCGGCCAGCATGCCGAACAGCGGCTGCATGCACATGTAGAGGAACAGCGCGCCGGTCATGATGTAGCTGGCGGTCTTGGCGTGCATCCCGGCGGTGTTCACCAGGTATTTCTGCATGTAGGTGGTAAAGGTGTAGAAAATCAGCGAGCCACCGGCGGTGTAGCCGAGCACGGTGATAAACGCCGCCTTGTGGTCACGGAACAACGCGGCGATGCTGCCGGCGTCCTTGTCCTGGCGGGTTTCCTTGCTGGTGGTTTCCTTGAGGGTGCGACGCAGCAGCAGCGAGATCACTGCCGCAATAGCGCCAATCACGAACGGAATCCGCCAGCCCCAGGCGCGCAATTCTTCTTCGGTGAGGATCTGTTGCAGGATCACCACCACCAGCACTGCCAGCAGTTGCCCGCCGATCAGGGTCACGTACTGGAACGACGCGAAGAAACCGCGCTGGCCCTTGAGCGCGACTTCACTCATGTAGGTCGCGGTGGTGCCGTATTCGCCCCCCACCGACAGGCCCTGGAACAAGCGCGCGACCAGCAGCAACGCCGGCGCCCAGGCGCCGATGTCCTTGTACGTCGGGAGGAAGGCGATGACCAGGGAGCCGGCACACATCATCAGCACCGAGATCATCATCGAATTCTTGCGGCCATGTTTATCGGCCACCCGGCCAAACAGCCAGCCGCCGATAGGACGCATCAGGAAACCGGCAGCGAACACACCGGCAGTGTTGAGCAGTTGGACCGTGGGGTCGTCCGACGGGAAAAACGCCGGCGCAAAGTAGATGGCGCAGAAGGCATAGACATAAAAGTCGAACCATTCGACGAGGTTGCCGGAGGAGGCCCCGACGATCGCAAAAATCCGTTTGCTGCGTTCTTCTCCGGTGTAGTGACTCGTTGTTGTTGTCATGATTTTTCACTCAGTGGGAACGTGTGTAGCCTAGACATACTTTGCAACAAGCTCGTTCCGCAACAAGACTTTTAGGTATGTCGTGCCTGTGAGGGCCTCTTCGCGGGCAAGCCCGCTCCCACAGTTGACCGCATTCCAGAGTTGAAACTCGATCGAATGTGGGAGCGGGCTTGCCCGCGAATGCTCTCAAGCCAACTCAATAATCAAAGAACACTGTTTCCCGGTCTGTGCCCTGCAAAATCACATTCCACTGATGCACACCCTCTGCATCCTGCTTGGCAATCAAGGTTTCGCGCCGATCTGCCGGCACACACGCCAACAACGGGTCATCCCCATTCAGCGCCTCACCGTCAAAGTAAATCCGCGTCAGCAAGTGCTTCACCAAGCCCCTGGCAAACACCAGCACCACCAGGTGTGGCGCCTGGGTCGTGCCTTTCAGGCCCGGCACAGCGCCCGGCTTGATGGTGGTAAAGCGAAACCGCCCTTCGGCATCCACCGGCACCCGGCCGAAGCCTTCGAAGTTCGAGTCCAGCGCTTTGTCCTGCTCATCTTCGGGATGGTCGTACTTGCCGGCGGCGTTGGCCTGCCAGACTTCGAGCATGGCGTCATTGACGACATCGCCGTTGCCATCCACCACCAGCCCGCTGATCGCCACACGCTCGCCAAGGGTGGCGGCCACGGTGAGGTCTTCGCGGTTCAGCCAGGTCAGGCCGATGTGGTAGTACGGCCCGACGGTGTGGGACGTGGTCGCGTTGAGTGTCATCTCATTTCTCCATCGGCGTGGCGTCGCGGCCGCGCAGGACGATGTCCCAGCGGTAGCCGAGGGCATAGGAAGGAATGGTTTTTTCCAGGTCGAAGCTGGCGATCAAACGTTGCTTGGCCGAAGTGTCCGGCACGCAGTTATAGATCGGGTCGTATTCCAGCAGCGGGTCGCCGGGGAAATACATCTGCGTCACCAAGCGCGTCAGCACACTCGGGCCGAACAGCGAAAAGTGGATATGCGCCGGGCGCCACGCGTTGTGGTGGTTGCCCCACGGGTAGGCGCCGGGCTTGATGGTCTGGAACTGGTACCAGCCATCGGCGTCGGTGACGGTGCGGCCGGTGCCGGTGAAGTTCGGGTCCAACGGCGCGTCGTGCACGTCGCGCTTGTGGTTGTAGCGGCCGGCGGCGTTGGCTTGCCAGATCTCGACAAGGATGCCCGGCACCGGCAGGCCGTTTTCGTCGAGCACACGGCCGTGGATGATGATGCGTTCGCCCTGGGGCTCGCCTTCATGCTGGGCGGTGAGGTCGTTGTCCTTCTCATTGACGCGCTCGGCGCCGATGGTCGGGCCGGTAATTTCCGACAAGGAATGGGGCAGGAACACCAGGGGCTGCGACGGCGAACGCAGGTTCGTCGACTGGTAGGCCGGGTGCAGGTAATCAGGTTGAGTGCCCGCTTGCGGGCGCCGGTATCCGGGCTTGTCACTCATGGAGCAATCCTCTCTTATTAGATGCGTTCAATCGCCAGGGCCAGGCCTTGGCCAACACCGACACACATGGTCGCCAGGCCTTTGCTGCCACCGGTTTTTTCGAGTTGGTGCAGGGCCGTCAGCACCAGCCGCGCGCCGCTCATGCCCAGCGGGTGGCCGAGGGCGATAGCGCCGCCATTCGGGTTGACCTGGGGCGCGTCGTCGGCGATGCCCAGTTCACGCAGCACGGCCAGGCCTTGGCTGGCGAAGGCCTCGTTGAGTTCGATCACATCGAAATCGGTCACGGCCAGGCCAAGGCGCTCGACCAGCTTACGCACCGCTGGCACCGGGCCGATGCCCATCACGCGCGGTGCGACACCGGCGCTGGCCATGCCCAATACGCGGGCGCGGGCGGTCAGGCCATGTTTCTTGACCGCTTCGGCGGAGGCCAGGATCAGCGCCGCCGCACCGTCGTTCACGCCCGAGGCGTTGCCAGCGGTGACGGTTTTGTCCGGGCCGTTGACCGGTTTTAGCTTGGCCAGGGCTTCCAGGGTGGTGTCACGTGGATGCTCGTCGTGCTCCACCACGGTTTCGCCTTTTTTATGCGCAACCCGCACCGGCACGATCTCTTCGGCGAAAAAGCCGGCGGCCTGGGCCGCAGCGGTGCGTTGCTGGCTGCGCAGGGCGAAGGCGTCTTGGTCGGCGCGGGACACCTTGTAGTCGTCGGCCACATTGTCGGCGGTCTGCGGCATCGCATCCACGCCGTACTGCGCTTTCATCAGCGGGTTGATAAAACGCCAGCCGATGGTGGTGTCTTCCAGCTTCATGTTGCGTGAGAACGCCGCGTCGGCCTTGCCCATCACGAACGGCGCGCGGGACATCGACTCGACGCCACCGGCGATCGCCAGTTCCATTTCGCCGCTGGCAATCGCGCGGAAGGCCGTGCCGATCGCGTCCATGCCCGAGGCGCACAAGCGGTTGAGGGTCACACCCGGAATGCTTTCCGGCAGGCCCGCCAGCAACAGCGCCATGCGCGCCACGTTGCGGTTGTCTTCGCCGGCCTGGTTGGCGCAGCCGAGGAACACTTCATCGACGGCCTGCCAGTCCACAGAGGGGTTACGTTCAATCAGGGCCTTGATCGGCAGCGCCGCCAAATCATCGGCACGCACGGTGGACAGGCCACCGCCGAAACGGCCGATGGGGGTACGAATGGCATCACAGATAAATACGTCGCGCATCAGGCTTCTCCCGGCGCTTGGCCATGGGCGGCCGCGGTGCGTGCTTCAAGGTCACGCAGGGCGGTCAGCTCTACTTCAGTCGGTTCGGCGGTGGTGTCGACCTGGTCGGCAAAACGAATCGCCCAACCGGTGGCCGCCACCACTTGCTCACGGGTCACGCCAGGGTGCAGCGCGGTGACCACGAATTCATGGGTGCCCGCTTCCGGTTCCATAATGCACAGGTCGGTAATGATCCCTACAGGCCCCGCGCCCGGCAGACCCAGGCGTTTGCGCGAGTCGCCGCCTTCGCCGTGGCCGACCGAGGTGATGAAGTCCAGTTTGTCGACAAACGAACGCGCCGACTGCTTGAGGATGATCAGCACGCTCTTGGCCGAGCCAGCAATTTCCGGCGCCCCACCGGCACCCGGCAGGCGCACTTTGGGCTGGTGGTAGTCACCGACCACGGTGGTGTTGATGTTGCCGAAGCGATCGACCTGGGCCGCGCCGAGAAAGCCCACATCGATGCGCCCGCCTTGCAGCCAATAGCGAAAGATCTCACCGGTCGGTACGACAGTGTCGGCGGTTTCCGCCAGTTCACCATCACCGATGGACAGCGGCAGTACCGACGGTTTGGCGCCAATCGGGCCGGACTCGTAGATCAGCACCACATCCGGCGACGAGGTCAGGCGCGCCAGGTTGGCCGCCTTGGACGGCAGGCCGATGCCGACGAAGCACACGGAGCCATTCTTGAGGCGACGCGCGGCGGCGACGGTCATCATTTCATTGGTCGAGTAAGCCATTACTTGGCCTCCTGCGCGGTGGCCAGCTTGGCCTGGAATTCGGTGAAGTCGGCAGTGCCGTGGATGTATTCGTTGATCCAGGCGGTAAAGGTCTCACGGTCGCGGGCGATCGGGTCCCACGCCTGGTAGAAGCGATTGTCACGCTCGTTGTAGCCGTGAGCGTAGGACGGATGCGCGCCACCGGGAACATGGCACACCGCAGTCAGGGCCCAGGTCGGCAGCACGCAACTGTTCATGGGCGCGTTGAGGTCGTCGACGATTTCCTCGACGGTGACGATGCAGCGCTTGGCCGCCAGGGCCGCTTCCTTTTGCACGCCAAGGATGCCCCACAGCAACACGTTGCCCTTGCGGTCGGCTTTTTGTGCGTGGATCACGCTGACATCCGGACGCACCGAGGGCACCGCCGCCAGCACTTCACCGGTGAACGGGCAGGTCACGGTCTTGATCAGTGGGTTGACCTTGGGCAGGTCGGAACCGGCGTAGGCACGCAGCACCGCAAAAGGCAGGCCTGATGCACCGGCGACATAGGCATTGGCCAGGTCGGCGTGGCTGTGCTCTTCAATTTCCAGCGGTTGCGGCCATTGCTTCTCGACCGCGTCACGCAGGCGATGCAGGGAGCCCACACCTGGGTTGCCACCCCAGGAGAAAATCAACTTGCGGGCGCAGCCAGCACCGATCAACTGGTCGTAGATCAGGTCAGGCGTCATACGCACCAGCGTCAGGTCTTTCTTGCCCTGACGAATGATTTCATGACCCGCTGCCGTAGGGATCAGATGGGTGAAGCCTTCCAGCGCGACGGTATCGCCGTCGGTCACGAATTGCTTCACCGCGTCATGCAGCGCGAGGATTTCAGCCATGGGGTTCGGGCTCCCAGTGTTGATCGAAAAAGGCGCTGAGGTGGCGCCGAAGTGCTTGAAGATTAAGCCGGGGAAATGGGCCGAACAATCCGATAATCGACTCAGTGTTCGATTATCGAACGGATTGTTGCCTGGCTAATAATCTGGAGGAACGCGGTCAATGTGGGAGCTGGCTTGCCTGCGATGGCATCGCCGCAGTGTCACTTGCCTAACGAGTCGCCTGCATCGCAGGCAAGCCGGCTCCCACCGGAAAAGCGGCCATGATCAGGTAGCATCGGCGTGGCTGACCATTCCTTTGATAACGACAGCGGCCGTGGCCAACGCGGCGGGGATCACCAGCGCGGTGAGCACCTGCTCGAAGTTCCAGCCCAGGCCGAGCAAGGTCGCGCCCATCCATGCCCCCAGGATCGCGCCGAAGCGGCCGATACCCAGCATCCACGACACGCCCGTGGCGCGGCCCTGGGTCGGGTAGAAGCGTGCGGCCAGGGACGGCATCGCCGATTGCGCACCGTTGACGCACATCCCGGCCATCAGCACCAGGGTGGCAAGCAAGGTGATATTGCCCAGGCTCTGCCCTACTGCGTAGGCAAACACCCCGGCCAGCAGGTAGAACGTGCCGATGACCTTGTGGGGGTTGAAGCGGTCCATGGCCCACCCCACGCCCACCGCGCTCAACACGCCGCCGAACTGGAACAGCGCGCCGATGAACGCCGCTTGTTCCATGCTGGCGCCGCTGTCGCGCATCAGGGTCGGCAACCAGCTGGTGAGCAGGTACACGATCACCAAACCCATGAAATAGGTGAGCCACAGCAGCAAGGTGCCGGCGCTGTAGGTGCCGGAGAAGATCACCGCAAACACGTTGCGCGCCTTGACGGTTTTCTGCTCGGGGACGCTGAAATGGCTGGCCTGGGCAACGATAGAGGGCTCGATGGGGGACAAGGTTTTGCGCACCTTGTCGGTCCCCCGGTTACGCACCACCAGGTAACGCGCCGATTCCGGCAGCCACACCAACAACACCAACGCCAGGATCAACGGCAGGATGCCGCCGATGAGTAGCAGGCTGTGCCAGCCGAACGCCGGGATCAGCTTGGCCGAGATAAACCCGCCCCCGGCCATGCCCAGGTTGAAGCCGCAGAACATGCTGGTCACCAGCAGCGACTTATGGCGTTCGGGGGTGTACTCCGACAGCAGCGTTGTCGCATTCGGCATGCCCGCGCCCAGACCCAGCCCGGTGAGGAAGCGCAGCACCAGCAGTTGGTCGACGTTGCTGCTGTAGGCCGAGGCCAGGCTGAACGCGCCAAACACCAGCACCGCGCCCACCAGCACCACTTTGCGACCGAAACGATCCGCCAGGGGGCCAGAACCCAGCGCGCCGAAGACCATGCCGATCAACGCGGCGCTCATCACCGGGCCGAGGCTGGCGCGGTCGATGCCCCAGTCCTGGGACAGCGCAGGCGCGATGAAGCCCATGGCGGCGGTGTCGAGGCCATCGAGGAACACGATCAGGAAACACAGGATCACCACGCGCCACTGGTAGCGTGACAGTGGCTGGGTGTTGATGAAGGACTGGACGTCCAACGTAGTACCGACAGAGGGCTGATTCATTATTTTTATTTCCACACCGATGGCGGGCTGACGACCTGGGGTCGTCGTTATTATTGGACGGCGCTCAAAGCGCTGCCGCACATTAATAAGCCAGGGGAAACAGCGTCAATTGACCAAACCGGGATCTGTGCGGTCACCGAACAGCTTAGGCAAACAGCTGCGCGCTCAACTCGCGGCTGGCGCTGAGCATGCTCGGCAGGAAGCGTTGTTCCAGCTCGCCGCGGCTGACCCGGCCGGCGTGGGTGCTGACGTTCAACGCAGCCAGCACCTGGCCGGAGGCGTCATAGACCGGCACGGCAATGGAACGCAGGCCCTGTTCGAGCTCCTGGTCGACGATGCACCAGCCCTGCTGACGCACTTGTTGCAGGCATTCGAACAGCGCCTCGGGCGTGGTCAGGGTGCGGCTGGTCTTGGTTTGCAGGTCGGCATGGTCGAGGTAATCCTGCAGCGAGGCGTCGTCCAGCGCCGCGAGCAGGATGCGGCCCATGGAGGTGCAATAGGCCGGCAGCCGGCCACCCACCGACAGGTCCACGGAAATCAGGCGCTGAGTGGTGGCCGAACGGGCGATGTAGAGAATGTCGTCGCCTTCGAGGGTGGCCATGTTGCAGGCTTCGTGGAGTTGCTCGCTCATGCGGTCCAGATAAGGCTGGGCCGACACCGCCAGCGGCGTCGACGACAGGTAGGCGTGGCCCAGGGTCAAGACTTTGGGCAACAGCGAATAGGTCCGCCCGTCGGTGGTGGCGTAGCCCAGCTTGATCAAGGTGTGCAGGCAACGGCGCACGGCGGCGCGGGGGATTTCGGTACGGTGGCTGATCTGCGCGATGGTGAGGTGGCGCTTGCGCTCCTGAAACGCCTGCACCACGGCCAGGCCACGGGCCAGGGAGGTCATGAAGTCCGGATCACCGGTAAACGCCTGGATGCGCTTGGCCGGCGAAGCAACGATCGGCGGCGCCACTGACGCGAAGGAATTGCGCAATTGATCGTTCATGTCGGGATCCTTTCTCTTATTGTCAACCGCAGGGAGGTTTGGCTGCTATTACAAGCCGCGTCAGCCGGGATGCACAAGGCAGGGCCAACAACATTGTGCGATTATCGGACGATCAATCGATTATCGCAATTTGCCGGCGGACAGCCATGGCTGGGGTGCAGGGCTGTTTGAAATTAAGCGGTGCTTAATAACCTCCGAAGTTGCGTGAATTTATGACGCCAATATTTGCGCAGGTACCCAAGGGGCCGTGTAACAAAACGCTCACACAAAGTTGATGGTTTTTAACTTTATGCTGATAGTGTTATTCAAATGCGCCGCTATAATGCACTCTATGCGCAGGTCCGCCCGGTTGCATGATCGGAACCGGAGCTCGCCAGGCACTGCACGGGCCGTGCAGTGTCGATTGCAACTACCTGCCCCGAATGACTGCACTCAACAAGTGCCGCCCTTGCCTATTCCGAAGTTGGACGTTTCTACGGATCAACTTGGGACACCCCGAGGGCGCATTCCGGCATAACGCTGCAACGTATTTACTCTCAACTCAATTAGGTAACAATGTGACGAAAGATGAACTGCGCGCGGAACTTGAGCGCCAGGAGCAACGTTACAAGGACGTTTACGGCGGGGAAGTCACCACCTACGCCGCCCAGCCTGAACCTGAACGCAAACCATGGCGTAAACGAGCCAGCCTGCTCGACCAGGCATTTGCCCAGGAAATCCAAAAGATTGAACAGGAACTCAAAACCGAAGAGCCATAAGCAATTCGGTCTGAGCCTCAAGGTTTGGCCTCGGCTGCTGGCACATCGCTAGCAGCCGGCCACCTTGCATACCACTGCCGTCTGTAAAATTTCATACAAATGTTTCAGGGATGACGATTTTGTGACAATCCCCCGCCCTCGCCCCCCTGCGCTTTATAAATCAAAGACTTGCCAGAGCCCCGAAAACCCTGGGATGCACGCGTTTTCCCGATTTTTTTTCAGGGAAGATTGTTACCGATGAGCAGCTAGTGCATCGATTACTGAGGTTTTCTGGCATAATCGCGCCCCCTTACGACCGGGTCAGAAAACCTTCATGATCGATTTATTCAGCGGACTGGATGCTTGGGTTCTCGTGAGCCTGTTGCTCGCCCTGGCCTTTGTCCTCGCCTTCGAGTTCATCAATGGCTTTCATGACACCGCTAACGCGGTGGCCACAGTCATCTATACCAAAGCCATGCCGCCACACCTGGCCGTGTTCTTCTCCGGGGTGTTCAACTTCCTCGGCGTGTTGCTCGGGGGTGTCGGTGTCGCCTACGCCATCGTGCACTTGCTGCCGGTGGAGTTGCTGATCAATGTGAACACCGGCCATGGCCTGGCGATGGTCTTCTCTTTATTGGCAGCGGCGATCACCTGGAACCTGGGCACCTGGTACTTCGGTATCCCGGCCTCCAGTTCCCACACCCTGATCGGTTCGATCCTCGGTGTCGGCCTGGCCAATGCCCTGATCAACGACATCCCCCTGGCTGACGGTGTGAACTGGCAGAAAGCGGTGGATATCGGTGCCTCCCTGGTGTTCTCGCCGATGGCCGGCTTCCTGGTCGCAGCCCTGGTGCTGATCGGCCTGAAGTGGTGGCGCCCGCTGTCGAAGATGCACAAGACCCCGGACCAGCGCCGCAAGCTCGATGACAAGAAGCACCCGCCATTCTGGAACCGCCTGGTCCTGGTGATCTCCGCCATGGCCGTGAGCTTCGTGCACGGCTCCAACGACGGCCAGAAAGGCATCGGCCTGATCATGCTGGTGCTGATCGGTATCGTGCCGGCACAGTTCGTACTCGACTTGGGCAGCACCACTTACCAGATCGAACGTACTCGCGATGCGACCGTGCACTTGAGCCAGTTCTACCAGCGCAACAACGCCACGCTTGGCGAGTTCCTGGCCCTGGGCAAAAGCGTGAAGGACGATCTGCCAGGCAAGTTCCAGTGCAACCCGCAGCAGACCGAGCCGACCATCAACGCGCTGGTCGACACGTTGAAGGGCGTGTCCGACTATCACTCGCTGAGTGCTGACCAGCGCATTGAAGTGCGTCGCTATCTGCTCTGCCTGGACGACACCGCGAAGAAAGTCGGCAAGCTGCCAGGCCTGGATGCCCGTGAGAAATCCGACCTCGACAAGCTGCGCAAAGACCTGACCGCCACCACAGAATATGCACCGTTCTGGGTAATCCTCGCCGTTGCACTGGCCTTGGGCCTAGGCACCATGGTGGGCTGGAAGCGTGTGGTTCTGACCATCGGCGAGAAGATCGGCAAGCAGGGCATGACCTATGCCCAGGGCATGTCGGCGCAGATCACCACCGCAACCATGATTGGCTTTGCCAACATCTTTGCGCTGCCGGTATCCACCACCCACGTACTGTCGTCGGGTGTGGCCGGTACCATGGTCGCAAACAAAAGCGGCCTGCAAGGCGGCACCGTGAAGACCATCCTGATGGCCTGGGTGCTGACCCTGCCCGCCACCGTGGCCCTGTCGGCCGGGTTGTTCTGGCTGGCGTCCAAGGCGCTGGGTAGCTGATAACCCGGCGGTAATAAAAAAGGTGCAATCCGCGAGGGTCGCACCTTTTTTTATGTTCGTATTTCTGTAGGCGCTGGCTTGGCGGCGAAGGGCCTAAAGGCGCCATGCTTTTCCAGACATATCGCTTGATCGTTAACGACCATCGCCGGCAAGCCGGCTCCTACAAGTCATCGTGTTAATTCAAGGCAAAAAAAAGGGCGACCGAAGTCGCCCAAAATGCCTTGCGTGCCCATGTAATCCGGAAAGACTTACGGTTTTTTACGCTTGTTCGCGTCTTTCCAGATAAAAAATCCAAACCCTACAAAAAACATCACCATGAGGCTTACAGTCAGCACTCCGGCAAACACCACATTATCGAAAAACATGACCGGCCTCCTGCACTTGCCCTGTTGCGATAGGGCTAAGTTAATGGAGAAGGCGGGTTGGAAAATTGACGGGGATCAATGTCGCCCGCGACGGGGCGTAAAGAAGGGCAATAACTGACCTGCATCAATGGATGCAGGCTGTTTCAACGCTTTTTTGGCTTGTTCTTCGGCTTTTTCTTCACTTTGCCCAGTGGCATGGCCTGTTCGAATGCCTGGCGCACTTCATTCAGGCGCTTGTCATTGAGGTCATGCACGCGCTTGGCACGTTCGGCATTCAGGTCGATCAGCTTGTCGTCTTCACTCATGGCTTGGCTTACGTCGTGGAGGGAATGGCTCAATAATGCGGCCTCCCCCGCCCGACGGCAAATCAACCGGCGACAAAAGGCAGGCCATCGCCCAAAATCGGCACTTTCCACCCAAATCAGGAGGCGCACCCGGTGGCACTGCACAACGACCTTCCGCCGCTGCTGGCCCTGCGTGCCTTCGAGGCCGTCGCGCGGCATCTGAGTTTTATCAAGGCGGCGAACGAGTTGTCGGTCACCCAAAGTGCCCTCAGTCATCAGGTGCAGAAACTAGAGCAGCACCTGGGTAAACCGCTGTTTATCAGACGCACCCGCGCCATCGATCTGACTACCGACGGCCAACAGTACTACGACGAAATCCGCCCAGCACTCGACGCCATCGCCGCCGCCACTCGCGCCCAGAGAACGGCGCCCAGCACCACCGTGCTGCGCGTCGGCCTGTTGGCCTCCTTCGCCACCCTGTGGCTGGCGCCACGCCTGGCCGCCTTTCTAAACCGTTATCCGCATATCCAGGTGGAGTTGTTGCCGGCGATCCAACTGGCCAACGTCGCTGGCGCCGAAGTTGACCTGGCCATCCGCTACGGCAAGGGCGACTGGCCCGACGTGCAGGCCACGCGATTGATGCCGGAAGTCATCTCCCCGGTGTGCAGCCCGACGTTCAAGGCCCTGCATGACAGCCCGCTGCTGATGGCGACATCGCACCGGCCATTTGAATGGACCGATTGGTCCGAGCACTACCAGGTCGACCTCACCCGCAACCCCCGCGTAATGCTGCACGACTACAACATCGTGGTCGAAGCCGCCGTGGCCGGCCAAGGCATTGCCATGGGCCGTCATCGCCTGATCGAGCGTCGGCTGCAGGACGGCAGCCTGGTGGAAGCCTTTGATTGGCCGCCCTATCACAGCGACATCGGCTATTGGCTCATCGCCCCCCAAGGCGCTACCAGCGAAGCCGCTGCGTGTTTCAGCCAATGGCTGAAGGAGGCCTGCGCCGACGCGTGAGTTTTTTCGATACGTCGCGTGAGATCTATCCGTTTGTCGCCCATCGCCACACCTCACATGCTGGAACCTCCTGAACAGAGAGGTTTCATCATGAGCGACTCCCTCCGCCAACGCGTGCAAGCCCTGGGCCTCACACTGCCCACACCCAGCCAGCCGATTGCCAACTACATCAACCATGTCGTGAGCCAGCACCACCTGTTCGTGTCCGGGCAAATCCCCCTGGTGGATGGCAAACCGGCTTATGTCGGTCGGCTGGGCGAGTCCATCAGCGATGACGAAGGCGCACACGCGGCAGAGCTGGCCGCCCTGGGCTTGCTCGGGCAGTTGAGCGATGCCCTCGGTGATGACCTGTCGCGCCTGGTGCGTACCGTGCGCCTGGGGGTGTTTATCGCCAGCAGCGGCGACTTCAAGCAACAAAGCGTGGTCGCCAACGGTGCCTCCAACCTGCTGGTCAACGCCCTCGGCGAGAAGGGCCGGCACGTGCGCACCGCCGTGGGCGTCTCCAGCCTGCCCGCCGGTGTGGCCGTGGAGGTTGATGCACTGTTCGAGCTGCGCCCGTGAGCCCGCTCGACGTCCAGCAGTTACGGGATGAAACGCCTGGCTGCCAGTCCGGCATCGTGCACTTCAACCCAGCCGGCGCCTCCCTGCCCAGCCAGGCGACTCTCGACACGATCATCGAGCAACTGCAGCGGGAGGCCCGCGACGGCCCGATGGAGGCCGGCGAACATGGCGCAGTGCTGATGGAAAAAGCCCGTCGTGCCGCCGCGCAACTGCTTAACGCCCCCGCCTCATCCATCGCATTTGCCAGCAGTGGCTCGACCGCCTGGAGCATGGCATTCCAGGCCTTGGGGCCCTGGCAGCCGGGCGATCGCATTCTCGTGGGCCGCCACGAATGGGGGGGCAACCTGGCGAGCATGGACCTGGCGGTGCAAGCCGGCGCCCGGATAGAAGTCATCCCCTGTGATGAAAGCGGCGCCGTGTGCCCGCTGGCGCTGGAGTCGATGATCGATGCCAGGGTGAAGTTGATCGACCTCACCTGGCTCCCGGCCAATGGCGGGCTGATCAACCCTGCCCAAGCCATTGGCGACGTGGCCAGGCGTCACGCCATCCCCTACTTCATCGACGCCGGACAAGCCGTGGGCCAAGTGCCGGTGGATGTGCAAGCGCTGCAGTGCGATGTGCTCAAGTCGGCGGGGCGCAAACACCTGCGTGGGCCGCGTGGCACGGCGCTGCTCTATGTGCGACCAGACTTTCTTGAGCGATTGAACCCTGCCCAGCGTGACGTGTTTTCAGCGCCATGGACGGCTCAAGGCTTTGACCTGCGCAATGATGCACGGCGCTTTGAAACCAGCGAAACATCCTTCGCCTTGCTGGCGGGGCTGGGCAATGCGCTGCAGGAGATGAATCGACTGGGCATCGAGCGCGTCTGGGAGAGGGTTTCGCAGACCAGCGCGCAAATCCGCGAAGCGTTGCAAGGGATTGAGGGTATTACCCTGCACGACCTGGGGACTCGTCAATCCGGCTTGATCGCCTTCAACCTGGCTGGTTGGGATGCCTTTGAACTCAAGCGGCGCCTGGGGTTGAAGCGCATTAACATCGGGGCCAACGGTGTCGCGTACACGCCGCTGGACATGCAGGCGCGGGGCCTGGAAAGCGTGGCGCGGATTTCAGTCAGCCCGCTCAACAACGAGCACGATATCGAGTTGCTGATAGCCGCCCTACGGGAATTGCGCGACTAAACCTCGACGTCCACCCACAAGCCCTGGCGCGGCGCATCTTCGATCAACGGCACCACCGGCACGGTGTTGTCGGCGTTGAGCAGGTCCCCCGGAATGGCCAGGTGCTGCTCCGGGTCTTCGTCGGCCTCGCGCCGGCGTTTCTGCTGTTCTTGCTGGCGCCGTTGTTCTTCACGCAGCAAAAAGGTCGAGGTCTCGGCATCGCCCTTTTTCAAGTCGATCGTGCTCTCGTTGGAGCCCGGCTGAACGGGTACCACGGGCGGGATATCCGGCTTCTGGCGCACCGGATCGAGTTGTGACGTCACCGGCACAACGCTGACGGGCAACATGGGTGGCAGCATAATGATTATTCTCCTGATCAACAGGCTTTCGGCGGGTTGCAGGGCGACTTGAGTACAGGCTCGCCAACCTGTGACCCAGTCGACACTCGCAAGTGCCCGCCACCCGTCGATTCGGCCTCCGATACGCCGCGCCAAGGGAGTAGTTTTTCTCAGAGTCCTTGGGCGTGGGGGCTTGTTCCGTTAAGATAGTCGGCTTTTTCACGGCGGGAGTCAGGCAGCATGGCGCAGCAGTATCAACCGGGGCAACGCTGGATTAGTGACAGCGAAGCAGAGCTGGGGTTAGGCACCGTTCTGGCACAGGACGGCCGCTTGTTGACCGTGCTCTATCCGGCCACTGGCGACACCCGCCAGTATGCGCTACGGAATGCGCCCCTCACTCGCGTGAGGTTTTCGCCGGGCGACTCCATCACCCATTTCGAAGGCTGGAAAATGACCGTGCAGGAAGTCGACGACGTCGATGGCCTGCTGGTGTACCACGGCCTCAATGGGCAGAACGAGCAGGTCACCCTGCCGGAAACCCAACTCTCCAACTTCATCCAGTTCCGCCTGGCCAGCGACCGTCTGTTCGCCGGCCAGATCGACCCGCTGGCCTGGTTCTCGCTGCGCTACCACACCCTGGAACACACCAGCCGCCAGTTGCAGTCCTCGCTCTGGGGCCTGGGTGGCGTGCGTGCGCAACCTATTGCTCACCAACTGCACATCGCCCGCGAAGTCGCTGACCGTATCGCGCCACGGGTTTTGCTGGCCGACGAAGTGGGGCTGGGTAAAACCATCGAAGCCGGCCTGGTGATCCATCGTCAGTTGCTGTCGGGCCGCGCCAACCGCGTGCTGATCCTGGTCCCGGAAAACCTGCAGCACCAATGGCTGGTGGAAATGCGCCGCCGCTTCAACCTGCAGGTTGCGCTGTTCGACGAAGAACGCTTTATCGAAAGCGATGCCACCAACCCGTTCGAAGACACCCAGTTGGCGCTGGTCGCACTGGAGTGGCTGGTGGACGACGAGAAGGCCCAGGACGCGTTGTTCGCTGCGGGCTGGGACCTGCTGGTGGTCGACGAAGCTCACCACCTGGTGTGGCACGAAGACAAGGCCAGCCCCGAGTACTCGCTGGTTGAACAACTGGCCGAAGTGATCCCGGGCGTGCTGCTGCTTACCGCCACCCCGGAACAATTGGGCCAGGACAGCCACTTCGCGCGCCTGCGCCTGCTCGACCCGAACCGCTTCCACGACCTCGCCGCCTTCCGTGCCGAAAGCGAGAACTATCGCCCGGTCGCCGAAGCCGTGCAGGAGCTGCTGGACAAGGGGCGTCTCTCCCCTACGGCGCACAAGACCATCCAGGGTTTCCTCGGCAACGAAGGTGAAGCCCTGCTCACCGCCGTCAACGATGGCGACACCGAAGCCAGCGCACGCCTGGTGCGTGAGTTGCTCGACCGCCACGGCACTGGCCGCGTGCTGTTCCGCAACACCCGCGCCGCGGTTCAAGGCTTCCCGGAGCGCAAACTGCACGCCTACCCGTTGCCGAACCCGGACGAGTACCTGGAGTTGCCGCTGGGCGAACACGCCGAGCTGTATCCGGAAGTCAGCTTCCAGTCGCAGCCGGACGTCGAAGAAGAAAACCGCTGGTGGCGCTTCGACCCACGGGTGGAGTGGCTGATCGACCAGCTGAAAATGCTCAAGCGCACCAAGGTCCTGGTGATCTGTGCCCACGCCGAAACCGCCATGGACCTGGAAGACGCCCTGCGCGTGCGCTCCGGCATTCCGGCCACGGTGTTCCACGAGGGCATGAACATCCTCGAGCGTGACCGCGCCGCCGCCTACTTCGCCGATGAAGAGTTTGGCGCCCAGGTGCTGATCTGCTCGGAAATCGGCAGTGAAGGCCGCAACTTCCAGTTCTCCCACCACTTGGTGCTGTTCGACCTGCCGTCCCACCCCGACCTGCTGGAACAGCGGATCGGCCGTCTGGACCGGATCGGCCAGAAGCACGTGATCGAACTGCACGTGCCGTACCTGGAAACCAGCCCGCAAGAGCGCCTGTTCCAGTGGTACCACGAAGCGCTGAACGCCTTCCTAAACACCTGCCCGACCGGCAACGCCTTGCAGCACCAGTTCGGCCCACGCCTGCTGCCGCTGCTGGAAAATGCCGATGACAGCGAGTGGCAAGCTTTGATCGACGAGGCCCGTGCCGAGCGCGAGCGTCTTGAAGAAGAGCTGCACACTGGTCGCGACCGCCTGCTGGAACTCAACTCCGGCGGCGCGGGTGAAGGTGATGCGCTGGTCGAGGACATCCTGGAGCAAGACGACCAGTTCGCCCTGCCGATTTACATGGAAACCCTGTTCGACGCGTTCGGCATCGACAGCGAAGACCATTCGGAAAACGCGCTGATCCTCAAGCCCAGCGAAAAAATGCTCGACGCCAGCTTCCCCCTGGGCGACGACGAAGGTGTGACCATCACCTACGACCGCAACCAGGCGCTGTCGCGCGAAGACATGCAGTTCATCACCTGGGAACACCCGATGGTGCAGGGCGGCATGGACCTGGTGCTGTCCGGTTCGATGGGCAACACCGCCGTGGCACTGATCAAGAACAAGGCGCTGAAGCCGGGCACGGTGTTGCTGGAACTGCTCTACGTGAGTGAAGTGGTGGCCCCGCGTTCGCTGCAACTGGGTCGCTACCTGCCACCGGCCGCCCTGCGCTGCCTGTTGGATGCCAATGGCAACGACCTGTCCAGCCGCGTGTCGTTTGAAACCCTCAACGACCAGCTGGAAAGCGTGCCACGCGCCAGCGCCAACAAGTTCATCCAGGCCCAGCGCGATCAGCTGACGCCACGGATCAACGCCGGTGAAGAGAAGATCACCCCGCGCCACGCCGAGCGTGTGGCCGAGGCCAAGCGTCGCCTGGCGGCGGACACCGACGAAGAACTGGCGCGCCTGACCGCGTTGCAAGCGGTCAACCCGACCGTGCGTGACAGCGAGCTGGTTGCCCTGCGCACCCAACGTGAGCAAGGCTTGGCCATGCTGGACAAGGCGGCGCTGCGACTGGAAGCGATTCGGGTGTTGGTGGCGGGCTGATCACCGCCCTGCTCCGCCAATAAAGAAGGCCCGCGCAATGCGGGCCTTTTTTTTGCCTTGAAGGCCCTTTCGCAGGCAAGCCAGCTCCCACATTTGAATGTATTCACAAATCAAAATGTGGGAGCTGGCTTGCCTGCGAAGGCGGCACCTCGGTCTCAAGCCGTCGCCGCGGACGCCGGCACCTCAACCACCCCCAACCCATCCTTCATCCGCTGGGCATCGCGCACAAAACTGCGCGACGCCTGGAACAGAAACAGCATGGTCAGGAACAACGCCACCGGAATCAGGTACATGGCGTCATGCAACCCCACCGCCTTGTAAGCCTCGGTCATCTGCTCCGCCCCCGCCGCATACATCGCCGAGTGGGCAAAGTGATCGGACAGGCCCCCGACAACGATCGGCCCCATGCCGCCGCCCAGCAAATACAGCCCGGCAAAAAACAGCGCCATTGCCGTGGCCCGCAGGCGCGGTTCGACCACGTCCTGGATCGCCGTGTACACGCAGGTGTAGAAGTTATAGGCGAACAGCCAACCCACACTGAACAGCGCCACGAATACGCCGATCTCGATGCGCCCTGCGTGCAACGCCCAGGCTGTGGTCACGGTGGAGATGACCAGGCTGAACGCGGCGAACAACAGCCGGCCGTTGGCGACACGCTGGTGGATCTTGTCGGCGATCCAGCCACCCAGGGTCAGGCCGACCAGGCCGGTGATCCCCACGATAACCCCGGTGGCGACCGCTGCTTCTTGCAACGGCATCAGGAAGTAACGCTGCAACATCGGCACCAGGAACGAGTTACACGCGTACGTGGCGAAGTTGAAGCACAGCCCGGCCAACACCAGCCACAAGAAGGTCGGCACCGCCAGTACGCGGCGGATCGGGCGGTCGACGCGTTCCTGGGAGACTTGCACGGTTTCTGCCGCACCGCGCTTGGGTTCCTTGATGTAGAACATGAACACCGCGAGGATCAGCCCCGGCACCGCCGCGATAAAGAACGGTGCGCGCCAGCTGTCGAACGCCTTGACCATCCAGCCGATGGTGAAGAATGCCAGCAACAGCCCCAACGGCAGGCCCAGCATGAAAATCCCCATGGCCCGCGCGCGGCGGTGCGCCGGGAACAGGTCGCCAATCAGCGAATTCGCGGCCGGCGCATAGCTGGCTTCGCCGATGCCAATGCCCATGCGCACCAGCAAAAACGTCCAGAAACTGCCAACCATACCGTTGACCGCCGTCAGCCCGCTCCAGGCGAACAGGCCCCAGCCCATGAGTTTGCTGCGCGAGCCGGTATCGGCCAGGCGCCCGAGCGGCAACCCCGCAATGGCGTAGACGATGGTGAAGGCGGTGCCGATGATGCCGAGCTGAAAGTCGCTCAGGTGCCATTCCATGCGGATTGGCTCGATGATAATCGCGGGAATGGTGCGATCGAAGAAATTGAACAGGTTGGCGAGGAACAGCAGGAACAGAATGCGCCAGGCATTCGCCGCTTGGGTCGAGTTCTGCATGGGTCCGTCTCTTTTATTGTTATGAGAGCTGCGATGCCCGATGCATCCTGCCCGGTACCTGCAACATAGTCAGGCAGGGCCCGGTTGTCTGTAATGATTCGTAAAGCTGATAGGGCATGATTTCGCCCGAAAGCACGGGACTTTGCCTACAAAAATATAAGTGCGCGCCCCCCTTCCCAACGGCCATGGCACGGATAGAATGGCAAGCCTTCCGTAGCATCCCCCCTTACTTTTTCTTATCGATGACGCCCATGTCCGAAGCCAGTCCGTGTCTGAATTGCGGTGCCTGCTGTTCACACTTTCGTGTGTCTTTCTTCTGGGGAGAGTGCGCCTCGTCGGGGGGCACGGTGCCCGATGACCTGGTGGTACAGATCAACCCCACCCGCGTGGCAATGATCGGCACCGACCAGAAACCCGCGCGCTGCTGCAGCCTTGAGGGTGAAGTGGGCCAAGGCACTCGCTGCACGATCTACGAACAGCGCTCAAGTGTGTGCCGCGAATTCGAGTCCTCGTGGTACCAGGGCGTGCAAAACGTCGATTGCGATGCCGCGCGGGCAGCGTTTGGCCTGGCGCCGCTGGAACCACCGTTCGAGCTGGAACTGCCTATCAGCGCTTAGCACCAAACGCTATGGACGGCATGCCAAAATCGTAGAAAAGCAAAGTGCCATTACTTACTGGCGAATTCTCCTACGCGTCTACACTGGTCGTAATAGGTCATCGCCTTGTGCAGTGACGTGACACTATGACGGGACATGCTATGGAATGGCTGGGTCTTCACTTTTTCACCGCGCTTCCAGAGAGCGGGCACCTACTTCTCAATTGCAGTCATAACCCCTTCCTGGTGCTGCTGGCGTATCTGGTTGCATGCGCGGCAGGCTTTGGCACGCTGGACATGGCTGAACGTGTCGGTCATGTCGAGGACCCTACCGCGCGTCGCCACTGGCGCTGGCTGGGTGCCGGCTGCCTGGCCGGTGGAATCTGGTCCACCCACTTCATCAGCATGCTGGCCTTCCAGGCGCCCATCACGATTCACTACGAACTCTTGATGACCTTCGCGTCCTTGCTGATCGCCTTGATCGCGTCGCTGATCGCCATGCAAACCCTCAGTCACTCTGCCTTGCGCTTTCACCAGTATTTGCTGGCGTCAGTCTGGATGGGGATCGGCATTGCCTTGATGCACTACGTGGGTATGTCGGCCATGCGGTCCCAGGCCCAGTTGTATTTCGACTCGGGACTCTTCCTGGCCTCGGTGGGCATCGCCATGGGCGCCAGCCTGGCTGCATTGCTGCTGTCGAGTTACCTGCGCACCGGCTCAGGCGTGTTTCATCAATTACTCAAGTATGCCGCGAGCCTGGTCCTGGGCGCGGGGATCCTGAGCATGCATTTTACTGGCATGGCCGCCATGCAATTGATCGTCCCCACTGGCGCTGACCTCTCGTTGCCGGTGGACAACAACCCCATCCAGCTGGGGCTGTCGGTGGCGGTCATCACGCTGCTGGTGATCGGCAGCAGCATCAGCGCCGCCCTGGCCGACAAAAAGCTGCAACACAAGGAACGCGACCTGCGCCGGGTCAATGCCCTGCTCAGCGAACTCGACCAGGCCCGCGCTTCATTGCAACAGGTCGCTCATTACGACGCCCTCACCAGCCTGCTCAATCGCCGGGGTTTCAACCAGATCTTTGCGGAGAAACTCGCCGAAAAAACCGCCTCTCACGGCATGATGGCGGTGATCTTCCTCGATATCGACCACTTCAAGCGCATCAACGACAGCCTCGGGCATGACGCCGGCGACCAATTGCTCACCGTGCTGGCCGGGCATATCAAGGGTTCGGTGCGCAGCCACGCCGATGTGGTGGCACGGTTTGGCGGCGATGAGTTCTGCATCCTGATCAGCATCCACCACCGCGATGAAGCCCGGCACCTGGCTCAACGCATCATGCAGCAGATGAAAGAACCCATCGAGCTGGCCGGCCGACGCATGGTGATGACCACCAGCATCGGCATCAGCCTGTTCCCCGATGACGGCCTGACCTGTGAAGAACTGCTGAAAACCGCCGACCTGGCGCTGTACCAGTCCAAGGATACCGGGCGCAACAGCCTGAACTTCTTCAGTTCCAACCTGAAGACCCGCGCCTTCCTTGAACTGCAATTGGAAGAAGAATTACGCGGCGCCCTGCGCACGCGCAATCAACTGGTCTTGTTCTACCAACCGATCTTTGACCTGAAACTGGGCAAGGTCACGCGGCTGGAAGCCCTGGTGCGCTGGCAACACCCACAGCATGGGTTGCTGGCCCCAGACCGCTTTATCGGCATCGCCGAAAGCAACGGACTGATCGCCGAACTGGACCACTGGGTATTGCGCCAAGCCTGTCATGACCTGAGCCTGCTGTCTGACCGTGGCTACACCGACCTGACCATGTCGGTGAACTGCTCGGCCCTGAACCTGGCCCGTGATGAGCTGGCGGATGAAATCGAAGATGCGCTGCGCTTCAGCGGGATCGGCGCCAATCGCCTGGAGCTGGAGGTCACTGAAAATGCGCTGATGGGCAATATCAGCAGCACCCTGGCGTTGCTGCGGCAAATCCGTGCGCTGGGCGTATCGCTGGCGATCGACGACTTCGGCACCGGCTATTCGTCCCTCGCCTACCTCAAGCGCCTGCCACTCAACACGTTGAAGATCGACCGTTCATTTATCCAGGACATTCCCAAATCCACCGCCGACATCGAGATCGTCCAGGCGATTATCGGCATGGCCCACACCCTGCACTTGCAGGTGGTCACCGAAGGCGTGGAAACCCAGGCCCAATTCGAATTGCTGCTCAAACATGGCTGCGATTACGTCCAGGGTTACCTGCTGAGCCCGGCGGTACCGGCGAGCGACATCATCGGGGTTATGCAAGGCGTCAACACGCGCAACCCGCTCTACCCGCACAGCCAGGCGGGCAACAAGGACACCAGCGCACCTAAAGCCCCCTCCCCCACACTCGGTGGCTCCACGTCCATCGTCAGGCCAATTCGCTGACGCCGAATCTTTGGCATTTCGCCATCATTCGCCTAAAGAACGCCGACAAACGGCCGATTCATCGGAGTCCGGCCAGGTTTTCCCCGAAAACACTAGGGTTAAACCCACTCGCCTAGGACAAGGACGCACTGTAAAGTCGCGAACTCCCATTTCGTGATGGCTATTTGATATTTTCAGCCATCCGCCCAGGCACATGGCGCACAATGACTTCTAAAAATAACTCTGCCACCGTGGTATCCGACGTGTTGCTCCCAGCTCCTGCGGACAAACCCTCAGGTTCAAAGTCATTGAGCACCGCCCGCCCGCTGGCCACCCAGCAATACCTGTACTTCACCGAAACCAATACCGACCGCATCCTCGACAACCTCGACAGCCTGCGCGACATGGTGTTCCCACGCCCGCCTCATTTGGAAGGTGACAGCGATCCGCGCAACGAGCAGGAATTTCCCTCGGTGTGCCTGATCGGCCTGGGCCGTTGCGGTTCGAACATCGCGCTGGATGTGGCGGAACTGGTGTACAACGCGCGCAAGTTCTACCTGAACGAATTCAGCAACGAAGACAAGTCGCCAGACAAGGGCTACAGCCCCGCCCAGTGGATCCGCAACAACCTGCGCCTGGGCAGCGGTAAGGCCAGTAAACCGGTGTTCCTGGTGGAACCGTTGGTGATGCTCGGCGACCTGGACAAAGACATCGCCGGGCGCATCCGTTTCTCGCGCAAGGGCGAGAAAAGCGGTTTCCTGCGCGACTACAGCAAGATGAAAATCATGGACCTGTCGGAAGTCCATGCCGGCGGCGCCGGTAACGCGCCGATCCTCGGCCAGTACCTGGCCAAGATCATTCTCAATAAAGACACCCAGCGTTTTTCCAGCCCCGACTGGAAGATGATCCACTCGTACCTGATCGACTCCTGCGGCATCAAGGCCAACCAGTCGCGCCTGTACTTCTCGATCTTCAGCGCCGGTGGCGGTACCGGTTCGGGCATGGCCTCGGAATTCGGCCTGGCCCAGCAACACTCGTACATGAACAAAACCTTCGACACCAAGCCCGCCGACGAGCACGACAGCAAGAGCGGCCACGCCTTTGTGTTCGAGCCAATCTTCACCAGCGGCATCTGCGTGCTGCCGAACATCTCCGACCACCGCAGCGAAATGTCCGAGGCGCTGCACATCAATGCCGGGCGGCTACTGTGCAAGTACCTGTCGGAAGAGTGGGATTTCTCATACAACTTCGCCAATGAAGACAGCAGCGAAGCCAGCGTGAAGGGGCGGATCCGGCCGTGGAACGCGATGATGCTGATCTCCAACGACATCATGCGTTACGCCGAAGAAAGCGATGACGGCAATATCCAGAACATTGACGTCAATGCCATGGAAAAACACGCCAACCAGTACATTTCCCAGCAGATCTTCAACATCCTCACGGCCCAGGCCGTGACCACTGACTACGACCAGAACTACTTCCGTCGCGCCGGTATCGACATCGGCGAAACCATCCGCCTGGATGCCAACGACCTGTTCATGAGCCTGGCCGGCCCGGTGGCGATTGCCTACGCCGAGTCCGTGGTCCCGGAAACGCCGGCACCGTCGAATGACAAATTCAAGGTCTTCGAAAAAGAGCCACAGCGCCTGAACATCGACGACCTGTTCTTCCGCTCCATCGACCTGCCGCACTTCAACAAGGTCACCCAGGCCATCGAAGGCATCAGCCTGCTGCCGATCGAATCCAAGCGTTACAAGGCCTCCCTGGAGCAGTACAAAAACTCCGGCTACGACGCCGCCGCGCTGCATGACCTGCACTTCTTCAAGAACTGCTCGTCGGTGGTGTCGATCGTGTCGTTGCCCAAGGACTACAAGCTGTCCTACATGGACCTGAACCGGCTCAAGACCCACCTCAACAGCCTGTTCCCCAACACCACCCTCAAGCGCTACGCCCTGGTGATCGGCGCCTCGGCCAACCTGTCGCTGACCACCCTGATCGCGAAAAGCCCGTGCCTGTCGGATGACTTCCTCACGTTGATCGTGGCCTTTATCAAACGCTGCTTTGCGCGCAACCCGTACCGCTTCGATGACACCCTGGACAACTCGATCCTGGACTTCATCATCCACGAGGACTTTGACGAAGACCGTATCGACGAGTTGCTCAACGAATTCGAGAACCCGGCAAAGATCCTTGATACCAACTGGTACGCGATCAAGCCGATGTATGAGAAGAAGTACCGCGAGTTGATCAACGACAAAGAGAAGTTTGTGTCGATCAATGACATTCGCCTGTCACGGGATTGCGTGAAAAAATCGATCAAGTACCTGCGTGAGATTTACCGTCATCGCATCGGCAAGACCAAGGTGATCTCGCTGAACAACCATACCGGCAAGACCGGCTAATGCCTTGCGACGGCGCCATTGAGCGCCGTCGCAGTTTCACTGGGCCCGGCGTTGCCGCAGGTAGTCGACGATGGCTCGCTCGTCTGCGGACTTTGCAGGCCGGGGCAATTGCTTCGGCCATCCAGCGTTGTGGGCGCCGAAGAACTGCCGTTGCTCAGCCTCATCCCAATCGCGCATTTCACGCGATGCCGACTCCCACCAGCCCTGTCGACACACGTCGTAATAGGGATGCTCAGGCGCAGCACTGCCGTAGAGCAGGTCGCGCCCCACCCTTTTCACGTGTTTGCGCTGATTGCGCAATTTCCATTTGATGCGCAGCCGCTGCCAGGCTGACGGCACTGGCTTGAACTGCGGTACGTCCAGGCAACGCGCAACCAGTTCGGGGCTGAAGGTTTCACCGTGAAGGCTGAAAAAGTGCGCGTGCATGGCGTGGAAAAAGCGCTTGTCGGCGTAATAGTGATGAACGAACTTCCTCGACTCACGCACCGTCTGGCCGCGCATCGCAAAGGAAATCGCGACCTGCTCGATGGTGTGAATATCGAATGAATCCTGGGTCCACTCATCGATCAAGCGGATCGAGGCTTCAAGCATCGGCATGTCGGTATCACGGATACCGCAAAGGCCACTGTTGTAGAGCTTGAAGCTGTTGCTGGCAGACACACCCTGGGCATGCAGGTGCGTGCCCAGCTTGAGGTAGTCCGGGCGCTTGCAGACGTAGCTCCAGTCGTACTCGAACTCGTCCATCACATACTGGCCAGGCTTGATGAGTTCAAACACGCGGTGAGGGGACTTGAGGAACAGCGTGTCGGTGTCGACGAACAGCGTTTTGTCCGCCAGCTTCAACCCTTGGGCAATTGCACAGGCTTTGCGCCGGTGGAGATAGCCGTTTTCACCCTGCCATTGGGTCAGGGTCGCGTCATCCAGCGCTACGGTTTCCACCGGCCAGCCGATAAAATCCTGGGGACGATCGGTCATGACCCGGATGCACAGCGACTCGCCCGGCTTGAGCTGCGCCAGGGCAGTGAGCATGCTGAATTTGGCTTCGCGCCGGTAAACATCTTGTTTACCGTAGATAAGGTAAAGCAACTGGTGCGAGGGTTTTGCTGAAGGAGGCAGCGCTGACGGCATGAGGGGCTCCAGATAACAGGCTGCGCACTTTACCGGAATTTCAGCGCTTCCTACGTCCCGACCTGACAATCACCCGGTTTTTTAAACAATGGGAAACAATTCTCCCGCCCATTCAGGCGTGGAAAAACTGTTCCCATGACGTGCGCGTCACCCTGAGCTGTGACCTTTCTTCACGGCAAGATGCCATCACGGCGCCAGCGGTTACTCCGCTACACACTTTCCAAGCACAAAATCGCGCACCTTTTTAGTGCTCAGCTCGTCGGAAACGCCCTTTCCTGGATCAGGATCCACGGCGAAACCACCACCGCCCACAAGCTCGGATCGCGCTCCACCAGGTCCAGCGCCCGCGTCGCAGACACTTCGCCAAGGCTACCTGCGGCCAGCCAGGCAGCGACTTTGTCGCGGTTGTCCTCGGCCATGCCTTCGGCCGCTTCGATCAAATCCAGGCCAGCGTCGACCCACAATAGGGCACCCTTGGCAAAGAACGGCTCAAGCTCCTTCCAGGAAATTTCGGCGGTTTCACCGAGCAGCTTGGCATAGAGGGTGCTAGGTTCTTGCGTCATGGGAGTTCACCTTGGGAAAAAATCGGCGCAATCATAACGTCGTGTCCCCTGCGGAAAAACCCAGTTGCAAATGAGTCATCGATTGAAAGTGTCAGGAAAGCCAAGGATTGCCCGAAACTCTGGCATCACCTCGCCGCAATTCTGTCTTTTTCTTTCATTTAAGCGACACACCCGGGTTTTGCCCCCAGCAGCCAGCTTTTCAAGCGATCAACCGGCGCTCTACACTGTACCGGTACAGTTGCCAGGGCACTGCCGGGGGATATCCGAGATATCTGATCCGGTTCTGCAGCTCACAAGGCCGCTAGAACTATAAAAAATACAACAGTAAGAGTGGAGCACTATGAATAAGGCTACTAAGCAGATTTCCAAACTGTTTGCCGCTATGGTCCTGGCTGGGGTTGCCGGCCATTCGTTCGCAGCCGACACCATCAAGATCGGCATCGCAGGCCCGAAGACCGGTCCCGTGACGCAATACGGCGACATGCAATTCATGGGTGCCAAGCAAGCCATCGCCGACATCAACGCCAAGGGCGGCGTCGACGGCAAAATGCTTGAAGCCAAGGAATACGACGACGCTTGCGATCCTAAACAAGCCGTTGCCGTCGCCAACAAAGTGGTCAACGACGGCGTCAAGTTCGTGGTCGGCCACCTGTGCTCCAGCTCCACTCAACCCGCCTCCGACATCTATGAAGACGAAGGCGTGATCATGATTACCCCGGCTGCCACCAGCCCGGAAATCACCGCACGTGGCTACAAGCTGATCTTCCGCACCATCGGCCTGGACAGCGCCCAAGGCCCGGCAGCCGGCAACTACATCGCCGACCACGTGAAGCCGAAAATCGTCGCTGTACTGCACGACAAACAGCAGTACGGTGAAGGCATCGCGACCGCCGTTAAACAGACCCTCGAGAAAAAAGGCACCAAGGTTGCCGTCTTCGAAGGCCTGAACGCCGGTGACAAAGACTTCTCCTCGATCATCCAGAAGCTCAAGCAAGCCAACGTCGACTTCGTCTACTACGGCGGCTACCACCCTGAGCTGGGCCTGATCCTGCGCCAAGCCAAGGAAAAAGGCCTGAACGCCAAGTTCATGGGCCCAGAGGGCGTCGGCAACGACTCCATCTCGCAAATCGCCCAGGGCGCTTCCGAAGGCCTGCTGGTGACCCTGCCTAAATCCTTCGACACCGACCCGGCCAACAAAGCCATCGTTGAAGAGTTCGCCAAGAACAAACAGGACCCGACCGGTCCGTTCGTGTTCCCAGCCTACTCGGCCATTGAAGTGATCGCCGGCGGTATTACCGCTGCGAAGAGCGAAGACACCGCCAAAGTGGCAGCCGCCATCCACGCGGGCACCTTCAAGACCCCTACCGGCGACCTGAGCTTCGACGCCAAGGGCGACCTGAAGGACTTCAAATTTGTGGTCTACGAATGGCACTTCGGTAAACCAAAAACCGAAGTTTCCCCTCAGTAAGCCAGGCGTTACTGGTCCAACAAGCCCACTGTGAGAGCAGTGGGCTTTGTTTTACGAGGTTTATGGGCCTGACACCCGCGATCCGGGCGCTGGCTCACCTGAAAATCTTAAAACCGTCACCAGCGGTTCGCTGGCAAACGCTTTGTGCAAATGTGCTCATAGAACACAGCACAGGGCCGGAACATGACTCCACCAGTGAAATGCGTATCGGGTTTTTAGGAGCGTTGTAATGCCTGAGATCTATCATTTTTTCCAGCAGCTGGTTAATGGCCTGACCATTGGCAGCACCTATGCCTTGATAGCCATTGGCTACACAATGGTCTACGGCATCATTGGAATGATTAACTTCGCCCATGGCGAGGTGTACATGATTGGTTCCTACGTGGCCTTTATCGCCCTTGCCGGGTTGGCCATGATGGGTATCCACTCCCTGCCGCTGTTGATGACCGCTGCGTTCCTTGCGTCGATCGTCGTGACCAGTGCCTATGGCTACAGTATCGAGCGGGTTGCCTACCGTCCCTTGCGTGGCAGCAACCGTTTGATCCCGCTGATTTCCGCGATCGGCATGTCGATTTTCCTGCAGAACACCGTATTGCTGTCCCAGGACTCCAAGGATAAATCCATCCCCAACCTGATCCCGGGGAGCTTCTCCTTTGGCCCGGGCGGTGCGGAAGAGGTCCTGATTTCCTACATGCAAATCCTGGTTTTCGTCGTCACCCTGGTGGCGATGCTGGGCCTGACCCTGTTCATCTCCCGCTCCCGTCTGGGGCGCGCCTGCCGGGCCTGCGCCGAAGACATCAAGATGGCCAACCTGCTGGGCATCAACACCAACAACATCATCGCCCTGACCTTCGTAATCGGCGCCGCACTGGCAGCCGTCGCGGCGGTGCTGCTGAGCATGCAGTACGGCGTGATCAACCCCAACGCCGGATTCCTGGTGGGCCTCAAGGCTTTTACCGCGGCGGTATTGGGCGGCATCGGCAGTATCCCGGGCGCCATGCTCGGTGGCCTGGTGCTGGGTGTGGCTGAAGCCTTTGGTGCCGATATCTTCGGCGACCAGTACAAGGACGTCGTGGCGTTCGGCCTGTTGGTTCTGGTGCTGTTGTTCCGTCCGACCGGCATCCTGGGCCGTCCGGAGGTTGAGAAAGTATGAGCAGATATCTTAAATCGGCGTTTTTCAGCGCGCTGTTGGTTTGGGCGGTTGCGTTCCCCGTACTCGGCCTCAAGCTGAGCATTGTCGGCATCAACCTGGAAGTGCATGGCACCGGTCCCGTGACCCTGACCATCATCGCCCTGTGCTCGGTGCTGATGTTCCTGCGCGTGCTGTTCACCCAGCAGGTCGGTGCCCTGTTCAAGGGCAATCGTGGGCCGTTGGTGTCGCCAAAGGTCAGCCAATTCCTGACCCTGCCACGCACCCAGCGCTACATCATCATTGCCCTGATCATCGCCGCATTGATCTGGCCGTTCTTCGGCTCGCGCGGCGCGGTCGACATCGCCACCCTGATCCTGATCTACGTGTTGCTGGGCCTGGGCCTGAACATCGTGGTCGGCCTGGCCGGCCTGCTCGACCTGGGTTACGTGGGCTTCTACGCCGTGGGTGCCTACACCTACGCACTGCTCTCGCATTACCTGGGTTGGAGCTTCTGGATCTGCCTGCCACTGGCGGGTATGGCGGCGGCCACGTTCGGCTTCTTGCTGGGCTTCCCGGTGCTGCGCCTGCGCGGTGACTACCTGGCGATCGTGACCCTGGGCTTCGGTGAAATCATCCGTCTGTTCCTGCGCAACCTCACCGATATCACCGGCGGCCCCAACGGCATCAGCAGCATCCCCAAGCCGACGTTCTTCGGCCTGTCGTTCGACCGCACCGCCGCCGAGGGCATGCAGACGTTCCACGAATACTTCGGGATCGACTACAACCCGGTGAGCAAAGTGGTGTTCCTGTACCTGGTGGCGCTGCTGCTGGCACTGGCGGCTCTGTTCGTGATCAACCGCCTGCTGCGCATGCCCATCGGCCGCGCGTGGGAAGCGCTGCGCGAAGATGAGATCGCCTGCCGCGCACTGGGCCTGAACCCGACCATCATCAAGCTCTCCGCCTTTACCCTGGGTGCTGCGTTCGCCGGTTTCGCCGGCAGCTTCTTCGCCGCGCGCCAAGGCCTGGTGACCCCCGAGTCGTTCACCTTCATCGAGTCGGCGATCATCCTCGCCATCGTCGTATTGGGTGGCATGGGCTCGCAACTGGGCGTGATCCTGGCCGCGATCGTGATGATCCTGCTGCCGGAAATGATGCGTGAGTTCAGCGAATACCGCATGTTGATGTTCGGCGCCATGATGGTGCTGATGATGATCTGGCGCCCGCAAGGCCTGCTGCCCATGCAACGTCCACACATGGAGCTGCGCAAATGAGCCGCGAGATCCTGAAAGTCGAAAACTTGAGCATGCGCTTTGGCGGCTTGCTGGCGGTCAACGGCGTGGCCCTGACCGTGAAAGAAAAACAGGTGGTTGCGCTGATCGGCCCCAACGGCGCCGGCAAGACCACCGTATTTAACTGCCTCACCGGTTTCTACAAGCCGAGCGGTGGCAGCATCCTGCTGGACGGCCAGCCGATCCAGGGCCTGGCCGGTCACGAGATCGCCCGCAAGGGCGTGGTGCGGACCTTCCAGAACGTGCGGCTGTTCAAGGACATGACGGCGGTCGAGAACCTGCTGATCGCCCAGCACCGTCACTTGAACACCAACTTCTTCGCCGGCCTGTTCAAGACCCCCGCGTTCCGCAAAAGCGAGCGCGAGGCCATGGAGTACGCGGCGTACTGGCTGGACAAGGTCAACCTCACCGAGTTTGCCAACCGCCCTGCCGGCACCCTGGCGTATGGTCAGCAACGTCGCCTGGAAATCGCCCGCTGCATGATGACCCGCCCGCGGATCCTCATGCTCGACGAGCCGGCCGCCGGCCTGAACCCCAAGGAAACCGAAGACCTCAAGGCGCTGATCAGCGTGTTGCGTGAAGAAAACAACGCCACGGTGTTGTTGATCGAACACGACATGAAACTGGTCATGAGCATTTCCGACCACATCGTGGTGATCAACCAGGGCACGCCTTTGGCCGACGGGACGCCGGAGCAGATCCGCGACAATCCTGAAGTGATCAAAGCCTATTTGGGGGAAGCGTAAAATGCTGCAATTCGAAAACGTTTCCACTTTCTACGGCAAGATCCAGGCCCTGCACAGCGTCAACGTGGAAGTGCGCCAGGGTGAGATCGTCACGCTGATCGGCGCCAACGGTGCCGGCAAATCGACCTTGCTGATGACCCTGTGCGGTTCGCCGCAGGCCCACAGCGGCAGCATCCGCTACATGGGTGAAGAGCTGGTGGGCCAGCAGTCGTCGCAGATCATGCGCAAGAGCATCGCGGTGGTGCCGGAAGGCCGTCGTGTGTTCTCACGCCTGACCGTGGAAGAGAACCTGGCCATGGGCGGGTTCTTCACCGACAAGGGCGATTACCAGGAGCAGATGGACAAGGTGTTGCACCTGTTCCCTCGGCTCAAGGAACGCTTCAGCCAGCGCGGCGGCACCATGTCCGGCGGCGAGCAGCAAATGCTCGCCATCGGTCGTGCGCTGATGAGCAAGCCCAAGCTGTTGCTGCTGGACGAACCTTCACTGGGCCTGGCGCCGATCATCATCCAGCAGATCTTCGACATCATCGAACAGCTGCGCAAGGACGGTGTGACGGTGTTCCTCGTTGAGCAGAACGCCAACCAGGCCTTGAAGATTGCTGACCGCGCCTATGTGCTGGAAAACGGCCGGGTGGTGATGCAAGGAACTGGCGAACAGTTGCTGACCGATCCGAAGGTGCGTGAGGCATATCTGGGCGGCTAAGGTTTTATTGCTGAAGGAACCGGCTTGAACAATGTGGGAGCGGGCTTGCTCGCGAATGCGGTGGATCAGTCAACGATGCAGTGACTGACATACCGTATTCGCGAGCAAGCCCGCTCCCACATTTGTTTTGCGTGAAGCGAAATTTTTAATTTTTTTGAAGCCGGTGTAACGAATTCCATCCCCCCCTCTCTAGTGGTACAAGCAGGCATTCAAGCCCGCCAACTCAACCCACTGCTGGAGATGCACCATGACTACCAAACTGTCCGCCGCTACCCTCGTCCTGGCCCTTGGTTCCGCCTTGAGCCTGTCCGCCCTGACCACCACCGCCCACGCTGCCGACGACATGCAGAAATGCTTCGGCGTCGCCGAAGCCGGCAAGAACGATTGCGCCGCGGGCGCCGGCACTTCGTGCGCCGGTACCTCGAAAACCAAAGACCAGGCCAACGCCTGGAAACTGGTCCCCGCCGGCACCTGCCTCAAGACCCCAAGCTCCACCTCGCCGACCGGCTTCGGCCAGGAAGCTGCCTTCACCGCCAAGTCCTGATCCCTCGCAAAACCTGAGTACTGATGATGACTCTTTCATCCCTGCAAGCCATCTCCCAGGCTCAGGCGCCCGGCCTCCCGCGCCGGGTCGGGCTGGGGCTCAAGCATGAGCACTTCGTTGAAGTGCTCGAGACCTCGCCCGCTATCGGTTTTTTTGAAGTGCACGCCGAAAACTACATGGTGGCCGGCGGCCCGTTTCATCATTACCTGGGGTTGATCCGCGAACAGTACCCGCTGTCATTGCACGGCGTGGGCCTGTCCATCGGCGGCGAAGGCCAGTTGGATACGGAGCACCTGGCGCGGTTGGCCACGCTGATCGAACGCTATCAACCCCACTCTTTTTCCGAACACCTGGCCTGGTCGAGCCACGGCCCGGTGTTCCTCAATGACCTGCTGCCCCTGGCCTATGACAGCGCCACCCTGCAACGGGTGTGCGAACACATCGACCAGATACAGAGCACCCTCAAGCGGCCGATGCTGTTGGAGAATCCGTCGACCTACCTGCAATTCCAACGCTCCACCCTGGACGAGACGGACTTCATCAGCGAAATCATCCGTCGTACCGGCTGCGGCTTGTTGTTGGACGTGAACAACGTCTACGTGTCCTGCATCAACCATCAGCGCGATCCAGCGTCCTACCTCGAAGGCCTGCCGTTGCACGCCGTCGGTGAGATTCACCTGGCTGGATTTGCTGAAGACACTGACAACCTCGGTGATCGCTTGCTGATCGACGACCACGGTGCGCCGATTGATAACGCCGTGTGGCAGCTGTACGAAAAAGTACTGGCTCAAGTCGGCCCGATGCCAACCCTGATCGAACGTGACAACCAACTGCCGGCATTCAGCGTACTGCTGGCCGAGGCTCAACAGGCCGAAAGGCATCTGGCGCAGGTAAGCCCATGAGCCTTCACGACGACTTCTCTGCAGCCTTGCTGACACCGGAACAAGCCTGCCCCGATGGCCTGTTCAGCAGCAATGGTGCCGACCCGGCCAGCCGTTTCGCGGTGTATCGCAACAATGTGCACAGCTCGTTGATCAACGCATTGGCGGCGGCTTACCCGGTCACACTGCAACTGGTGGGCGAGGCGTTTTTCCGCGCCATGGCGAGCCTGTATGTGCAGGCGCACCCGCCTATCAGCCCGGTGATGAGTGAGTACGGCGGCGCGCTCGCCGAGTTCATCCAAGGCTTTGAACCCGCGCAAAGCGTGCCCTACCTGGCGGACATCGCCCGGCTGGAGCGCTTGCGCGTCCGTGCCTATCACGCCGCCGATTGCCAGGCACTGGATCAGCAGGCCGTCCTCCTGGCGCTGCAGGGTCAAGCCGACCTGGGGACCCTGCGCCTGCACCTGCATCCGTCGCTGGCCACGCTCAATTCACCCTACGCGGTGGTGGCAGTGTGGGCTGCGCACCAGACCGAGGGCGGCCTGGCCACCCTGAACCCCTGGCATCCCCAGGGGGCGCTGGTGCTGCGCCAGGGGCTGGAGGTCAAGGTATTTGCCATCGACCCTGGCTCGGTGGCGTTCATCAACAGCCTGGCGCATGGCAACACATTGGGAACCGCCGTGGAGCATGCGCTGGAAGCATCCGCCGAATTTGACCTGCACCAATGCCTGACGCTGCTGATCAGCCACAACACCCTCACTCATTTGCACCTGGAACAAAAGGTATCGCCATGAACACTCGCCCCTCGTGCCTGATCAAACGGCTCATCGCGCTTTTCGAACAAATCCCCTACAGCCTGATCGCCTTTGTCGCGCGCTTTTCCAT
The DNA here is from genome assembly GCF_024112395.2 of Pseudomonas pergaminensis. Classification (NCBI taxonomy): domain Bacteria; kingdom Pseudomonadati; phylum Pseudomonadota; class Gammaproteobacteria; order Pseudomonadales; family Pseudomonadaceae; genus Pseudomonas; species Pseudomonas pergaminensis. Next base: position 1,517,610 of record NZ_CP078013.2, on the reverse strand, counting down.
TGCCGCCGTGTTCTGGAAATCCGGGCAAACCAAAGTTGAAGGCTTTGCCGTTGATTTGATCAGCGGCACCTTCCAATTCGGCGAACCGAAACTGGCAGCCTCGACATTGCCGCTGTTTCGCAGCGAGTACCACGTGCCGTTGTTGTCGCCGGAAGTGGCGGCGCATATGGCTGCGTTTGCCGAGCATTTTTTCCCGGTGCTAATCCTCGTGGGCTTCGCCACGCGCTTTTCGGCCTTGGCCCTGATCGGCATGACCCTGGTGATTCAGCTGTTCGTCTACCCAGACGCCTACCCGACCCATGGCACCTGGATTGCGCTGCTGTTGCTGCTGGTGGCCAAAGGGCCAGGACGCCTGTCCATCGATCACCTGATCGCCCGTCGCTACGCCTAGAGCCGGTCCAGTGCCTCGCCGCTGCGCTTGAACCAATCCACCAAGTAGTCGGCCAACACCTGGGTGCGACGTGGCAGGCCGCCCTGATAGGGATGCACCAGGTACATCGGCATGCTCCGCGTCTGATAGTCACGCAGGAGCCAGCGCAAACGGCCGTCAGCCAATTCCGCCGGCAGCACGTAGGACGGCAGGCGCGCGATACCGGCGCCCACCAACGCGGCCTTTTTCAACAGGTTGTAGTGGTTGGAGGCGAACGTGCCGCTGACCCGCACCCGCAGCAATTCATGCTGCTGGTGGTACAGCCACTCCTCGCGGCCACTGTAGTGGCTGTTAAGCAAACAGGTATGCCCGGCCAGGTCGGCCGGCGTCTGGGGTTCGCCATGCTGTTCAAGGTAAGCCGGGCTCGCGCAGGTCATCTCATGCCAGGCCAGCAACGGCTTGGCCACCAGACGCTCGTTTTCGATCGCGCCTAAGCGCACCCCCAGGTCAAACCCGTCCCGCGCCAGGTCCCGGTAGCTGTTGTTAAGCTCCAGTTCGATCTGCACCTGGGGATATTGCTTGGAAAACTCCAGCAGTAAGCCGTCGAAGAAGGTTTCGCCCAGCGACACCGGAACGGTCATGCGCACCGGCCCTGCCAGATCATCCTTGAGCCGGGCCAATGCCTGACGGGCGCGATCCACCTGCACCACCAATGCCTGGGCCTGGGGCAGCAACGCCGCACCCGCGGCGGTCAGGCTGAGTTTGCGCGTGGTGCGGTGCAGCAACACCACGGCAAACCGCGCCTCCAACTGGCTGATACGCTTGGACAACTGCCCTTTGCTGCAGCCCAGTTGCTCGGCAGCCACGGTGAAACTGCCAGCGTCGATCAGCACGGCAAACGCCGCCAAGTCATCCATCTCGCTCATGGATTGTTTCCATTTGAAAACCAAAGGTTGCCTATTAGCGCGTTTATCCATCGGAAAAGCCACTCTAGACTGAACCCTCACTTACCCCTGGAGGAACAGCACCATGAAAATCCTATTGATTGGCGCCAGCGGCACCGTCGGCTCGGCGGTCAAGGCGGAACTGGCTCAGCGTCACGACGTGATCAGCATCGGCCGCAACAGCGGCGACTTCCAGGTGGATATCAGCGACAGCGCATCGATCCGCAAACTGTTCGAACAAACCGGCAGGTTCGATGCGCTGATCTGCGCAGCGGGCAGCGTCAACTTCGTGGCCTTGCCGGAAATGAACGAATCCGACTTCGAACTGGGCCTGCGCGACAAGCTGATGGGCCAGGTCAACCTGCTGTTGATCGGCCGCGACTACGCCAACGATGGCGCCTCGTTTACCTTCACCAGCGGCATTCTGAACCGCGACCCGATCCGCACCGGCGCCTCGGCTGCGCTGGTCAACGGCGCCATTGACGCCTTTGTGAAAGCGGCGGCGATCGAATTGCCACGCGGGCTGCGCGTCAACGCCGTGAGCCCGACTGTCCTGTTGGAAGCCATGGACAGCTATGCACCCTACTTCCGCGGCTACAAACCGGCTCCCGGCGCCGACGTGGCGTTGGCCTACGCCAAAAGCGTGGAAGGCCTGCAAACCGGTCAGACGTTTATCGTTGGCTGAACAGGTTGGGCTGTCAGAATAGACTGAAGCTGGCGAGCGGGGTTGTGATGCAGCGCCGGCCTGCGTAACGTGGCGGCACTTGTCTGGAGACCGATAATGCGTGCCGCCCATACCCTTGCTTTGTTTGCCTTGCTCCCCCTGTTCGCCGCCTGCCAGATGTTCGAAAGCGAGCCGGCCAAGCCGTCTCTCGCCGGGCTGACCCGCATGCAGGGCGAACTCACGGCGGTCGGTGGCAAACTGCTGTTCCAACCGTGCAATGACCAACGCAACTACGTGGTCAACGACACCGGCGGCACCAGCATCCTGCAGGAGGCGGCCTCCCTGGCCGGCCAGCAAGGCGCGCTGTTCGCCGACCTGCGCGGCCAGTTCTCTGGGGTTGCCACGGGCACCCAGGGCAGCGTGGACCTGCAGCAACTCTATCGTGTCGAACGCTCGACCTCGGCCTGCGACGACCCGGACTTCAAGCGCATGATCCTGCGCGCCAACGGCCACAAGCCGGCCTGGGCGATGAACGTCACGGCCAAGGGCATGGTGCTGGAGCGCGAAGGCCAGCCACCGCTGGCGGTGCCGTATGTGGAAGAACAGATCGGTGACGGTCGCTTCAACCTGATGACCGAAGCCAACAACCAGCATGTCGAACTCTGGGTGGCCCCGCAGCGTTGCGTCGACCCGGTCAGCGGCAGCCTGCAGCACATGACCGCCGAGTTGCGCGTCAACGGCCAGGTGCAACGGGGTTGCGCCGCGTTTGGCGGTTCCCGCGACGACTGACTTGGCCCCGCGCTGTTTTAACATGACGGGAAACGGTCATTGGGGCTTATAATCGCCGGTTTGCAAAACAGCCGGCCTCTTTGCCCGCCGCCTACCGGATCCCGTCATGTTACGAATCACCGAACTCAAGCTGCCCATCGACCATCCCGAAGAAGACCTGCGGCCTGCCATCGTGCAGCGCCTGGGCATCGCCAGTGATGACCTGCTCGATTTCACCCTGTTCAAACGCAGCTACGATGCGCGCAAGAAATCCTCGGAGCTGTGCTTCATCTACACCATCGACTTGAACGTCAAGGGCGAAGCCGCCCTGCTGCTCAAGTTCGCCGATGACCGCAACGTCAACCCGGCGCCGGATGTCAGCTACAAGGTCGTGGGCCAGGCACCACAGGGCCTCACAGAACGCCCGATCGTGGTCGGCTTCGGCCCCTGCGGGATCTTTGCCGGGTTGTTGCTCGCGCAGATGGGCTTCAAGCCGATCATCCTCGAGCGCGGCAAGGAAGTGCGCCAGCGCACCAAAGACACCTGGGGCCTGTGGCGCAAGAGCGTGCTCAACCCTGAGTCCAACGTGCAGTTCGGTGAAGGCGGCGCCGGGACCTTTTCCGATGGCAAGCTGTACAGCCAGATCAAAGACCCGAAATTCCATGGCCGCAAAGTCTTGCACGAGTTCGTCAAGGCTGGTGCGCCGGAAGAAATCCTCTACGTCAGCAAACCGCATATCGGTACCTTCCGCCTCACCGGCGTGGTCGAAAACATGCGCGAGCAGATCATCGCCCTGGGCGGTGAAGTGCGCTTCGAGCAACGGGTGACCGACGTATTGATCGAAGACGGCCAGTTGAACGGCGTGGTTGTCGATGGCGGCGAGCAGATCCTTTCCAAGCACGTGATCCTGGCCCTGGGCCACAGCGCCCGCGACACCTTCCGCATGCTCCACGACCGTGGCGTGTACATGGAAGCCAAGCCGTTCTCGGTGGGTTTCCGTATCGAACACCCGCAATCACTGATCGATGCCGCGCGCCTGGGCAAATACGCCGGGCACCCGAAACTCGGCGCCGCCGACTACAAGTTGGTGCACCACGCCAAGAACGGCCGTTCGGTCTACAGCTTCTGCATGTGCCCAGGCGGCACGGTGGTAGCGGCGACCTCCGAGCCCAATCGCGTGGTCACCAACGGCATGAGCCAGTACTCGCGTAACGAGCGCAATGCCAACTCCGGCATCGTGGTCGGCATCACCCCCGAGGTGGACTATCCCGGTGGCCCGCTGGCCGGTATCGAGTTGCAGGAACGCCTGGAATCCCACGCCTATATCCTCGGTGGCAGCAACTACGAGGCGCCGGCGCAGCTGGTGGGTGATTTCATCGCGGGCAAGCCGTCCACGGCCATCGGCAGTGTGGAACCCTCCTACAAGCCAGGCGTGTCCCTGGGCGACCTGGCCCTGGCCTTGCCGGACTTCGCCATCGAAGCGATCCGTGAAGCACTGCCGGCCTTCGAGAAGCAGATCAAGGGCTACTCGCTGTACGACGCCGTGTTGACCGGTATCGAGACGCGCACCTCATCGCCGCTGCGGATTACCCGTAACGAATCGATGCAAAGCTTGAACGTAAAGGGCCTGTTCCCGGCCGGTGAAGGCGCGGGTTATGCCGGTGGGATTCTGTCCGCCGGTGTGGACGGGATTCGGATTGCCGAGGCGTTGGCGCGGGATATGTTGGGCCTCGAAGCCTGACACCTGCCCCTGTAGAAGCCCGGCTTGCCGGGCCCTACAGGTTAGATGTTGGCGCGCAGAATGCTGTCCGGCAACGCCTCGCCCCGCTCGACACTGGCCGCAACGGCCGCGATCAATCCATCCACCGCATACCCCTGCCCCGCCAACCAGGCCGGATCGTAATAGGTCGTGGCATATCGCTCTCCCCCATCACACAAGATCGCCACGATCGAGCCCGACTCCCCCGCCACTTTCATTTGCTGCGCCGCTACCAGGGCGCCAATCAGGTTGGTCCCGCTGGAACCGCCGACCCGTCGCCCCAGCCGCTCGGCGAGGTAATGCATGGCCGCCAGTGAGAGTGCGTCCGGCACTTTGACCATGGCATCAATCACCTTGGGCAAGAATGACGCTTCGACCCGTGGCCGGCCAATGCCTTCGATGCGCGAACCGCAGTCCAGGCGCAAACTCGCGTCGCCACTCTGATAGAAATCGAAAAACACCGAACGCTCGGCATCGGCACATAACACACGGGTGCAATGCTGGCGGTAGCGCACATAACGACCAAGGGTCGCGGTGGTGCCGCCGGTGCCGGGGCTGGAGATCAGCCAGCTCGGCTCCGGATGTTGCTCGAAGCGCATTTGCTGGAAGATCGACTCGGCAATGTTGTTGTTCGCCCGCCAGTCGGTGGCACGCTCGGCGTAGGTGAACTGGTCCATGAAGTGACCGCCGCTTTCCCGCGCCAGGCGCTCGGATTCGGCGTAGATCTGCGTCGGATCCTGTACCAGGTGGCTGTGACCGCCATAGAAGGCGATCTGTGCGATTTTTTCCTGGGAGGTGGTGGCTGGCATCACCGCAATAAACGGCAAACCCAACAGACGCGCAAAGTAGGCCTCGGAAATGGCCGTCGAGCCGCTGGACGCTTCGATCACCGGCGCACCCGGCTTGAGCCAACCATTGCACAGCGCGTAGAGGAACAGCGAGCGAGCCAACCGGTGCTTGAGGCTACCGGTGGGGTGGCTGGACTCGTCCTTGAAATACAATTCGATACCCGGCAAACCCGGCAACGGCAAGGGGATCAGATGGGTGTCAGCGCTGCGCTGGAAGTCCGCTTCAATGATGCGAATGGCTTCGCGGGCCCAGGGACGGTGGTCGCTCATGAGGGAGTTCTCTAAGGATTTCAGCCCCAATCTTAGGATGTTTCCTACACTGCACACAGATACAGTGAAGACTCAATTGGACACACAATTGCTAGGCTTTGGCGCAACGCCATCCACCCTCATCTCTTATAACAAATAAGAATATAACTTTTGTTTTAACAACTAACGGTACGGGTTAGGGTACCCACCTATTGAACCTTGATTGGAGAGCATCCCTTGCCTCTGCGTAGCACTTTCACCCGTTTCTTCCAGCTGGAAGCCGCCAGCGGTCTGTTATTGATCGCCGCTGCCGCTTTGGCGCTGATCATCAACAATTCACCCTTGTCGCACCTCTACGGCGCGTTTCTTGACGTGCCGGTGGTGGCGCAGATCGGCGCATTGAAAATCGCCAAGCCAGCCCTGCTGTGGATCAACGACGGCCTGATGGCCCTGTTCTTTCTGCTGATCGGCCTGGAGGTCAAGCGCGAGTTGCTCGACGGCCACCTGTCCAAGCCCTCGCAAGTGGTGCTGCCGGGTGCAGCCGCCATCGGCGGCATGGTGGTGCCGGCGCTGATCTACTGGGCAATCAACAAGGACTACCCCGCCGCGCTTTCCGGCTGGGCGATTCCCATGGCCACCGACATTGCCTTCGCCCTGGGCGTGCTGGCCCTGCTGGGCAAGCGTGTACCGGTGTCGCTGAAGCTGTTCCTGATGACCCTGGCAATTATTGACGACCTGGGCGCGATCATCGTGATCGCCGTGTTCTATTCCGCCGACCTGTCCGGTGCTGCCTTGGCGGGCGCAGGTGCCTGCCTGGTTGCCTTGATCGCAATGAACCGCCTGGGTGTGATCAAGCTCGGGCCGTACCTGATCATCGGACTGATCCTGTGGGTGTGCGTACTCAAGAGCGGTGTCCACGCCACGCTCGCCGGTGTGACCCTGGCCTTCTGTATCCCGATGCGCACCAAGAACGCCGAGCCATCGCCGCTGCTGACGCTGGAACATGCCCTGCACCCGTGGGTGGCCTACGGCATCCTGCCGTTGTTCGCCTTCGCCAACGCCGGCGTGTCCCTGACCGGTGTCAGCCTGGAAAGCTTCACCCACCATGTACCGATGGGCATCGCCGCCGGCCTGTTGATCGGCAAGACCGTCGGCGTGTTCGGCCTCACCTGGCTGGCCATCAAGGCTGGCCTCGCCACCCTGCCCAGCGGCGCGAACTGGGGCCAGGTGTTTGGCGTAGCGATCCTGTGCGGCATTGGCTTCACCATGAGCCTGTTTGTCGGCTCCCTGGCGTTTGTGCCGGGTGCCAGTGAGTTTGCTGGTGAAGACCGGATGGGGATTCTGACGGGATCGATTCTGGCGGCGTTCATTGGTTATGCGGTGACGGCGATGGCGAGTCGTAAGAAAATCTGACCTTATTTGCAGGCGCCGGCCATTTCAAGCCGGCGTCTGATTTCCCCGTTCACTCAGCATATCTACCCTTCTCAGACTCCCCCTACATCCCCCCTTCTTGACTTGGCCTAACGTCGTCTTCCGGCTTTTATGCCGGACGTCGTTATACAACAAGCCAGGAGGGCACAATGGCAAACAAAAAGGACGTATACCAAGTTTGGCGATGTTACGGGACTGGCACCGGTGGATACCGACGTCTGGAGCCCATGAACGAAGCCGAATTGGCGGGCCGGGCAGTGAGCCAGCAACAAGCTCAGAGGGAAGTAATCGACCGGCAGATAGCAGAAGAAGCACGCTTTCTGGTTAAGCCGCTACCCCCTCAGGTACCTAAGGAAGGTTGCGTATTTGCTAAGTCCTGCAATTTACCGGACGCAATCATCGATTATCACGAACCGACCGGTTATGTGCCTCTTGATAGGTTAAGAGACTATGCCGAATACGCACTGCTGGGTGGGATAGAAGCAGACAGTTCCGGTCGGCTGAGATTGGGAATGATCGGTGGCAGTCCTCTGCCGGCAGGATTTGGAGGGCTATCGCTTGGTGGCGTCGCCACGGCTGGCAGCGTGGGCACAGTCGCCACAGCGAGTGTCAGCACGGTGGGCACCGCCTTTTTGGCAGGCATAGTTGCACTCGTATGGCCCTCCAATCTCGGCGACAGCGCGCTTTACAGCGAAGATCAATTGCGCTCCATGGCCAGGGCGCGTACGCGGGTACGCTTGCATATCGAGCAACGCGATGACGGTACGCTCAAGGGATACGCTTTCTATACGGGAAAGAACCACGACTGGGAAATGGTCGATGTGGTGCAGTTTCAGATACGGCATGCGCACTACGTTGCCGACTTGGGTGATGGGGTTGAGCTGATCTGGACGCCTGCTACCGACCCCGCCAGTACACTCGGCATACCTGCATTGGAAGCGGCGCCATCGACGCCGCACATATGGGTATATCCGCCCACCGAGCAAGCCGCCGATATAATTGTCGACCCGATTTATCCACCTGAGTACAGGGATTTCATCCTGGTATTTCCGGCGGATTCAGGGGTCAGGCCGCTGTATATCGTCGTTAGCTGGAAGTATGAGGACGCGCCCTATCACAGCAAAAAGGGGAATTCAGTTAAAAGTAAACGCCCTGAAAATGGGCTGGATTCGCTTAATGAATCGATAGAGGTAAATCCGCCGAATTCGCGACGACGTATAGCGATTGATCCGCATACAAATGAGTTTGTAGTGATAGATCGTACTGCTGAAGGTGCCTATCACGCCCACGTAAGACCTTGGAGCGGCTTACGACAAGAAATGAAAAACGCCTTGATCAGAGCTGGGAAAACCAACCGCAAAGGCAAAATCCTGGGAGATACAAAATGACAATGCGATACCACGACCCATCACTGGAACACGATGAAGCAGTACGCTATCTAGCAACATCAGATGTCAGCAAAGTGACGGAGGCATTGATTTCGATTGGGCTTGATGAACCGAATGGCGACTGGGCAGAACATACCTGTCTCCAATTTATCGAACACCCTGACGACGAGATTTCAGCGGCAGCAATCGTAGCTATTGGACACATCGCACGTCGATTCGGGGCATTAGATATGACAAAGGTCACGCCGGCGTTGGAACAGGCAAGACGCAGGTCGCCGTCTCTGTCGGCTGCGGTGAATGACGCAATGGATGACATAGAAATGTTCACCTGAAGCCCAACCCCTTCGGATTCTGTCGCCGCGTCCTATGAGTATGCGAGCCGAGCGTAAAATCTGGTCCGCAATAAAACCGCCCTGCTAAGGCGGTTTTTTATTGCCGGCGTTTTTGTATGTAACCCGCCCGCCACCGGCTAGACGCCCGCCCCTAAAACCAAAAACCCCAACCGGTCACCCGGTTGGGGTTTTGTGTTTCCAACGCCGACGTTTAGCGAGTAACGCGGCTGGTACCATCGACGGTCATGATGCGTACGCGGTCGCCGATGCGGAAGATTTCATTCTCCTGCACGGCCTGCACGTAGGCGCGCATGCTGCCGTCGTCTTCGCGAACGGTGATTTCCACACCCTGGGTGCGGGTCAGGCCTTCTTCGGTGGCCGAACCCAGCAGCCCGCCAGCGACGGCGCCGATCACGGCGGTCACGATGCTGCCACGGCCGCCGCCGATAGCGCTGCCGCCAACGCCGCCGATGACGGCGCCAGCCGCGCCGCCGATTGGGGTCTTGGTACCTTCGATTTTCACCGGACGCAGGGATTCAATGGTACCCATGCGCACGGTCTGTACACGACGCGCTTCGTCACGGGAGTACGAGTCGCCGGTCAGACTCGAGGCGCAGCCACCCAGCAGCAACGACAGGGTGGTAAAGCAGGCAACCAGTAAAACGGACTTACGCATAGCATCAACTCCAAAGGACAGGTGTTCATTAAACGCTGCGGCTTGACGCCTGTCACGGCAAGCCCCGCAGAAAATTGCTTTCATTCAGCCTTAGTACAGACTGCCCGCACCAGAAAACTCGACGAACGGTAGCTCTTCTCTCGTAGCCAGGTCCCTCATGGATTACTTCATCATTGTAGTCACAACCCTTGCCGGCCTGTATTTCCACGGCTGGTTGTACCTGCGCATCCGGCGCTGGATCGACCGTGACCTGGCACTGTCCCTGGCGGGCGATGATCCGCACAAGCGTGCCTTCATGCTCACGCAACTGGAGCAGGCCCGTGCGTTGAAGATCAAACGGTCTGAGTTGCCGGACTGGCTGAAGAATGCGGCGCAACAGTACACGCCCGGAGTCTCTGTTCAAGAGACTTCGGGGTGATGGGCAACATTCAAGCGAAGTGACGAAAGGTGCAGCTCAGGGCGCCAGACGCTCGCGCGTCCACTGCGAATCTTGCAGGCGGTAGTTGAGGCGGTCATGCAGGCGGCTGGCGCGGCCTTGCCAGAACTCGATGCGCTCGGGCAACAGGCGATAGCCACCCCAGTGCTCCGGGCAGTCGGGCTGGGTATCACTGAAGCGCTGCTCGGTAGCCTTGAGCAGGTCCTGCAGCTCTTCGCGGTCACGAATGACTTGGCTCTGCGGAGAGGCCCAGGCCCCCAGGCGGCTGCCCAGCGGGCGGACCTGGTAATAAGCGTCCGACTCCTCGGGCGTGACCTTGACCACCCGACCTTCAATGCGCACCTGGCGCTCGAGGGTCGGCCAGAAGAAGGTCATGGCTGCGAACGGCCGCGCCGCCAGCTGTTGACCCTTGGCACTCTGATAGTTGGTAAAGAAGGTAAAGCCCTGCGCATCCAAGCCCTTGAGCAACAGGATGCGGCAGTGCGGGCGACCGTCCTGGTCGACGGTGGCCAGGGTCATGGCGTTGGCCTCCACCGGTGGCTGCTCGGTTTTCACCGCGTCGGCAAACCACTGGTGGAACAAGGCAAACGGCTCGCTCGGGGCCTGGGCCTCGCTCAAGCCGTCCCGTGTGTAGTCACGGCGCATATCGGCCAGTGCCTGGGTCATGCGGCTTTATCCTTCTGGTTCAGCAGATCAGTTTTTCGCCTGGTCATTCGCCGGCGCAGCGGCCTTGGCCTTGGCTGGAGCCGGTTTTTTCGCAGCGGGCTTGGCCGGGGCTTTTTTGGCCGCAGGCTTGGCTGCCGCTTTTTTCGCGGCTGGCGCCTTTTTAGCCGGTGCCTTGGCGGCCGGGGCCGGGGCTGGAACGTCCTGCACTGCAACCATTTCGGCGACAGGCGGGGTTTTGCCCGACTGGTACTTGCTCAGCAGCGCCAGCATGGTGGTGCGCTGGGTGAACATGATTTCCATGCGACGGTTCAGGGCACGGCCCTGGTTGCTGTCGTTGGCCGCTCGTGGCATCAGGTCACCCATGCCGCGCAGCATCAGACGGTCTTGCTTCAAGCCGCTGAGGCTGAAGATCGAGGCGATGGATTGCGCGCGCTCCTTGGTCAACGCCTGGCTGGCCGGGGCGGTGCCGGTGGCATCGACGTGGCCGAGTACCAGTACGGCGGTCTTCGGATCGGCTTCAACGGCCTTGGCCACACGGGTGAACGGGCCGAGGGTGACGGGCAGCAACATGGCCGGGCGTTTCGGGTTGTAGGAGCCGTCGACCGGGGCGATCACCACCAGCACGTTGTCACGACGCTCGAGTTGCAGGTTGCTGTCCTTGATGGCAGCACGCAGGCGCGGCTCATAGTCGTCCAACCAGGCTTGGGTGATTTTCGGATCGGGCATCGGCACGTTGGTCACGTCGACCTTGGCCAATGGCTTGGGCTTGCTTTCGAACGGCCACCACCAGTGGGTTTCGGTGTCGTTCTTGGCAACCGTAGGGGCAGGTTCTGCGGCCTTGAGGTCGGCTTTCAGGTCGGCCTTGGCATCGGCAGCCTTTTCGTCGGCGGTCTTGGAAGAGAATGGCCACCAGCTGGAGCCGGTGTCAGCCTTGGCGGCTGGAGCCGGGGCTGGCGCAGCAGCCGCAGCGGCTACCGGTGCGGCAGGCTTGGCGCCGGCAGCTGGCTTGGCGTCAGGTTTGGCCTCTGGCTTGGCGTCGGCTTGGGTCACTGCATCCTTGGTCGCGGCCTTATCAGATCCAAATGACCACCAATGCCCACCCTCGGCATCATTTTGTGGAGTTTGTGCGCAGCCGGTAATAGTGAGGCATAGCGCCAGTGCCAAGGACTTGTTCGATAACATGAGATATCCACAAAATGAGAAAAGAAACGGGGGTCTGGATGACCCGTTAAACAGACGCTTACAGAACATTAAAGTTACATCATTTCGTTCAGCGCCTTCTTATAGTTGCCTTTGTAACAAAAAAACGTGAAACAGCAAGGGGTTTACAGACAACCGGCCAATATTCCGACCAACTTCTGCGCCCGTGGGTCCATAAGTACATAAGGCCCCAATGTATTAGTCACGAAACCAAATGCTACATCGTGCTCAGGGTCGGCAAACCCCACCGAGCCACCGGCGCCAGGATGCCCGAATGCACGCGGGCCAAGGCCGAACGTGGCGTTGGGCAGCTGCGGCTGGTCCAACATGCAGCCCAGGCCAAAACGGGTGTGTGTCAATAATGTTTTATCCGGCCCGATACTGTGTTCGCGGGTCAATTGTTCGAGCATGTCGGCTTCAAGCAAACTACCGTCCAGTAATCCACTATAAAAACCCGCCAGGCTGCGCGCATTACCGTGACCATTCGCCGCTGGCTGCTGCATACGGCGCCATTCAGGTTTATTAGTGCTGGTCAGAATAGACGGTGGATTGGCAAATGCACGCGTGGTCATGGCCGCCGGTTCACGCATCATTACTTGCAGTAAACGTTGTGCGGCTTCATCGCCCATATTGCCTTTGCTGCGCGCTATATGTGCAACGCGGTAAAACTCTTCATCCGCCAGCCCCACGTGGAAGTCCAGCCCCAATGGCCGCGCCACCCGCGCGACAATGGACTCTCCCGGCCCACGACCATCGGCACGCCGCAGCAATTCACCGACCAGCCAGCCGTAGGTGATGGCCTCGTAGCCGTGGCCTTGGCCCGGCGTCCACCACGGGGCTTCGGCGGCCAACGTATCGACCATCAGTTGCCAGTCGTAGAGAGCCTCGGTGGGCAGCATTTCGCGGATCGCCGGCAACCCGGCCTGGTGGCAGAGCAACTGGCGCAGGGTGATGGCCTCTTTCCCGGCGGCAGCAAATTCAGGCCAGTAGTGGGCGACCGGCGCATCGAGTTGCAATTTGCCTTCGGCCACCAATTGCAGAGCCGTGACCGCCGTAAAGGTCTTGGTGCAGGAAAACAGGTTGACGATGGTGTCGCTGTGCCAGGCCTCGGCCCCGTCCTTGTCGGCGGTGCCGGCCCACAGGTCGACGACGGTTTCGCCACCGATCTGGACGCAAAGCCCGGCACCACGCTCCTGTGGGTCATCGAACAACGCGGCGAAGGCTTCACGTACCGCTTCGAACTGGAGTTCGTAATGACCCTGAATCTGCACCTGAGCGCCCTCGAAAAACATCGAAAAAAGTGGCCGACATTGTTCCAGCCCTTGTAGGTTTTGTGAACCCGTCAGCACTCAATCAATGACCATTTCCGGAGTGCCCGCCCGCGTGCCCGGCGCCCTGCCCCGGGCCTTTGCCCTCATGCCCGGCCCGGCCACCCTCGCTTTCACGCGCGGCGCCTGCCGCCTTGGCCTTTTCCGCTTCCTTGCCCAGTTGGTCGACCGCCGCCAGGTTGCTTTTGCGCACGCTCTCGACAAAGCCCTGGAACGGGATGTCAGTAATGCCCACCAAGCCAAAATGGCCGTTCTCACCGTCCAGTAGGCGTCCGGTCACCGGTTGGTCCAGGTACTGGAACCAGTGCACGCCGACAATCGACGGCTCGGCCATGGCCTGCTTGAGGAAATTGCCGTAGGCCACGCCACGGTCGTCTTCCTTGGCCAGTTGGGTCACGCCACCCCAAAACGGTCCACGGTCAGCCGAGCCGAAGTTGAATTCGGTGATCAGTACCGGCTTGTCCAACGCCCGCAAGGCGGCGAAGTCGTAACCGTCCTGAGGTTTGAGGGTGTACATGTTGAAACTCAACACATCGCAGTACTGCGCACAGGAGGCCACGGCTTCCGGCGTGCTGACCGCGTAACGGCCGCCCAACAGCAGTTGGTTGGGGGCATGCCATTTCAGCGAGTCGGAGATGGTCTTGAAGTAGGCATCGGCGAAGGTCTTCTGGAAGTATTTAAAGTCAGCTTCGATTTCCGGGTGCTCGGCGTTGGGCATAGGCGGTTCGAAGCCCGGGTCTTCCATCAGCTCCCAGCCCTTCAAATCGATGCCCCAGGCTTTCGACAAACCTTCTTCGTTACGGTACTTGTCGCGCAACTGCTTGAGAAACGCGCGCTTGGCCGGTACATCGGTGGTCATGCGCAAGGTGCCGTAGGCCAGGGCGTAGCGGGACTTGGGATCATCACCAGGGCCGGCCCAAGCCAGCTCGTTGTCGGCAAAAAAGCCGATCAACCACGGGTCATCACGGTGATCGCGGGCAGCAATCGCCACGGCGCGCTCGGTGGCCATGGCGAAGCGGGGGTCGAACGGGTCGGGCATGCCGCCCCACCAGTCGGTGCCGGTGCTGATGCTGGCGTAGTCGCCGACAATCGACAGCGGCAAGGTGTAGGGCACGCGGTCGGCGGTGGCCAGATCATCATCGCTCCAGTTGCCGACGGTGTTGAAACCCCACGCCTGCAAGCGGTCGAGGGTGTGGGTCACCCAGCGCTTCTGGTCAAACCCGTCACCGCCATACGTGCGCTGCAGATTGGCGCCGTAAAAGTCATACCAACGCCCGGCAGCAAAACCGCGCCCTTCGCCCGCGCCGTTGCCGGTGCGGTTGTCGCTGCTGCCGTAGTACTTGTCGAAAGGCTCGCCACCCTTGGGCAACGCCGCGAACATCCATTCTCGGCCTGCCACGTAGGTCTGGCTGTTGTCCGGGGCCACGGTATTGACGCCCAGTGAGTAGAACGGGTGCCCCTCCGGCGTCACCAGGTACCAGCGCCCGTCGCGTTTCTCGGTGCGGAAAAACCCGCTGGCGTCGAAGGCCGGGCCTTTGTTCCAGCCGCCATATTGGTCCAGCGCGGATTTGTCCCGCGTGGCCAGCCAGCCCTGGAGCTGCTGTTGTTCCTTGGCGGCGGCGGCCTTGAGTTGCTCGTCGCTGCTGACTTTTTCCGGCCAGCGCGCTCGGGTGGATTGACCGTAGGCGTCCACCAACTCGCTATAGGCCGCCTTAATCACCGGTTCGCTGTCCTGCACGCCAAAGCGCTCCAGCAGGATGCTCTGGGCGGCATTGGGCTTGATCATCGACAAGGTCACCGAAACCACCTGGCTGCGGTCGATCTCGCCGGCGCTGCTGGCCAGTAACACGCGCTGGCCGTCCACGGTGATCGGCATCGGCGGGCCGGCCTTCATGCCCTGGCTCAGCGGCGAGTTGGCCTGCAGCGGCACCAGCAGGGTCTGGGCCGGGCCGGCAGGCAGGTCAACGCGGCTGACCAGGGTACGGCCATCACTGCTCTGCACCTTGACGTAGAGCGTCAGCGCCCAGTCCATCGCACTCTGGATGCGCAGGCTCATGGCGCCCGACTGGGACCAGTCCCAGGCACCGGTTTGCGGGCTGAGAACCAGGCTCGGCTCAGCAGCCGGGTTGAACGTAATGCGGCGAAGCACCTCGCCTTCGGGGGTTTGTTCGGCGTTGTATTGCGGCAGGCTGGCGTCCTGGGTCGCCACCTTGACCACATCGGCAGGCCGGACGAAGTTGAACAGGGTCTGTTGCCCGGCAGGCGCGGCCATTGAGGGCGCGGCGAGCAGCAAGGCAAAAAGGGCGGGCAGCGTGCGAATCATACGAACAAGGTTCTCCCAGACGGCCGGTGAATGGCCTGATGACATAATTGAGATAGACCACGAAGTGGGCGTATTCGCCCACGGTGGCTTAAGAAATTTCGCGCCTGAACGGCGGCAAGGCATTGAGGATAGCCTTGCCATAGCGTTGGGTGACCAAACGACGGTCGAGCAAGGTGATGGTGCCCCGGTCCTCTTCGGTACGCAGCAAGCGACCGCAGGCCTGGACCAGCTTCAAGGAAGCGTCCGGCACCGAGATTTCCATGAACGGGTTACCACCCCGTGCCTCGATCCATTCGGCCAAGGCCGCCTCGACCGGATCGTCCGGCACCGAGAACGGAATCTTGGCGATCACCACATGCTCACAGTAGGCGCCGGGCAAGTCCACGCCTTCGGCAAAACTCGCCAGGCCGAACAGTACGCTGGAGTCCCCACCATCGACGCGCGCCTTGTGTTTGTTCAGGGTTTCCTGCTTGGAGAGGTTGCCCTGGATAAACACCTGCTTGCGCCAGTCACGGTCGAGGCCGTCGAACACGTCCTGCATCTGTTTGCGTGACGAGAACAGCACCAGCGTACCGCGTGAACCTTCCACCAGCTCCGGCAGGTCACGGATGATCGCGGCGGTGTGGGCCGCCGCATCCCGTGGGTCGGCCTTGAGGTCCGGCACCCGCAGCACACCCGCGTCGGCATGATGGAACGGGCTCGGCACCACTGCAGTGACGGCCTTTTTCGGCAGGCCGGCACGCATGCGGAAGCGGTCGAAAGTACCCAGGGCGGTCAATGTGGCCGAGGTTACCAGGCAGCCGTAGGCCACGTTCCACAGGTTGCGTCGTAGCATTTCGGCGGCCAGGATCGGGCTGGCGTTGACCTCGATATCGAACAACGCACCGCTTTCCGACAGGGTCAGCCAGCGCGCCATGGGCGGGTTGTCTTCCGGGTCTTCGACGGTGAAGGCGGTCCACAACTCCCAATTGCCCTGGGAGCGCGACAGCAGGCTGCCGAACAGCGGGTACCATTCCTCGGCCTGGTTGCTGGCGATGCCGATGTTGACCTCGCCGTCCATGCCTTCCTTGAGCAAATCGGTGAGACGGGTGAAGAGGTCGGTCAGGCGTGAAAAGCCCTTCTTCAGCTCGATGCCCATTTCGCGCATGTGCTCGGGGATCAGCCCGCCGACAAAACGGTGACGGGGCCGCTCACGGCCCTCGACGTCTTCGCCGGGCTTGAAGTCGGCCACCTGCTCGCAGGCGCTGAACATGAATTGCTGCTGGGTCTTGATCTCCCGCGCCAGTTCCGGCACCTGTTCGATCAGCTTGCCAAGGTCGCCGGGCAGCGGATGCTGGGCCAGCAACTTGGTGAGGTTCTTCGCGGTGGTTTCCAGCCAGTCGGCGGTGGAGCGCAGCCGCGTGTAGTGAGCAAAGTGGCCGATGGCCTTGTCGGGAAGGTGGTGCCCTTCGTCGAAGACATAGAGGGTGTCACGCGGATCCGGCAATACCGCACCGCCGCCCAGGGCCAGGTCGGCCAGGACCATGTCGTGGTTGGTGACGATCACATCGACCTTGCCCATGCCTTCACGGGCCTTGTAGAAGGCGCATTGGCCGAAGTTGGGGCAATGGCGGTTGGTGCACTGGCTGTGGTCGGTGGTCAAGCGCGCCCAGTCGGCGTCTTCGAGGGCGGTGGGCCAGCTGTCGCGGTCACCGTCCCATTTATTGCCGGCCAGTTTCTCGATCATGCTGGTGAACAGCTTCTGGCTGGCCTCATCGACCTCGATCTTGAAGCCTTCTTCTTCGAACAGTTGGGCCGTCGCGGTTTGCGCGTGGCCTTCCTGCAGCAATACGTCGAGCTTGGACAGGCACATGTAGCGCCCACGGCCCTTGGCCAGGGCGAAGGTAAAATTCAGGCCACTGTTGCGCATCAGGTCAGGCAGGTCTTTGTAGACAATCTGCTCCTGCAGGGCGACGGTGGCGGTGGCGATCACCAGGCGCTTGCCGGCGGCCTTGGCGGTGGGGATTGCGGCCAGGCTGTAGGCCACGGTCTTGCCGGTACCGGTGCCGGCCTCGACAGCCACGACCGCGGGTTCACCCTCGCGGCGACCCTCGTCGTCGGTGTCGATATCCCCGAGGACCTTGGCCACTTCGGCGATCATCAGGCGTTGGCCGTAGCGCGGTTTCAAGCTCTTGGCTTCGAGAAAACGCGAATAGGCGCCCTGGATCGTGGTTTTGAGTTCAGTGCTGATCATGGATAGTCGGGCGCAAAAAACGCTGGATAAATTTTCAGTGGTTCGGATCGGCCGCTATCATACCCCGCTAATTAATCCCGCGCAGAACGGAGTACCACAATGACCGCGTTTAGCCTCGCTTACACCCTGCATGTATTGGCCGCCCTGATCTGGGTCGGCGGTATGTTTTTCGCCTGGATGATCCTGCGCCCCGCCGCTGTGGCGGCACTTGAAGGCCCTGCCCGACTCAAGCTGTGGGCGAATGTGTTTCAACGTTTTTTTGTATGGGTGTGGGTGGCGGTGGCGGTTTTGCCGATCAGCGGCATCGGCCTGCTGCAGTTGCGCTTCAGCGGGTTTGAGACGGCGCCCCGTTATGTGCAGGTGATGATGGGCTTGTATCTGGTGATGACGGCGTTGTTTATCCGTATCCAGGCGTTGAAATTCCCGGAATTGCGCACGGCGGTGGCGGCGGAGGATTGGCCGGCGGGTGCTGCGGTGCTGGGGCAAATCCGCAAATTGGTGGGGATCAATCTGATCGTGGGGTTGGTGGTGGTGGCGATTGCTTCGGCTCGGCCGATGTTCTAAGGGTGTTCTTTAGGGCCTCTTCGCGGGCAAGCCCGCTCCCACAGTTGACCGAGTTCCAACATGAGAATGCGGTCGAATGTGCGAGCGGGCTTGCCCGCGAAGACGTCAGCCCAAACGACTCACAGCCGCTGAATGGTCACAGTGCCCGCAGGCCCAGCCGGCCCCGGCTGCCCTTCCAACCCCGGGCGGCCCTTCTCTCCACCGTCGGCGCGGTACACCAGGCAGCCCTTCGACTGCCCGCCTTTACCAGGCTTGCCCGCCGTACCGGCCAAACCGCCCGCACCGCCATCGACCCAGACTTTGATCTGCTGCGCCGGGAAGTCCTGCGGCAACTCGACCCGCACTTGCGCCCCCGCCGCGCCTGGCAAGCCATCGCCGCCGTTATCACCATTGGCACCACGACCGGCTGAGCCCCAGGTGCAGCCCGGATCCTCGCCGTTGGCGCCATCGAGCCCGGCATAACCTTGGGCACCGGCGCCGCCACGGGCGTCCACCGAGAGTTCTTCTGCTGCCAGCGAATTGATGCGCAAGGTCAGGTCACGCCCAGCCTTGGCGGGTTTTTCATGGGTGCCGGGAGCGCCGCGTGAGGTGATCTGGCTGCCGTGATCCAACTGCGCATGACGCACCTGCAATTGCAGGGCGGTGTTACCGGGAACGATGGCGATACGCGCGTCGCGGCCCAGGTGCAGTTCGTCCACAGTGACTTGGCTGAGGGTAGCCGGAATCAGCAACGTACCGTAGTCCGCCACGTCCAGGCGCTCCAGTTGCAACACACTGGTGCTGCTGGGCAGGCGCATCAATGAGTTGGTTTCAACACTGACGCTCTGGGCCAGGGCAACGGGGCTGACCAACAGGGCCAACAATAAAACCTTACGCATCATGGAGCTCCCCTAAATTTTTCAAAAACATTTCTAGTTTTTCTTTGGACGCACAGTAACGACTTCCACAGGCGCTTTGCCAGTGAAGGATCAAAAAAGTTAATAAAGGAGGAGGATTGGCAGCAATGCCCCTGTGGATCCCACAGGGGCAAGGGCCGTCAGCGGTTAATCTGGATTTCCGTGCGGCGGTTCAAGGCGCGGCCTTCAGCGGTTTTGTTGTCGGCTACGGGGTGGCTCTCGCCCGCACCGGTCACCGATACAAAATTGCTGCGCGGTACACCGGCGCCGATCAAGTAATCGGTCACCGAGTGGGCGCGTTTTTCCGAGAGTTTCTGGTTGTAGGCGTCTTTGCCGACGCTGTCGGTATGGCCACTGACCCGCAGTTGGGCGGTCGGGGCTTCCTGTTTCAAGCGTGTGGCAACGGTGTCGAGCTTGGTTTTGTCCGCCGCCGTCAACTGGGCCGAATCGAACTGGAAGTGCACATCACGGATCACGATGGTTTCTTCCTTGACCACCACGACCTCCTCAACCACCGCTGGAGGCGCTACGGGTGGGCAGCCATCGGCATCGACTTGCACACCTTTCGGCGTGCCCGGGCACTTGTCGCGGCTGTCCGGCACGCCGTCGCCATCTTCGTCGCCATCGCCGTGTACCCAGCAATAGGCGCCAGCCATGCCGCCCACCAGCAACGCGCCATAGCCTGCGTAGGCCGAGCTTTCAGTGGCACCGATCGCCGCACCGGTCACGCCGCCAACAGCGGCGCAGGTGGGCCAATCGGTTTTTTGCAAACCTGCGCAACCTGTCAATACTCCGGTTAGCAGAACCAAGGGTAGAGCTGTCCGCATGATGCTCATCTGATTTCTCCTGAGGGGATCGGCGGGGGCCGATGGGTGGAGTAAAGACGGCTCTTTTCAACTGCGCCACTACGCCGCGCCCCTGTATTCATTGAGGATCGTCGTGTTTGTCGGACTTTTCGCAGCCACCCGCTCTAGGCCCGCACGCTCAGCCGCGCTAGTCTCTACGGTCTTGATGTGAGGATCTCTGATGACCGCCGGTATTTCTGCCCGTACCCCCCAGCAAGCGCTGGCCGCCTTGCTCGACCTGCACCAGCCCAAACGCCTGCTGCTGTTGGGCGCCAGCCAGTTCCCGGCGCTGGAGGCTTTTCAAAAAGCCCATCCGGATACCCAGGTGTCCGTCGCGGCACCGGGCGCGTTGCCTACAGAGCTTGCCGCACAGCGATTTGACCTGGCACTGGTGGTGGACTGCCTGGAGCACCTGTCAAAACCGCAAGGCCTGACCCTGCTTGGCGGCATCCGTAACCTGAATGCCAGCCGCATTGCGGTGTTGGTGGACCTGGGCGCCTGCGACTGGAAAGACACCGACTTCTTCTCCCTGGCCCTGCAGGCCGGCGAGCGTTTCCAGCGTGACGAGCAGGTTCTGACGCTGTTTACCTACGATCTGCTTGACTATAAGCAAGTGCCGGACTGGCTCAACGCCCGCTTCTGGGCCAACCCGGAAAACTTTGGAAAGTATTGGTGGTAACCCGATGAGTACATCCATTTGCCCTTGCGGCAGTGGCAACCTGCTGGATGCCTGCTGCGGCCATTATCACGCCGGGCACCCGGCGCCCTGCGCTACCGCGTTGATGCGCTCGCGCTACAGCGCCTACGTCCTGGGCCTGGTGGACTACCTGGTCGCCACCACCCTGCCCGCCCAACAACCGGGCCTGGACCGCAACGCCATCGCCGCCTGGAGTGCCCAGAGCACCTGGCTCGGCCTTGAGGTGGAAAGCTCGGAGGTGTTCGGCGGCCAGCCGGAACACGCGTTCGTGACCTTCACCGCGCGCTGGCATGACAGCAACGGTGAACATAGCCACCGCGAGCAGTCCTCTTTCGTACAGAATGACGGGCGCTGGTACTTCATCGACCCGACGGTGGAGGTGAAGGCCGGACGCAACGATGCCTGCCTGTGCGGCAGTGGGCAGAAATTCAAGAAGTGCTGTTCCAGCTACCTCTAACCACCACAGGACTCACGCCATGCTCCGGATGTACAGCTTGATGCTGGCGTTGACCCTTGGCCTCACCGGTTGCGCGTCGTGGTTCGAAGACGATTCGCCGCCGCCTCATGTCTCCCTGGTGAAAGTCGAGGTGGTGCGCGCCAAGCTGCTGGAGCAGAAGTTCAAGCTGTACTTTCGCGTGGACAACCGCAACGACGACGACCTGACCGTGCGCGGCCTGATCTACAAAGTCAGCCTGGGCGACTTTGTGCTGACCGAGGGGGAATCCAACGAATGGCTGACCGTACCGCCGCGCAGTCATAAGTTTTTCCGCGTGTCGGTGCGCACCAACCTCTGGCCGCAGATCCGTGATGTGGTGCAGATGTTGAAAAAACCCGACCAGCCTGTGCCGTATCGCCTGGAAGGTGAGTTGAAAACCGGATTATTCATCGGTTATGACGTGCAGGTGAACCACAATGGCGAGATAATCCCCGGCGATTTTATTCCGGAGCGACATCGATGACTCAGCAACCCCATGTCCATGGTCCTGACTGCAACCACGATCACGATCACCATGATCACGACCACGGCCATGTCCACGGCCCAAACTGCGGCCACGCTCACCAGGAGCCGGTGCGCAATGCCTTGAAGGACGTGGGTCGCAATGATCCTTGCCCGTGCGGCAGCGAGAAGAAATTCAAGAAGTGCCACGGGGCCTGATGCCCCAACCTGTGACGGGCTTGTTGTGGTGAGCGGGCTTGTCCCGCGCTGGGCTGCGAAGCAGCCCTAAAAACTGACCACGCGTTGTATCTGTAATACTGCCGCGGCCTTAATGGGGCCGCTGCGCAGCCCAGCGCGGGACAAGCCCGCTCACTACATAACCCCCTGCGCGAACCTCAGGATCTGCGTCGGAACTGCAACTCCACTTCCAGCCCGTCTCCCTCCCGATTACGCAAACTCAACCGCCCGTCATGCGCCTTGGCGATGGTGTGAGCGATGCTCAAACCCAAGCCATACCCGCCGGTCTCGGCGTTGCGTGAGCCCTCCACGCGGTAGAACGGCTCCATCACTTGTTCGAGTTGCTCCTGGGGAATCCCCGGGCCACGGTCGCTGATGACAATCTTCAAGCTGTCCGCCTGATCGTCGATGCGCACCACCACGTCGGTGCCATAACGCAGCGCATTTTCCAGCAGGTTCTGCACACAGCGCTTGAGGCTGCGGGCATACCCCGGCATTGGCTGTTTCGCACGCCCCTCGATCCGTACGTGTTCACCCACATCTTCCGCATCCGCCTGCAAGCTTTGCAGCAAG
The DNA here is from genome assembly GCF_024112395.2 of Pseudomonas pergaminensis. Lineage (NCBI taxonomy): Bacteria > Pseudomonadati > Pseudomonadota > Gammaproteobacteria > Pseudomonadales > Pseudomonadaceae > Pseudomonas > Pseudomonas pergaminensis. Next base: position 1,495,246 of record NZ_CP078013.2, on the reverse strand, counting down.
GCATTGATATCGATGTTTTGTCGCGCCTCGTTGATTTCGCCGCTGCTGACAAAATCCAGCGTACTGGAGACCATATGCTCCATTTCCTCCAGGTCGCTGCGAAAACGCTCCTTGGTGCGATTGTCCTCAAGCATCTCGGTGCGCAGGCGCAGGCGTGTGATGGGTGAGCGCAGGTCGTGGGAAATGGCCGCAAGGAACCGCGTGCGCTCGGCAATGTTGGCGATCAGCCGCTGTTGCATCGCATTGAAGGCTTGGGCTGCGCGGCGCACTTCGGTGGGGCCGTCCACTGACAACGGCGGGCGCTGGATATCCCGGCCCAAGGCCTCGGCCGCCTTAGCCAGTGCATTGAGCGGGCGGATGGCCAGGCGTACGGCGACCAGGGCAATCACCACCAGCACCAGCACCCGCAACAGATAAATGCGCATGACGTAGTCGAACAACAGGTCCAGCGGCGAAGTGCTGGTCCAGCCCTGTTCCTCGCTGGCATCCACCTGCAACCAGCGCCCATCGGGCAGGCGCAAGTCGATCAGGAATTGCCCCACCACCGGCTTGGAGCCGAGCAAGGTCGACAGCCCGGCGGTGTGCCCATCGCCATCCACCAGGGACAGGCGCAACAAGATCAGGGTGTGGGCGTACCCGGTTTTTTCCGATAGCACTTTCTTGATCAGCCGTTCGGTGGGCCGGTCGCTGTCCTTGAGGGTGCTGGGTGTATTGCTGGCTTGGTCGCTGAGGGTCAGGCGGAAGGTCGGCGTGTCGAGCAGCTTGATCAGCAGGTCCGACTGTTGCGGGTCGCTGTGCACCAGGCGTACCACGTCGGCCAGGCGCGTGGCGATCAACCGCGCGGGGATTTCCAGCACCTGCCCATGGCGCCGGTCGTACCAGATGCTGCTGGTCAGGGCCTGCGCCGCAAGCATGCCGCTGACCAGGATCAGCACCAACCGCCCGAACAGCGAACGCGGCAGCAGTCTCACGATTCCAGCACCACGTCGTCGGCGGTGAGCATGTAGCCTTCGTTGCGCACGGTCTTGATCAGACCCGCCGGCAGTTGCGAGCGCAGGCGACTGACACACACATCGATGGAACGGTCGAACGGCGTGCTGTCCTTGTCGAACACGTGATTGAGCAGAAAATCGCGGCTCAGCGGGCGATTGGGGTGCTGCAACAGCAGGCGCAACACGCGGTAATCTGAATTGCCGAGGCTGACCACCACGCCCTCCGGCGAGAGCAATTGCCGCGCCCGCGTGTCGAGCTGCCAGCCGGCGAAACGAATACTTGGCGCTTCATCCAGGCGTGCGCGGTCGGGAAAGCTCTGCACCCGACGCAGCACCACCTTGATGCGCACCAGCAGCTCACGCGGGTCAAACGGTTTGGGCAGGTAGTCGTCGGCGCCGATTTCCAGGCCGACGATGCGGTCGATCAACGAGCCTTTTGCCGTGAGCATCACCACCGGCGTGTTTGAGTTCACCCGCAGTTCGCGGCACAGGCTCAGGCCGTCTTCGCCGGGCAGCATCAGGTCGAGGACGATCAGGTCGATGACATTCAGCGCCAGGCGCCGGCGCATTTCCTTGCCGTCGGCGGCAGTGGACACCTGGAAGCCGGCATCGCTCAGGTAGTCGCAGAGCAACTGGCGGATTTGCGGGTCGTCATCAACGATCAGCAGGTGGTCTTGCTTGGCCATGGGCAGTCAATCCGAAAAACAATGAAACGCAGCAAATAGCCGAAAGTTCAGCCAGCAGCACGCGCAAATGTAATGGAATGTTGTAGGAAACCATAATCACGCATCAGCGATACAAACCTGGGGTATGGCAGGCGAAATCGCTCTTTAGACTACCGAACCTAAATGAGAGTAATTGTAATTTAGACTCGGAAGTTGCCCATGTCATTGCCCACACCTCGCAGCCACACGCTGCACACCACCCTGGCACCGATGTTCGGTTTGTTGGCTGCCGGCAGCGTTGCCCCGGTTGCCTTGGCGGATGCGCCAACGGCCACCTCCAACGACTCGGTGCTGAGCCTGCCGGAAATCAAGGTCGATGGCGAAGCCACTTCCACCTTCAAAGTGGACCGGGTGACCTCGGCGAAAATCAGCCAGCCGCTGCTGGACGCGCCGCAAAGCGTGACCATCGTGCCGCAGCAGGTGCTCAAGGAGCAGAACGCGCAGACCTTGCAGGAAGTGTTGCGCAACGTGCCAGGCATTACCTTTATGTCGGGTGAGGGCAACCTGGGCTGGGGCGACCTGTTTTCGATTCGCGGATTTTCTTCCGAGCAGAGCCTGACCGTCGACGGCGTGCGCGATGCGGGCATGTCGACGCGCACCGATACGTTCAACCTGCAACAGGCGGAAGTGTTCAAGGGCACCGGGTCCATCGAGTCCGGGGTGTCTGCCGTGGGTGGCAGCGTCAACCTGGTCAGCAAGGAAGCGCACCTGGGCGATGCCAACAAAGTCTCGGCCGGGATCGGCACCGACAGCTACCGCCGCCTCACGGCCGACCTCAATAAACAGCTGAACGACACCAGCGCCGTGCGCATCAACCTGATGAAGCACTACAACCAGGTGGCCGAGCGCGACGACATGGACTATGACCGCTGGGGCATCGCCACCTCGTTCGGCTTCGGCCTGGGCACCGATACGCGGTTCTTCGTCGACACCTTCTATCAGAAAGACACCAATACCCCAGACGGCGGCGTGCCGATCCAGCGTGGGACAAATGGCGACCGCATGCCGGGCGTGAAACGCTCCAACTGGTACGGCGACTCCAGCCTCTATACCCAAGAAAACAAAACCACCTCGCTCACGGCACGCTTCGAGCATGACTTCGACTGGAACGACGCCAACCTGCGCAACCAGACCCGCTGGGAACGCAGCGACAATTTTGCCGTGCTCTCCCCGGCGCGCTTCTTCGCTGCCAACGCCAATGGCCAGAAGACCTGCACCGGCACGCGCTGTGCGACCCTGGGCTACACCGGTGTAGGCCCTATCAGCCAAGTACCGGGCAGCACGGTGAATGCCTACACCGACTACGTGAATAACAGCAACACCGCCTACGGCATCCTGCGCGGCAGCGACTTCGGCCTGTCCAAGCGCTACACCATCCTCGACAACCAGACCGACTTCAATTTCAACCTCACCACCGGCAGCCTGCAGCACGCGGTGGTCAGCGGCCTTGAGTTCTATCACGAGACCTACGGCGGGCTGAAACGTAACGCCAAAGTGCCGGCTGGCGACATGCTCTTCGACATGAACGACCCCAGCCACAGCTTCGCCAGCACCTACGTGACCAAAGGCGAAGGCGACCCGCGCTCGGTGATCGACAACGCCGGTCTCTACCTGGGCGACACGATCACCCTCAACGAGCAGTGGCAAGTGCTGGGGTCGCTGCGCTACGACAACTGGCGTGCGCAAACCCGCCAGCGCGGCCAGGCCACGATCAGCAGTACCGACGGTGCCGTCAGCGGTCGGGTCGGCGCGGTGTTCAAGCCGTTGCCCAACGGCAGCCTCTATGTATCCTACAGCGAGGCGGCGCAGCCGTCGGCGTTGGGTGCGTCGACCAACAACCAGATCTACGGCGCAGCGACTACCAGCAACTACAGCCCGGCCAAATCGAAGACCTACGAACTGGGCACCAAGTGGGACATCGCCCACGACAGGCTCAACGTCACGGCGGCGATCTTCCGCACCGAACTGGACAATGCCTGGGAATACCAGGACGGCGAATCCGCTCCGGTACGCGCCCTGCCCGCCAAACGGGTCGACGGTATCGAGTTGGGCCTGCAAGGCAATATCACCCCGCGCTGGACTGCTTACAGTGGTTTTTCGGCACTCAAGAGCACCCAGACCAAAGGCATCAACAAAGGCGCCGAAGCCAAGAACGTGCCCGACCTGACCGCCAACCTGTGGACCACCTACGCCGTCACCGACGCCCTGAGCCTCAGCTACGGCGAGCAATACGTGGGTCGACGCCGCTACACCGACAATAAATACGTCGGTGGCTTGAACAACAACAGCAGCTACGCCAACGGCCCGTCCGGCGTGTATGCGATCTACACCCGCGACCACGAAAAAGCCCCCGGCTACTGGCTGAGCAACCTGGCCGCGCAATACAAGGTGAACAAGGACACCACGGTCAACCTCAACCTCAACAACGTGTTCAATAAGTTTTATTACAGCCAGGTCGGCGCGTCCCTCGACGGCTTCCAGCTCTACGGCATCCCAGGCGCCGGGCGCACCCTCACCGCCAGCGTCGACTATGAGTTCTGACCCGTGCTGATCGAAATCCCGGCATTGCTCAGTGCCAGCGAAGTCGACACCACCGTGGCCGCCTTGCTCGATCAGCCCTGGGTGGACGGCAGGGTGACGGCCGGGCAGCGCTCGGCCATGGCGAAAAACAACCGGCAGTTATCGCAGGATTCGCCGGTGGCCATTCGCATTGGCGAACAGATCCTGGCGCGGCTATCGGACAACGCGCTGTTTATGTCCGCCGCCTTGCCCAAGCGCATCTACCCGCCGTTGTTCAACCGCTACAGCGGCGGCGAGGCGTTCGACTGGCATATCGACAATGCCATTCGCGGCCTCAAGGGCGTGCGCGAACGGGTGCGCACCGACATCTCCGCCACCCTGTTCCTGGCCGACCCGGCCCGCTATGACGGCGGCGAACTGGTGATCCGCGACACCTTCGGCGAGCACGCGGTGAAGCTGCCCGCCGGCCACCTGCTGATCTATCCCGGCAGCAGCTTGCACAAGATCAACCCGGTGACGCGTGGCGAGCGCCTCGCCAGTTTTTTCTGGATCGAAAGCCTGGTGCGCGAAGACAGCCAGCGCCAGTTGCTATTGGACATGGACGTCGCCATCCAGACCCTCACCGCCCAACACGCCGACCACCACGCGCTGCTGCAACTGAGCGGCGCTTATCACAACCTGTTGCGGCGCTGGAGCGATGTCTGATGCGCCGCCTTCACCTGGAGTCCCTGCCATGTTGAAACCCCGTCACCTGCTCAAGCTGGGTGTGCTGTTCGGAGCCCTGGTCCTTGGCCACGCTGAAACCGCTGCCGCCCATGAAGTCACCGACGTGCTGGGCCGCAAGGTCGAAGTGGCTGACACCGTAAAGCGCGTTGTCCTAGGTGAAGGCCGGCTGATTTCGGCGTTTGCGTTGCTGGACAAGGACGCGCCCTTCCAGCGCATCGTCGGCTGGCAGAACGATTTGCGCCTGCTCGACCAACACACCTACAACGCCTACGTGGCGAAATTTCCCACAGTGAAAGACATCCCGTTGATCGGGCAAGCGTCGGAACAAAGCGTCAGCGCCGAGGAAATCCTTTCGCTGAAACCTGACCTGGCAGTGTTCAGCATTTCCGGTCACGGCCCCACCGAACACAGTCCGGTCGCCGATGTGCTGGCCAAGGCGGGCATTCCGGTGGTGTTCGTCGACTTCCGCATCAACCCGGTGCAGGGCACTCACACCAGCATGACTGCGCTGGGCCAGGCATTGGGGCGTGAAGCCCAGGCCAAGGCGTTCCTGGGTTTCTATGACCAGCACATCAAGGTGATCACCGATGCGGTCGCCACCTTGCCGGCGGGGCCGCGCCCGAGTGTGTTCCTCGAACTGCTGGCCGGCGTTTGGCAAGCGCCGGGGCATACCACCGGCAAGAGTGGCATGGGCGAACTGATCGCACTGGTCGGCGGGCGCAATATCGCCGCTGGCGTGGTGCCGGGTGCGTTGGGCGATATCAGCGTCGAGTACGCGCTCAAGGCCGACCCGGATGTGTATATAGCCACCGGCAACCGCCAGCCCGGCTTGATCTTGGGCGCGGGTGTTGGCGCAGATGAAGCCCACGAGGCGCTGGACCGGGTATTGGCGCGTCCCGAATTCGCCAATCTTCGTGCAATCCGTGAGGGCAATGCCCACGGCCTGTGGCATGACTTCTATAACTCACCGTACAACCTGCTGGCGATTGAATCGTTGGCCAAATGGGTGCACCCAGAGCTGTTCGCCAAGCTGGATCCGCAGGCGACCATGAACCAGATCAACGCGCAATTCCTGAGGATGCCGTTGCAGGGTGCCTATTGGATCGACAGCAAGCCCAAGTAACGTTTATCGCCCTATTGGAATGCAGTCAGTGTGGGAGCTGGCTTGCCTGCGAAAGCGGTGTCTCTGTCACCTCATTCAGTGACTGACACTCCGCTATCGCGGGCAAGCTCGCTCCCACATTTAGATCTTTATTGTTTTCGAAATTGTGTGAGCCCAATGACCACTCAAACCCTCGACCTTGCCAGCGCCACCCACGGCTACCGTCGCCTGTTGGCGCGGCGCGCCTGGCTGCTGGGCCTGCTCGGTACGGCGCTGGCGTGCGCCATCCTCGTGGACCTTGCCAGCGGCCCCTCGGGTATGGGCCTGCTGGCCTTGCTCGACGGCATCCTGCACCCCTCGCACCTGAGCGCCACCGACCAGGTGATCATCTGGAACGTGCGCCTGCCCTACGCGCTGATGGCGGTGTTGGTCGGGTGCGCGCTGTCGCTGGCCGGGGCCGAGATGCAGGCGATCCTCAACAACCCGCTGGCCAGCCCGTTTACCCTCGGCGTGTCGTCGGCGGCGGCGTTGGGGGCGTCATTGGTGATTGTGTTTCCGGTGACCACCCTGTGGGTGTCGGCCAATACCGCGATTTCCCTCTCGGCCTTCATCTTCGCTGCGGCGTCGGTGTTTTTGCTGCAAGCCATGTCACGCCTGCGTGGCGCAGGGGTAGAAAGCCTGGTGTTGTTCGGCATCGCCCTGGTGTTCAGTTGCAACGCGGTGGTCGCCCTGTTGCAACTGGTGGCCACCGAAGACGTGTTGCAACAGTTGGTGTTCTGGACGTTGGGCAGTGTGACCCGCGCCAACTGGGACAAGCTCGGCATCCTGGCGCTGGTGGTCGCGGTGGTGCTGCCGTTTTCCTTTGCCGCCGCACCGCGCCTGACCCTGTTGCGCATGGGTGAAGACCGCGCGCAAAGTTTTGGCGTGGACGTGAAGCGCCTGCGGTTTTTCTCGTTGCTGCGCATCAGCCTGCTGTCGGCCACCGCCGTGGCCTTTGTAGGCACCATCGGTTTTATCGGCCTGGTAGGTCCGCATATCGCGCGGATCCTGGTGGGCGAAGATCAACGCTTCCTGTTGCCGGCCAGCGCCCTGACCGGCGCGTTGCTGCTGTCGCTGTCGTCGATTGCCAGCAAGCTGATCATGCCCGGCGTGATAGTGCCGGTGGGGATTGTCACCGCCTTGGTGGGCGTACCGATTTTCGTGGTGTTGGTGTTCAAGCGGGGGAGGCAGTTATGAGTGCAGGCTTATCGGTACACAACGCCAATGTGAGTTACGGGCGCCGGCAGATCGTGCACGACCTGAGCCTGCCCACCCTGCCCCACGGCAGCCTGACCGCTCTGATCGGCCCTAACGGCGCGGGCAAGTCCACCCTGCTGCGTGCCGTGGCCGGGCTGGAAAAGATGCAAGGCGTTGTACGATTGGGTGACCTTGACCTGTCGGCCATGTCTGTCGCCGAGCGCGCGCGGCGGGTGACCTACATGCCGCAGAACCTGCCGCCAGGCCTGAGCCTCAGCGTGATGGAAAGCGTGATCGCCGCCTTGCGCGTGGCCAATGTCGAGGGCACTGCGCTGTCCAGCGATGCCTGCCTGCGCGAAGCGTTCGAGGCGTTGCAGCGTATTGGTATCGCGCATTTGGCCGATGAGCTGTTAAGCACGCTCTCCGGTGGCCAACGCCAATTGGTCAGCCTCGCCCAACTCATCGCGCGTCGCCCGCAGGTGATGCTGCTGGACGAACCCACCAGCGCCCTCGACCTCAATTACCAACTGAAAGTCATGGATTGCGTGCGCGATTTGGTGCGCGAACACAACCTGATTGCCGTGGTGGTGCTGCACGACATCAGCCTCGCCGCACGCTACGCCGACCATATTGCCGTGCTGCGCCAGGGACGCTTGTATGCCAGCGGTGCAGCGAACGACGTGCTTAACCCACTGCTGTTTGCCGAGGTGTATCGCGTGCGGGCACGCATCGAGCGCTGTTCGCAGCACACCGTGCAGGTGTTGGTGGACGGCGCCTTTTAATTTGCTTCTAAGGGTATGCGCAAATGTTTCATTGAATTTTCGCACACCCAACATTACCTATACCTACAGGCATTCGCTCAAGCATCACCACTTTTGGAGAGCTTCATGATCGACCTGTATTACTGGACCACCCCCAACGGTCACAAAGTATCGCTGTTCCTGGAAGAAGCCGGCCTGCCCTATAAGGTGCACCCGATCAATATCGGCCAGGGCGAACAGTTCAAGCCTGACTTCCTGAAGATCGCTCCCAACAACCGCATTCCAGCCATCGTCGATCAGGATCCGACCGACGGTGGCGCGCCGATTTCGCTGTTTGAATCCGGCGCCATCCTGTTGTACCTCGCGGAAAAAACCGGCCAGTTCATTCCCAAAGACCTGCGTGGTCGCCAGGAAGCGCTGCAATGGCTGTTCTGGCAAATGGGCGGCCTGGGCCCGATGGCCGGCCAGAATCATCACTTCAGCCAGTTCGCGCCGGAGAAAATCCCCTACGCGATCAAGCGTTATGTGGACGAAACCGCGCGTCTTTACGGCGTGCTCGACCGGCGCCTGGCGGACCGTGCGTTCGTAGCGGGTGAGGACTACAGCATCGCCGATATGGCGATCTACCCATGGATTGTTTCCCACAAGTGGCAGAGCCAGCGCCTGGAAGACTTCCCACACCTGCATCGCTGGTTCAACAGCATCAAGGAGCGGCCGGCAACAGTGCGCGCGTATGAGCTGGTGCAGAAAGTGAACCCGCCCAAATCCTGAGTTGAAGCCTTGCTCGGTCCAAATGTGGGAGCGGGCTTGCTCGCGAAGGCGATCTGTCAGTCGACATATTCAGTGACTGACACTCCGCCTTCGCGAGCAAGCCCGCTCCCACATTATTCTGTGCAAGACTCAAGATCTAACGGTTAACCCAAACTCCCGCTTGCGTCGTTTCGCCGCGCTCACTAACGTAGCGCCTTTACTGACGCTACCCCCGCAGGAGCTTTGCCATGGCCTCGCCAGCCCTCTCACATTTTCTTCCCCGGTTCGGCGTTGCCGCGGCAGTGGCCAGTGCATTAAGCCTGGCCGGTTGCCAGCTCCAGAGCACCCAGGACACCCTGCCCCCGGTCGCTGGCGTACAGCCGCTCAAAGGCTTGGCGCAGAACGTATCGGTACGCCGCAATGCCCAGGGCATGCCGTTGATCGAAAGCAACACCTTCCACGACGCGCTGTTCAGCCTCGGTTATGTGCACGCCAGCGACCGCATCACCCAGATGGTCACCCTGCGCCTGCTGGCCCAGGGCCGCCTGGCAGAAATGTCCGGGCCCGAGGTGCTGGATGTCGACCGCTTCATGCGTGCGGTCAACCTGAAAAAAAGCGCCGGCGAGTTGTATAACGCGTCGAGTCCGCGCCTCAAACGCTTCTTCGAAGTGTATGCGCGTGGCGTCAATGCCTACCTGTTCCGCTACCGCGACAAGCTGCCGCCAGACCTGGCACAGACCGGCTACAAGCCCGAGTACTGGAAGCCGGAAGACTCGGCACTGCTGTTCTGCCTGCTGAATTTCAGCGAATCGGCTAACCTGCAGGAAGAAATTTCGTCGCTGGTGCTGGCGCAGAAAGTCGGCGTCGACAAACTCGCGTGGCTCACCCCAAGTGCGCCGGACGAAGCGATCCCGCTGGCCGAGGCCGAGAAACTCAAGGGCGTGAACCTGGGCCAGATCACCGGCTTGGCCGGGCTCGACGCGGTCGGCCAGCAACTGAGCAGCCTCAATTCACTGGCGGTGACCACGTCGAGCAACTGGGCGATCGGCCCACAACGCAGTCGCAGTGGCAAAAGCCTGCTGGCAGGCGACCTCGCCGCCCAGCCGCAAGCACCGTCTCCGTGGAGCTACGTGCAGATCCGCGCACCGAAGTACCAGGCCGTGGGCACCTCGATTGCCGGCCTGCCGACCCTGCTGTCCGGTTTCAACGGCAAGGTCGCGTGGAGCATGAGCACAGTCAAGGGCGACACCCAGGACCTGTTCCTGGAAAAAGTCAGACGCCAGGGCAGCGCGTTGTACTACGAGAACAACGGCAAATGGCTGCCGGCCGGCGTGCGTAACGAAACCTTCTTCATCAAAGGCCAACGCTCGATTCGCGAAGTGGTGTACGAAACCCGTCACGGCGCCCTGCTCAACAGCAGCCAGGCGCTGACCACCGGCCTGGGCCTGGCCTTGCAAACTGCCGACTTCAAGGACGACAAGAGCCTGGATGCGTTCTTCGACCTGTCCCGCGCGCAGAACGCCGGCAAGGCCTCGGACGCAACCCGCGAGATTCGCGCCATTGCGCTGAACATGGTGTTTGCCGACGCCAGCAACATTGGCTGGCAAGTCACTGGCCGCTTCCCCAACCGCCGCGAAGGCGAAGGCCTGCTGCCCTCGCCGGGCTGGGACACGCGCTTCGATTGGGACGGTTACGCCGACGCGATGCTGCACCCCTATGACCAGGACCCGGCCCAAGGCTGGATCGGCACCGCCAACCAGCGTACCGCGCCGCGCGGTTACGGCATGCAGCTGTCCAACTCGTGGGACGCCCCGGAACGCAGCGAGCGCCTGGCGCAATTGGCCAATGCCGGCAAGCATGACAGCCGCAGCGTGATTGCCATGCAGTACGACCAGACCACCACTTTTGCTGCCAAGCTCAAGACCCTGTTCCAGGCACCGGGTATGGCCCAGCCGCTGAAACAGGCGATTGACGCGCTGCCTGCCGCCGACCAGGCCAAGGCACGTGAAGTGCTGGCTCGTCTGATGGCGTTCGACGGTCGCCTGGCGTCCACCTCCGCCGACGCGGCGCTCTACGAGCTGTTCCTGCAGGAAAGCACCAAGCAGATCTTCCTCGACGAACTCGGCCCGGAAAACAGCGCCAGCTGGAAGGCTTTTGTCAGCAATGCCAGCCTGTCCTACGCCGCCCAGGCCGACCACTTGCTGGGCCGTGAAGACAGCCCGTTCTGGGATGACGTGCGCACCCCGCAGAAGGAAGACAAACCGGCGATCCTCGCCCGCAGCCTGGCCGCTGCGATCACTGCCGGTGATAGCCAATTGGGGGCCGATCACAAGGCCTGGCAGTGGGGCAAACTGCACACCACCACTTGGAAAAACACCAATGGCCAGGTGATTCGCGGCCCACTGGCGTCCGGTGGCGACCACAACACCTTGAACCCGGCGCCGTACAGCTGGGGCCAGGACTTCACCACCACCCAGGTACCGGCACTGCGCATGATCGTCGACTTTGGCCAGGTGGAACCGATGATGGGCCAGGGTGGCACCGGCCAGTCCGGCAACCCGGCCAGCCCGAACTATGCCAACGGCATCGACCCGTCGCTCAAGGCGCAATACCTGAGCTTCCCGATGCAACCGCAGAACTTCGAGAAGGTGTATGGGAAGGCTCGGTTGACCCTGACGCCGGGCAAATAATCCGGCAAGTGTGGGGCGGGTTTTTACTGTGGTGAGCGGGCTTGCCCCGCGCTGGGGCGCGAAGCCGCCCTAAAACCAGGCGACCTGTTTCTGACTGGAAGCATGCGTTGACTGGATTGGGGCCGCTTCGCGCCCCAGCGCGGGGCAAGCCCGCTCACCACAACAAGCCCGCTCACTACAATAGTTAATCGAACTTCTCATCGCCCGCCCGCCTCCTACCTGATAAGCCCATCGCCCCCGGCACGCCCATGGACCTTGTCATCGCCCGCCCCGAAGGCCTCTACTGCCCCGCCGGAGATTTCTACATCGACCCCTGGCGCCCGGTGGAGCGCTCGGTCATCACCCACGCCCATGGCGACCACGCCCGCACCGGCAACCAGCACTACCTGGCGGCAGCCCCCGGCGAAGGCATCCTGCGTTCACGGCTGGGCCAGGACATCAACCTGCAGACCCTGGCCTACGGCGAGACACTGGTTCACCACGGCGTCACCTTGAGTTTTCACCCCGCCGGGCATGTCTTGGGTTCGGCCCAGGTGCGCCTGGAATACCGGGGCGAAGTCTGGGTCGCATCCGGTGACTACAAAGTCGAGCCCGACGGCACCTGCGCGCCCTTCGAACCGGTGCGCTGCCATACCTTTATTACCGAGTCGACCTTCGGCCTGCCGATCTACCGCTGGCAGCCCCAGGCGCAGATCTTCGCCGGGATCAACGATTGGTGGCAGGCGAATATCGCCGCCGGCAAGGCCAGCGTGTTGTTCTGTTACTCCTTCGGCAAGGCCCAGCGGATCCTGCATGGCATCGACGCCAGCATTGGTCCGATCCTCAGCCACGGCGCGGTCGAGCCGTTGAACCGGGTGTACCGCGAGGCCGGCATCTATATTCCTGAAACCCTCTACGCCGGTGACTTCAAGAAAACCGACCCGCTGTTGCGCCAGGCCCTGATCATCGCCCCGCCGTCCGCAGGCGGCAGCAGTTGGATCAAGCGTTTCGGCGACTACAGCGACGCCTTCGCCAGCGGTTGGATGCGCCTGCGTGGTACCCGTCGGCGGCGCGGGGTCGACCGTGGCTTCGTGCTTTCGGACCACGCCGACTGGCCCGGCCTGTTGTGGGCCATCGAGCAAACCGGCGCCGAGCGGGTGATGGTTACCCACGGTTCCGTTGGCGTGTTGGTGCGCCACCTGCGGGAAAAAGGCCTGGATGCTCAGGGTTTCACCACTGAATACGGCGATGACGAAGAGGAGGCCAGCGCATGAAGGCCTTCGCCGAGCTGTACGCCAACCTCGACGCCACCACCTCCAGCAACGCCAAGCTGGCCGCGCTGCAAGCCTACTTCCGCGATGCTGCGCCGGAAGATGCGGCCTGGGCCGTGTATTTCCTTTCCGGCGGACGCCCTCGGCAACTGGTGCCGACGCGCCTGCTGCGGGACATGGCCACTGAAGCATCGGGTATCGAGCCGTGGTTGTTTGAAGAAAGCTACCAATCAGTGGGCGATCTGGCAGAAACCATTTCCCTGCTGCTGCCGGAATCTACCTACACCTCGGAGGACGGCCTGGCGGTGTGGCTGGAGGAAAAACTCCTGCCCCTGCGTGGCTTGCCGCCCTTGGAATTGGCCGAGCGTCTACCTGCGTTATGGGCGCAACTGGATCAACCCAGCCTGATGGTCTGCATCAAGTTGATCACCGGCAGCTTCCGTGTGGGCGTGTCCAAGCTACTGGTCACCCGCGCCCTCGCCGCAATGGCCGATCTGGACAGCAAGCGCGTGGCGCAACGGATGGTGGGCTACACCGATCTGTCTAACCGTCCTACGCCGCAGGGTTATCTCAAGCTCATCGCCGCCGAATCGCCCGACGAACATGCGCAACGCGGCGGGCAGCCTTATCCGTTTTTTCTCGCCCATGGTTTGGCGCAACCAGTGGAGCAATTCAACGATTTGCTTGGCTCTCCCGCCGACTGGCAAGTGGAATGGAAGTGGGATGGCATCCGCGCGCAGTTGGTGAAACGTGACGGCCGCCTGTGGATCTGGTCGCGTGGCGAAGAATTGGTGACTGAGCGCTTCCCCGAACTGCATAGCTTGGTAAGCGGCTTGCCCGACGGCACGGTGATCGACGGCGAAATCGTGGTGTGGAAAGACGCGGTACAGCCGTTCGCGCTGCTCCAACAACGGATTGGGCGCAAGACCCTGAGCAAAAAAGTGCTGGAGGACGCGCCAGTTGCGGTGCTGGCTTACGACCTGCTGGAACATCAGGGCGACGATTGGCGCAACCACACCCAGGCTGAGCGTCGCACGCAACTTGAGCAGGTAATTGACCAGTGCAACCAGCCGGTATTACTGGCATCTCCCCTGTTGACCGGTGCAACCTGGGAAGAACTGGCCGAACAACGCGAAGCCTCGCGCAGTCTCGGTGTGGAAGGCATGATGCTTAAAGCACGCGATGGCCTGTACGGCGTGGGCCGTACCAAGGACATGGGCGTGTGGTGGAAGTGGAAGGTGGACCCGTTCAGCGTCGATGCGGTGTTGATCTATGCCCAACGCGGTCATGGTCGACGCGCCAGCCTCTACAGCGACTACACGTTTGCCGTGTGGGACGGCCCGCCCGGCAGCGAACGCACGCTAGTGCCATTCGCCAAGGCCTACTCCGGCCTGACCGACGAAGAGATGCGCAAGGTCGATGCGATTGTGCGCAAGACCACGGTGGAAAAGTTCGGCCCGGTGAGCAGTGTTACCCCGAGCATGGTGTTCGAACTGGGGTTCGAAGGCATTGCCCTGTCCAAGCGGCACAAGAGTGGGATTGCGGTGCGGTTTCCACGGATGTTGCGGTGGCGGCAGGATAAAACCGTGGAAGACGCTGACAACCTCGCCACCCTGCAAGACCTCCTGACCTGATTCCTGGTTAAAAATGGCACAAATCCTTGTGGGAGCTGGCTTGCCTGCGATGGCGGCGTGTCAGTGAAAAATGAATTCGCTGATCCACCGCCATCGCAGGCAAGCCAGCTCCGACATTATTGATCTGCGCCAGAACCAAATTGGTGCACTGTTTTTTGCGCGCCCATTTTCGGGCATCTCCTACACTCAGCTCTCCCTTGTCCCACCTTTTAAAACGACCATTCGGAACTACATTCGGAACTATGGTGCAGAAATTGCTACTTGTGATCCGTCTGACACCGTTCAGTAACAGTCCTAAACGCGCCACAAGCGCTTATCTTGGTTTCCAGGGATTACATAATGAAAAAAGCATTGCTGACCCTTTCTGCACTGGCTCTGTGCATGGCCGCAGGTACCGCGCTGGCCAAGGAATACAAGGAACTGCGTTTTGGTGTCGATCCGTCCTACGCGCCGTTCGAATCCAAGGCCGCCGACGGCAGCCTGGTAGGCTTCGATATCGACCTGGGCAATGCGATCTGCGCCGAGCTGAAAGTGAAGTGCAAGTGGGTCGAAAGTGATTTCGACGGCATGATTCCAGGCCTCAAGGCCAACAAGTTCGACGGCGTGATTTCGTCCATGACCGTGACCCCGGTGCGTGAAAAGGCCATCGACTTCTCCAGTGAACTGTTCTCCGGCCCGACTTCGCTGGTGTTCAAGAAAGGTGCTGGCTACTCGACGCCTGAGTCCCTCAAGGGCAAATCCGTGGGTTACGAGCAAGGCACCATCCAGGAAGCCTACGCCAAGGCCGTACTGGATAAAGCCGGTGTGACCACCAAGGCCTACGCCAACCAGGACCAGGTGTATGCCGACCTGACCTCCGGGCGTCTCGACGCATCCGTGCAGGACATGCTGCAAGCCGAACTGGGCTTCCTGAAATCGCCGGCAGGCGCCGGTTATGAAGTCAGCGCAGCCATCGACGACCCATTGCTGCCGTCGAAAACCGCCATCGGTATCAAAAAAGGTAACACTGAGCTGAAGGCGCTTTTGGATAAAGGTATCAAAGCGTTACACGATGATGGCACCTACGCCACCATCCAGAAGAAACACTTTGGCGATCTGAACCTGTACAGCGGCAAATAATGCCTGGAGCGCCCTTCCCCTGGAGGGGCGCTTTTTTATCGCCATAGGTCCTGATTTATGTTCGAAGAATTGTTGCAAACCCTCGGGTTGAGCGCGCTCAGCCTGAAGGGTTTCGGCCCGCTGTTGCTGCAAGGCACCTGGATGACCATCAAGTTGTCGGTGCTGTCGCTGGCCGTCAGCGTATTGCTGGGGCTGATTGGCGCCAGCGCCAAACTTTCCAGCCTGCCCTTCCTGCGCATCCCCGCCCAGCTCTACACCACGCTGATCCGCGGAGTGCCCGACCTGGTGCTGATGCTGCTGATTTTCTACAGCCTGCAAACCTGGTTGACCGGCCTCACCGACTTCATGGAATGGGAATACATCGAGATCGACCCATTCAGCGCCGGGGTGATCACCCTGGGCTTTATCTACGGTGCGTACTTCACCGAGACCTTTCGCGGCGCGATCCTCGCGGTACCGCGCGGCCAACTGGAAGCCGCCACGGCTTATGGGCTAAAGCGCGGCCAGCGGTTTCGCTACGTGACCTTCCCGCAGATGATGCGCTTTGCCTTGCCGGGTATCGGCAATAACTGGATGGTGATGCTCAAGGCCACGGCCCTGGTGTCGATCATCGGCCTGGCCGACCTGGTCAAGGCGGCCCAGGACGCCGGCAAGAGCACTTACCAGCTGTTCTATTTCCTCGTACTCGCCGCGCTGATCTACCTGTTGATCACCAGCGCGTCCAACTTTGTCCTGCGCCGCCTTGAACGTCGCTACTCCGCCGGCGCCCGGGAGGCCGTACGATGATCGAACTCTTGCAGGAATACTGGCGCCCCTTCCTTTATAGCGACGGCCAGCACATCACGGGGCTGGCCATGACGATGTGGCTGCTCACCGCAGCCCTGGTCATCGGCTTCCTGGTGTCGATCCCGCTGTCCATCGCCCGTGTGTCGCGCAAGCGCCTGGTGCGCTGGCCGGTGCAGTTCTACACCTACCTGTTTCGGGGCACGCCGCTCTATATCCAGTTGCTGATCTGCTACACCGGCATCTACAGCATCGCCGCCGTGCGCGAGCAGCCGTTGCTGGATGCGTTTTTCCGCGATGCGATGAACTGCACCATCCTGGCGTTTGCTCTCAACACCTGTGCCTACACCACGGAGATCTTCGCCGGGGCGATCCGCAGCATGGCCCATGGTGAAGTCGAGGCGGCCAAGGCCTACGGCTTGAGCGGCTGGAAGTTGTACGCCTATGTGATCATGCCGTCGGCGTTGCGTCGTTCGCTGCCCTACTACAGCAATGAAGTGATCCTGATGCTGCACTCGACCACGGTGGCCTTCACCGCGACGATCCCGGACATCCTCAAAGTGGCGCGGGATGCCAACTCGGCTACTTTCATGACCTTTCAATCATTCGGTATCGCTGCGCTGATCTACCTGACCGTGACCTTTGCCCTGGTCGGTCTGTTTCGTCTGGCAGAGCGCCGCTGGCTGGCTTTCCTCGGGCCGAGCCATTAAGCAGCTTTTCATTTTCAGGAGCATTCATGCGGCATCACGTCCATGAGCTGATCGCGCCGGTGCCAGGCACGGCGCGGCAGATTCACAGTTTTCACTTCGGCCCGGAACAGGCCGAGGGCAAGATCTACATTCAGTCATCGCTGCATGCCGATGAGCTGCCGGGCATGCTGGTGGCCTGGCACCTCAAGCTCCGCCTGGCAGAGTTGGCAGCAGCCGGGCGCCTGCGCAGCGAGATCGTGCTGGTGCCCATCGCCAATCCGGTGGGCCTGGAGCAGGTGTTGATGGATATCCCGCTGGGCCGCTACGAGCTGGAGAGCGGGCAAAACTTTAATCGCCTGTTTGTCGACCTCAGTGAAGCGGTGGGTGACCAGATCGAGGAACGGCTGGGGGACGATCCCCGGCGAAACGTCGAGCTGGTGCGCTCCGCGCTGTCCTCCACCCTCGCCGCGCAGCGTGCCGACACCCAATTGCAATCCCAACGCCTGGTGCTGCAACGCCTGGCCTGCGATGCCGATATGGTGCTGGACCTGCACTGCGACTTCGAAGCGGTGGCGCACCTGTACACCACCCCCGAGGCCTGGCCGCAGGTGGAGCCGTTGGCGCGCTATATCGGTTCGGAGGCCAATTTGCTCGCGACCGATTCCGGCGGACAATCCTTCGATGAGTGTTTCACCCTGGTGTGGTGGCAGTTGCAGCAACGTTTCGGCGAGCGTTTCCCGATCCCCATGGGCAGCTTTTCGGTCACCGTCGAGCTGCGCGGCCAGGGTGACGTCAACCATGGCCTGGCGAGCCTCGACTGCCAGGCGATCATCGATTACCTGATTCACTTCGGCGCCATTGCAGGCGATGCCGCACCGCTGCCCGACCTACC
Organism: Pseudomonas pergaminensis; assembly: GCF_024112395.2. Classification (NCBI taxonomy): domain Bacteria; kingdom Pseudomonadati; phylum Pseudomonadota; class Gammaproteobacteria; order Pseudomonadales; family Pseudomonadaceae; genus Pseudomonas; species Pseudomonas pergaminensis. The sequence goes on along the minus strand of NZ_CP078013.2, from coordinate 1,477,377 downwards.
CTACCCGGCCACGCCGCTGGCCGGCGTTGAACCGGTGGCGACCCCGGTGGGCGGCCTGCTGGTGTTCAGCGCCCTGCCGGGTGAATACCTGGAAGCCGGGCAACTGATCGCCGAAATCATCGACCCCATTTCCGACCGCGTAACGCCCGTGCACTGCCAAAAGGCCGGCCTGCTTTACGCCCGTTCGCTGCGCCGCATGGCCACTGCCGGGATGGTCATCGGCCATGTCGCTGGCACCGAGGCCTACCGCAGCGGCTATCTACTTTCGCCTTAAGGATGCATGCCCCATGTACAAATTGACCGTTGAAGGCCTGCATAAAAGCTATGGCGACAATGAGGTGCTCAAAGGTGTTTCGCTCAAGGCCAAGACCGGCGACGTGATCAGCCTCATCGGCGCCAGCGGCTCGGGCAAGAGCACCTTCTTGCGCTGTATCAACTTCCTGGAAACGCCCAACGACGGCGCCATGACCCTCGACGGCCAGCCGATCCGCATGGTCAGTGACCGCCACGGCATGCGCGTGGCCGATGACGCCGAACTGCAGCGCTTGCGCACGCGCCTGGCCATGGTCTTCCAGCACTTCAACCTGTGGAGCCACATGAGCGTGCTGGAAAACATCACCATGGCCCCGCGCCGGGTGCTGGGTTGCAGCAAAAAGGACGCCGAAGACCGCGCCCGTCGCTACCTGGACAAGGTGGGTTTGCCGGCGCGCGTGGCCGATCAATACCCCGCGTTCCTGTCCGGCGGCCAGCAGCAACGCGTCGCCATCGCCCGCGCCCTGGCGATGGAACCGGAGGTCATGCTATTCGACGAACCCACCTCGGCCCTCGACCCGGAATTGGTGGGTGAAGTATTGAAGGTCATCCAAGGCCTGGCCGAGGAAGGCCGCACCATGATCATGGTGACCCACGAAATGAGCTTCGCGCGCAAAGTATCGAGCCAAGTGCTATTTCTGCACAAAGGCCTGGTGGAAGAACAAGGCGCACCCGAGGACGTGCTGGGTAATCCGAAGAGTGAGCGTTTGCAACAGTTCCTGAGTGGTAACCTGAAATAATCTGTAGGAGCCGGCTTACCGGAGAAGAGCATAGGTATCCACGCAACCCTGAAGCCCCAGCGCAACCCACGACGCGAAGCGAGCCGCCCTTGATCTTGATCTTGATCTCGCTTTTGATCTTAGGCGCCCCGTCAAACACGCTGGCCGGAATTCGACAGGGATTTGGGGGGTAAACCGGCAGGGATGCCGGTTTAGCCGCCCCGCGCCATGGATGGCGCGTGGCGGCGGCCCCCCAAATACCTGTCGGATTACGGGCACACCGAGCCTAGGCGAGGTGCCGAGTGTTGGGGCAAGAGCGTTTTGCTTACTTTTGCGCTTTTCAAAAGTGAGCCGCCGTAAGGGCGGAACCCATAGCAGCCGTTACCCAAATAACGGATATGTACTCGGTCTGATCCAACATCCCGGTCGGCTGTCAGGCCGCCTTCGCTGGCAAGCCAGCTCCCACATTTGGATCGCGGGGCAGCAGTTAGAGAGTGGTCGGCTGTGAGGCCGCCTTCGCAGGCAAGCCAGCTCCCACATTTTTAGATCGCGGGGGGACAGTTGGAGAGTGGTCGGCTGTCAGGCCGCCTTCGCAGGCAAGCCAGCTCCCACATTTTTGGATCGCGGGGGGGCAGTTAGATTGTGGTCGGCTGTCAGGCCGCTTTCGCAGGCAAGCCAGCTCCTACAGTTGGATCGCGGGGCAGCAGTTAGAGAGTGCTCGGCAGTTAGGCCACCCTCGCCGGCAAGCCAGCCCCTACAAGGATTGCGTTAAACCTTTGATGCCCGGTGAAGGTCTGTGGAATAGACCTTCCAGAGTTCAGCCACCGCATGGCAAAACCCGTCGACTTCGCCAAACAATGGTTCGCCACTAAAGGCTGGAAGCCGTTCGCCTTTCAAAAAGACGTCTGGGCGGCGGTCAAGGGCGGCCAGTCAGGGCTGCTGCATGCCAGCACCGGCGCGGGTAAAACCTACGCACTGTGGTTCGCCGCCCTCAATCGCTTCGCCATGACTCGCCCACCCGCTACAGGTAAACGCAAACCACCCGCTGAGCCGCTGACGGTACTGTGGATCACGCCTATGCGTGCCCTCGCGGCCGACACCGCCCGAGCCCTGGAGGCGCCGCTTGAAGCCTTGCAGATTCCCTGGAGTGTCGGCCTGCGCACCGGCGATACCAGCAGCAGCGAGCGCGCCCGCCAGACCCGTCGCCAGCCCACCGCACTGATCACCACACCGGAAAGCCTGACCCTGATGCTGGCACGCGCCGACAGCGAAGTCAGTCTGGCGCACCTGCGCATGGTGGTCGTGGATGAATGGCACGAATTGATTGGCAACAAGCGCGGCGTGCAGCTGCAACTGGCACTGGCGCGGCTGCGGCGTTGGCATCCGGATGTGATGGTGTGGGGTATCTCAGCGACCTTGGGCAATCAATCCCACGCCTTGGAGGTATTGGTCCCACAAGGTGGCGGGGTCAATGTGCAAGGGAAAACGGCTAAACAATTGAAGGTCGACACCTTGCTGCCACCCGTCGCCGAGCGTTTTCCCTGGGCCGGGCACATCGGCCTGAAGATGCTGCCCCAAGTGGTGGCTGAGGTGGACGCCAGCAGCAGTTGCCTGGTGTTTACCAATACGCGGGCGCAGTCGGAAATCTGGTATCAGGCGATATTGGACGCACGCCCTGACTGGGCTGGGGTAATCGCCCTGCACCATGGCTCACTGTCGAGAGAAACCCGCGATTGGGTAGAACGAGCATTGAAAGACGGCCAGCTCAAGGCCGTGGTGTGCACATCGAGCCTGGACCTGGGGGTGGATTTCCTGCCGGTGGAACGGGTGCTGCAGATCGGCTCTGCCAAAGGCGTGGCGCGCCTGATGCAACGCGCCGGGCGTTCGGGGCATGCACCCGGGCGCCCCTCGCGGGTGACGCTGGTGCCGACCCACAGCCTGGAGCTGGTGGAAGCCGCAGCGGCCCAGGACGCGATTGCCCAGCGGCGCATTGAAGCGCGCGAATCACCGCACAAGCCATTGGATGTGCTCGTACAACACTTGGTCAGCATGGCGCTCGGCGGCGGCTTTACGCCCGACGCGTTACTGGCCGAAGTGCGCGGTGCCTGGGCCTATCGCGACCTGACGGACGAAGACTGGGCGTGGGCCCTGGGGTTTGTGCGCCATGGCGGCTTGTCGCTGACGGCCTACCCGGATTACCGCCGCGTGGAGCCGGACGAGCACGGCATCTGGCGTGTACCCGATGCGCGGCTGGCGCGTCGTCATCGGATGAGCGTCGGCACGATTGTCAGCGATGCCAGTATCCAGCTGAAATTCTGGAGCAAGGGCGGTGGCGGCAAGAACCTGGGGAGCGTCGAGGAAGGCTTTATCGCGCGGCTCAAGCCGGGTGATGGCTTCTTGTTCGCGGGGCGATTGCTGGAGTTGGTGCGGGTGGAAAACATGACCGCCTATGTGCGCCGCAGCACCGCCAAAAAGGCTGCGGTGCCACGCTGGAATGGGGGGCGCATGCCGCTTTCCAATGAGCTGGCGCAAGCCGTGGTCGAGCGTTTTGATGCGGCGGCGCACGGGCACTATGAAGGCCCGGAAATGCAGGCGGTGCAAACCCTGCTGCAAACACAGTTGCGCTGGTCGGGCCTACCGACACGCGAGCATTTGCTGGCCGAGGCGCTGAAGTCGCGAGAGGGGTGGCACCTGTTTCTGTATCCATTCGCCGGGCGCCAGGTGCACTTGGGCCTGGCAAGTCTACTGGCATGGCGGGTGAGCCAGCAGCAGGCCGTGACGTTTTCGATTGCCGTCAATGATTACGGGCTGGAGTTGTTGAGCGCCACCGCCGTGGATTGGCCGGTGTTGCTGAATGACGCGCTACTGAGCCCTGAGCATTTGCTGGAAGATGTGGCGGCCAGCCTGAATGCCGGGGAGTTGGCCCTGCGCCGCTTTCGCGAAATCGCCCGCATCGCCGGGTTGGTGTTTGCCGGTTATCCAGGAGCGCCGAAAAGTACACGGCAAGTGCAGGCCTCCAGCGGATTGTTCTTTGAGGTGTTCAAGCAATATGACCCGCAGAACCTGCTGCTGACCCAGGCCGGGGAAGAAGTCCTGCGCGACGAGTTGGATATTCATCGGCTGGAAGCGACATTGCGTCATCTTTCAGCGCTCAAACGCGACCTGCACCTGATTGAACGGCCTACGCCTTTGGCCTTTCCGCTGCTGGTGGAGCGAATGCGCGAAAGCTTGAGTTCGGAAAAACTCTCGGAGCGCATTGCGCGGATGGTCAAGGACCTGGAAAAAGTCGCGGATAACGGGAAGCGCTGATGCATTGCTCACTGACGCTTGAGGGTGAAGAGTTGTGGCTGCTGGCGGAAAAGGCCGTGTATTGGCCTGCGCGCCAATGCCTGCTGATTGCCGATGTACACTTCGGCAAGGCTTCTGCCTATCGCAGCCTGGGACAGCCGGTGCCACAAGGGACTACCACCGAGAACCTGCAGCGCCTGGATCGGTTGCTGTGTGCGCTACCGTGCGCGCAGGTGATGTTTCTCGGCGATTTCCTGCACGGCCCCGGGTCGCACGCCAGCGGCACCCTGAGCGCGCTGAGAGCCTGGCGCGCACGCCATCCCGACGTGTCGATGACCCTGATTCGCGGCAATCACGACAAACGCGCAGGGGACCCGCCTGTCGACTTGAGGATTGAGGTCGTCCCCGAGCCACTCCTGATGGGTCCCTTCGCCCTGCAGCACGAACCGGACGCCCATCCCAGCCATCATGTACTGGCTGGGCATGTTCATCCGGTGTATCGCCTGCGCGGCAAGGGTCGGCAGAGCCTGCGGCTGCCGTGCTTCCAGATCGGCACGCGGGTCAGCTTGCTGCCGGCGTTTGGCGCGTTTACCGGTGGCTTTGCGGTGGAACAGATCGATGACGGTCGAGTCTTTGTGATCGGCGACCACGAGGTATGGCCAGTGCGGTGACCGGCCTCCCAGGTATCAGGCGACAGGCGCGGGCGGCGGCTCGTCCGGCAGGGTTGGCTCACCGGGCTCGGTGGGTTGTGGGTAATCCGGCTCGGGTTGGCCTGGGATGCCGCCTGCATAAGCAGGATCGGCCATCAGGGACCAGGCCAGAACGCCAATCTGATTGGGTTCAAGCCGGGCAAGTTCTGCGCTGATTCGCGGGTCGATCTTCATAAGGTACTCCTCAAGCGTGGCTCGACGCGTTTTACACGCGCCGAGGCAGTACACCTAGATAGAGTCACTTTCTGCAGACTAATTCCCTTTGCACGTAAGACCTTTCGATCAAGCGCGTGGGAGGGTGACGCCGCGCTGGCCTTGGTACTTGCCTGCGCGGTCTTTGTAGGACACTTCACAGTCCTCGTCGGACTGCAGGAACAGCATCTGCGCCACGCCCTCGTTGGCGTAGATCTTCGCCGGCAAGGTGGTGGTGTTGGAGAATTCCAGGGTCACGTGGCCTTCCCACTCCGGCTCAAGCGGCGTCACGTTGACGATGATGCCGCAACGCGCGTAGGTGCTCTTGCCCAGGCAGATGGTCAGCACGTCGCGGGGAATACGGAAGAATTCCACGGTGCGCGCCAGGGCGAAAGAGTTGGGCGGAATGATGCACACGTCGCTTTTGACGTCGACGAAGCTCTTTTCGTCGAAGTTCTTCGGGTCGACGATCGCGGAATTGATGTTGGTGAACACCTTGAATTCATCGGCGCAGCGCACATCGTAGCCGTAGCTGGAAACGCCGTAGGAAATCACAGGGGCATCGCCTTGGCCACGGATCTGGCGCTCGACGAACGGTTCGATCATGCCGTGCTCTTGCGCCATGCGGCGAATCCACTTGTCCGATTTGATGCTCATGGCGGGTGTCCTGAATAGCGAGGTGGAAAAATTCTGTTGGGCATCTTACCGGGGCCGGCGTTGGGGTTCAAAGGCCACAAGGCTTTTCTTGACGAATGCGCCTGCTCCTATAAGCCACAGCCAGTGGGGCCGGGACCCGCATAGCCGTACAGGGTGACTGGAAATACCACCGCCAGTCACGAAATTGGAGAAACCTTCGGAAATACCATTGGCACGTTCCGGAAAAAGGGTTAAGGTGGCGCCACTGTGCTGCTTGTGTCACTGAGAATCTCTACACGATATGTTGAATTTCGATCCAACCATCTCCAAGAATTTTTCCTGCTCTTTGCACTCAGTCTCGGCCAGGGCTTTTCCTGAGTCGCAGTTAACTTTGTCCAAGGAGATACACCATGTCTAATCGCCAAACTGGTACCGTTAAGTGGTTCAACGATGAAAAAGGCTTCGGCTTCATCACTCCACAATCCGGTGACGACCTGTTCGTTCACTTCAAAGCTATCCAATCCGACGGCTTCAAAAGCCTGAAAGAAGGCCAACAGGTTTCTTTCATCGCTACCCGCGGTCAGAAAGGCATGCAAGCTGAAGAAGTTCAAGTTATCTAACTTGTACTGACTTAGTCGAAAAGACCCCGCCCTTAAAAGCGGGGTTTTTTTATGCGTGGGATTCGGTGCTACACCCTCCCCTGTAGGAGCCAGGCTTGCCGGCGATGGCGGTCTTGAGGGCCTCATCGCCGGCAAGCCGGGCTCCTACAGGGGCAGTTGTTGGCAACGAATGCTCAGCGCACAGCAAAACGCCCGGTGCATTCCCATGCACCGGGCGTTTTGTCATAGCGGTCTTATCAATCGTTACTGAAACAACGACTCACTCGACAAGCCATTCTTCTCCAGGATCTCACGCAAGCGCTTGAGCCCTTCCACCTGGATCTGCCGCACCCGCTCACGGGTCAGGCCGATCTCCAGGCCTACGTCCTCCAAGGTGCTGCTCTCATGGCCGCGCAGGCCGAAGCGGCGAATCACCACCTCACGCTGCTTGTCCGTGAGTTCCGACAGCCACTGGTCAATGCTCTGGGAAAGATCATCGTCCTGCAACAGCTCGCAAGGATCTGTAGGGCGATCATCCGTCAGGGTATCCAGCAGGGTTTTATCCGAATCCGGACCCAGCGAGACATCGACCGAAGACACGCGCTCATTCAAGCCGAGCATGCGTTTGACCTCCCCTACCGGTTTCTCCAGCAGGTTGGCGATCTCTTCGGGCGAAGGTTCATGATCGAGTTTTTGGGTAAGCTCACGCGCCGCCCGCAGGTAGACGTTGAGCTCCTTGACCACATGGATCGGCAACCGGATCGTGCGGGTCTGATTCATGATCGCCCGTTCGATGGTCTGGCGAATCCACCAGGTGGCATAGGTTGAAAAGCGGAAGCCCCGCTCAGGGTCGAACTTCTCCACCGCCCGGATCAAGCCCAGGTTGCCTTCCTCGATCAAGTCCAACAGGGACAGCCCGCGATTGACGTAGCGCCGGGCGATTTTCACCACCAGTCGCAGGTTGCTTTCAATCATGCGCTTGCGCCCAGCCGGGTCGCCCTTTTGCGACAAGCGCGCAAAATGGACTTCTTCTTCGGGGGTCAGCAGAGGGGAAAAACCGATTTCATTGAGGTACAGCTGAGTCGCATCGAGCGCCCGTGTGTAGTCAATGTACTTATGTTGCTTTAACGCGGTGGAGTTCTTGGATTTGGTGCGAACTGAAGGTACAGCAGGTCCCTCATTCGACATCGATTCCGTAGCGATACCGGTCTCCATAAGGAGAACCTCATCGTCGATGTCAAACTCCGGCACTTCTTTACTGAGAGCCATTGTTATAGTCCTTTGGTGAGTTCGACCTCAAGCTCAAGCGACGCCTTTATCCTTGGCAACGCTGGAGCCTGTTCCTTCTACGTGAGGGAACAGGCTGTGCAACACATCAACGACGGGGTAGGAATTGCAGTGGATCTACAGGCTTCCCTTGACGGCGAATCTCAAAGTGCAGTTTCACCCGGTCTGTACCAGTTGACCCCATTTCGGCAATTGTCTGTCCGACTTTGACCTGCTGCCCCTCCCGAACCAACAGCCTACGGTTATGGCCGTAAGCACTGACGTAGGTATCGCTGTGTTTGATGATGACCAGCTCGCCGTAGCCCCGTAAACCACTCCCGGCGTACACCACTGTCCCATCAGACGCAGCTAAAACAGGCTGTCCCAAATCCCCGGCGATATCAATGCCTTTATTCAAACTACCGTTTGAAGAGAATTTTCCAATCAGCACCCCGTTTGAGGGCCATCCCCAACCGGTCGGCGCCGGTCCGGCAGGTGGCAACGGCGCGGGTGCCGGCTTGGCCGCAGGCGCAGGCGCAGCGGTGCCCGCAGGCCGGGTGATGATCGTGGTTTTGCTCGAAGAAGATGGCGAAGATCCAGTGTTTGTCACAACTGCCGTAGGCGCTGAACCGGTACGACCGTCGAAGCGAATCGTCTGGCCGGGATGTATCGTGTAGGGCACAGGAATATTGTTACGAGCTGCGAGCGCCTTGTAGTCCCAGCCATAGCGGAAGGCAATCGAGAACATCGTATCGCCCTTGCGCACTACATATTGCCCGGTCGTCACCGTCGGTTTTTGCGGCGCCGCATTATTACGGTCAACCACCCGCGCGCCGCTGCTTGGCGAGCTGGAACACCCTGCCAGTACGGAACTGAAGACGAGGCCAAGCACCAGTCGATGAAAGCTTGTTTTACTCATACGCTGCGCAAGACCTGTGAGACTCACCCGCCGCTCCCTTTGTGGTGGCTGAACATGAACGCCTGTATCAGGCTTGAAATATGACGCAAGTATAACTGGGCATTGGCGTTTTACCGGCACACGTCTGAAACCCATCAATCAGCGTGTTGAATCGTGGCGCCGATCATGTTGACTCAATAGACCCCGCTGTAAGACACATCCCCGCCAGCAGAATTCACCGCCGGCAGAAATTGATCAGGCCAGCGGGCCATTGAGCAACGGCACAAAACGAACGGCCCCCAGTACATGCCGGGAAAAGCCTTCGTCTTCACGGATAATGAGCATCAACTGTTGCACTTCACCGGAGCCCACCGGGATTACCAGGCGCCCGCCGGGAGCGAGCTGATCGAGCAGTGCTTGCGGAACGTCGGTGGCCACGGCGGTCACGATGATGCCGTTGTAAGGCGCCAGCGCCGGCCAGCCTTCCCAGCCATCGCCCCAACGGAAGACCACGTTGCGCAGGTTCAGCTCCACCAGGCGCTCCTTGGCGCGGTCTTGCAACACCTTGATGCGCTCCACCGAGAATACCCGCTCCACCAGTTGCGCCAGCACGGCGGTCTGGTAGCCGGAGCCGGTGCCGATTTCCAGCACCTTGTCCAAAGGCCCCGCCGCCAGCAGCAGCTCGCTCATGCGCGCCACCATGTACGGCTGGGAGATGGTCTGGTTGTGGCCGATGGGCAGTGCCGTGTCTTCGTAGGCACGGTGGGCCAGGGCTTCATCGACAAACAGGTGCCGCGGCGTGCGCCGGATCACTTCCAGCACCTGGGCGTTGGACAAGCCCTCTTCGTACAAGCGCTGGATCAGGCGTTCGCGGGTACGCTGGGACGTCATCCCGATACCCCGGCGCAGCAAGTCGTCTTGTTCACGGCCCATCAGCGCAGCCCCTCCAGCCAGCCATCGAGACCACTGAAGGCATCACTGAAGGTACGGTCAAACTGCAATGGGGTAATCGACACATAACCTTGCATCACCGCATGAAAGTCCGTGCCCTCTCCGCCGTCTTCGGCATCACCTGCTGCGGCGATCCAATAGCCTTCCTTGCCACGCGGGTCGACCACCTTCATCGGCGCCGCCGCACGGGCACGATGGCCCAGGCGCGTCAGCTGGATGCCGCGAATGTGATCAAGGGGCAGGTTGGGAATATTGACGTTGAGCACTGTGCGCGGCGGCAGGTTCAGGGAGCCATGGGCCTCCACCAGCTTGCGTGCGAAATACGCAGCGGTGGGCAGGTTGTCCAGTTGGCGCGAGGCAAACGAAAAAGCGAACGCGGTACGCCCCAGGAAACGCCCTTCAAGCGCTGCCGCCACGGTACCGGAATACAGCACGTCATCTCCCAGGTTTGCACCCAGGTTGATGCCCGACACCACCAGATCCGGCTCCTGCTCCAGCAGGCTGTTGATCGCCAGGTGGACGCAGTCGGTGGGGGTGCCGTTCACACTGATAAAGCCATTGGCCAGGACTTGCGGGTGCAGCGGACGGTCGAGCGTCAGCGAACTGCTGGCGCCGCTCTTGTCCTGGTCGGGGGCAACCACCACGCACTCGGCATAATCTTCCAGCGCAGCATAGAGCGCGGCAAGGCCGGGTGCGGTGGCACCGTCATCGTTTGATATCAGAATACGCATGGGTTGTCCGTCTGCCCCACCGGCACCAGATCAACAAGCTCGCGCACCAAGGCAGTGGCGAAGCATCCGGCCGGCAGGACGAATTCCAATTGCAGAATGTCCAGCGAGGGATAATGCCACGTCAAACCGCCAATGGGCAGTCGCAGAATGCGACGTTCCTGGCTCATGCCCGCATTCACCAGCCAATCGCGCAGGTCGGCTTCATCGGCGGCAACCGCCTGTTCCAGCTCAAAGGTTGCACCACTGGCAGGTGAATCACCTTCGCCCCACTGGGGGCCGGTCGGGTGCAGGTCCAGGATCGCCAGGCGCGGGTCACTGCATTCGGCTTCGCCTGCCGGGAAAAAACTGCGGCTGTCGGTAAACGCCAACAGGTCACCGACTTGGGCTCGCTGCCAGGAGCCGTCGGCCACACGTGCCGCCAGCACCTTGTTGAACAGGAAACTGCGCGCCGTGGACAGCAGGCGTGAACGCACATTGCGCTGCTCCGGCAAGGCTTTGCGCGCGGCCCACTCACGGGCATCGACGACGTTACCGCCGTTATGACCAAAGCGCTGGGCACCGAAATAGTTGGGAATGCCATGCTGGGCAATCAGCTGCAACCGTGCGTCGAGGGCGGCGGTATCACCGGCCAACTGCGTCAGGCGCAAGGTGAAACCATTGGCCGAGTGCGCGCCGCGCTGCAACTTGCGTTTATGGCGAGCGGTCTTGAGGATCTTGAGGGTGTCGTTTTGCGCAGCGCTCATGTCCGGGTCGGACTTGCCTGGCAGCTGCACGCTGAACCATTGGCGGGTCAACGCCTGGCGATCCTTGAGCCCGGCATAGCTGACGGTGCGCAACGGCACGCCTGCCGCCTTGGCGATACGCCGCGCGGCTTCCTCGGTGTTGAGACCACGCTTCTCCACCCACAACCAGAGGTGCTCGCCCTCGCCGGTCAACGGGATATCCAGCACTTCGTCAACCTGGAAGTCTTCGGCGGTCGCCTTCAGGACCGCGCAGCCCAGGGCCTCGCCATAGGCCCGTGGCCCCAACAGTTGCAGATCATTCATGCGCGCAGCAACAAGGCAACGGAGTGCACGGCGATGCCCTCTTCACGACCGGTGAACCCGAGCTTTTCGGTGGTGGTGGCTTTCACGTTCACTTGATCCAGTTCAATTTGCAGATCCGCCGCGATCAACGCGCGCATCGACTCGATATGGGGAGCCATCTTCGGCGCCTGGGCCACGATGGTGTTGTCGACGTTGCCGACCTTCCAGCCCTGGGCATGGATCAGGCCGACCACATGGCGCAGCAATACACGGCTGTCCGCGCCCTTGAAGGTCGGGTCGGTGTCCGGAAAGTGCTTGCCGATATCGCCCAACGCCGCCGCGCCGAGCAAGGCATCGCTCAAGGCATGCAACACAACGTCGCCGTCGGAATGAGCCAGCAAACCATGGTGGTGAGCAATGCGCACGCCGCCCAAGGTAATGAAATCGCCTTCAGCGAAACGGTGCACATCGTAGCCGTGGCCAATACGCATAAAAAAACGCCCCGATTTAATTCAGGGCGTGATTCTACCTACTTTTGCCTCACATTAACCGAGCAAAGCACGGCCATGGTGTCGCAAATGATCTTCGATGAAGCTGGCGATAAAGAAGTAGCTATGGTCGTAGCCGGGTTGCAGGCGCAGTTCCAACGGATGGTTGGCGGCCTTGGCCGCTTGCTGCAGGGCTTCAGGCTTGAGTTGCACGGCGAGGAAATCGTCGCGGTCGCCCTGATCCACCAGCAGTGGCAGCTTTTCCGAGCCTTCGCTGATCAGCACGCAGGCGTCCCACTCGCGCCATTTTGAGCGTTCTTCGCCCAAATAACGCGAGAAGGCTTTCTGGCCCCACGGGCAATCCATTGGGTTGTTGATCGGCGAGAACGCCGACACCGACTGGTAACGCCCAGGGTTACGCAAGGCGCACACCAGCGCTCCGTGGCCACCCATGGAGTGGCCACTGATGCCGCGTTTGTCCGACGCCGGGAAATGCGCTTCAACCAACGCAGGCAATTCCTGCACCACGTAGTCATGCATCCGATAGTGCTTGGCCCAAGGTTCCTGCGTGGCATTCAGGTAGAAGCCTGCGCCGAGGCCGAAGTCCCAGGCGTTGTCCGGATCACCCGGCACGCCTGGCCCACGCGGGCTGGTGTCTGGCGCAACGATGATCAACCCCAGCTCGGCGGCCATGCGCTGGGCGCCGGCCTTCTGCATGAAGTTCTCATCGGTGCAGGTAAGCCCGGACAGCCAGTACAACACCGGCAACTTGCCGCCCTGCTCCGCTTGCGGCGGCAGGTAGACGGCGAAGGTCATGTCGCAACCGAGCACATCGGAATGATGCTTGTAGCGTTTATGCCAGCCGCCGAAGCTTTTCTGGCACGACAGGTTTTCCAGACTCATGGCCGACCTCAGAAGTGGATGACGGTACGAATGCTCTTGCCTTCGTGCATCAGGTCAAACGCTTTGTTGATGTCTTCCAGGCCCATGGTGTGGGTGATGAAGGTGTCCAGCGGGATCTCGCCGGCCTGGGCCATTTCCACGTAGCTCGGCAGTTCGGTACGGCCGCGCACGCCACCAAATGCCGAACCGCGCCAGACGCGGCCGGTCACCAACTGGAATGGACGGGTGGCGATTTCCTGGCCGGCACCGGCCACGCCGATGATCACCGACTCGCCCCAGCCTTTGTGGCAGCACTCGAGGGCGGCACGCATCAGTTGCACGTTACCGATGCATTCAAAGGAGAAGTCCACGCCGCCGTCAGTCAGGTCGACGATCACGTCCTGGATCGGACGATCGTAGTCTTTCGGGTTGATGCAGTCGGTGGCGCCCAATTGCTTGGCGATCTCGAATTTCGCCGGGTTGATATCGATGGCAATGATGCGGCCAGCCTTGGCCTTGACCGCGCCGATCACCGCCGACAGGCCAATGCCGCCTAGGCCGAAGATGGCCACGGTGTCGCCCGGCTTGACCTTGGCGGTGTTGATCACCGCACCGATACCCGTGGTGACGCCGCAACCGAGCAGGCAGACTTTTTCCAGTGGTGCTTCTTTAGGAATCTTGGCCACGGAAATTTCTGGCAGCACGGTGTACTCGGAAAAGGTCGAGGTGCCCATGTAGTGGAAAATCGGCTGGCCCTTGTAGGAAAAACGCGTAGTGCCGTCCGGCATCAGGCCTTTGCCCTGGGTGGAACGGATGGCCTGGCAGAGGTTGGTCTTGCCCGACAGGCAGAATTTGCACTTGCCGCATTCCGGGGTGTACAGCGGGATCACATGGTCGCCGACAGCCACCGACGTCACGCCTTCGCCGATCGCTTCAACCACGGCACCGCCTTCGTGACCGAGGATCGACGGGAAGATACCTTCCGGGTCCGCGCCCGACAGGGTGTAAGCGTCGGTATGGCACACGCCGGACGCGACTACGCGCAACAGCACTTCGCCCGCCTTGGGCATGGCCACATCCACTTCGACGATCTCCAGGGGCTTCTTGGCTTCGAAGGCTACGGCGGCGCGGGACTTGATCATCCGGGTTTCTCCAGGGAGTTAAAAACTGAGACGTAGAGTGTAAAACATGGCTATCTGATTAATAATCCAGGCCAAAGCAAAACTTTATTGCTGTACAGGGACAATCGCCATGCTGGAAAACCGCTGGGAAGGCATCGATGAGTTTGTCGCGGTGGCCGAATGCAGCCAGTTCACCGCAGCAGCGGAACGGTTGGGGGTGTCTTCATCGCACATCAGCCGGCAGGTCGCACGCCTGGAAGAACGCCTGCAAACGCGATTGCTGTATCGCAGTACGCGCAAGGTGACCCTGACCGAAGCGGGCCAGACCTTCCTGCAACACTGCCAACGCCTGCAGGATGGTCGCGAAGAGGCCCTGCGTGCGGTGGGCGATCTCACCAGCGAGCCCAAGGGCATGTTGCGCATGACCTGCGCGGTGGCGTACGGCGAGCGCTTCATCGTGCCGCTGGTCACACGGTTCATGGGGTTGTACCCGCAGTTGCGGGTGGATATCGAGTTGAGCAACCGCCAACTGGACCTGGTGCACGAAGGCCTCGACCTGGCCATTCGCCTGGGGCGCTTGCAAGATTCGCGCATGGTTGCCAGCCGACTGGCGCCGAGGCGCATGTACCTGTGCGCGTCGCCGTCCTACTTGGCGCGGTATGGTCGGCCACATAGCTTGTCGGAATTGAGTCGGCATAACTGCCTGATCGGCAGCTCGGATATCTGGCAACTAGCCCAGGACGGGCGGGAATTTTCTCAACGTGTGCAGGGAAACTGGCGCTGCAACAGTGGGCAGGCGGTGCTGGATGCAGCGTTGCAGGGTGTCGGGTTATGCCAACTGCCGGACTATTACGTGCTGGAGCATCTGCACAGTGGTGCGCTGGTGTCGTTGCTGGAGGCGCATCAACCGCCGAATACGGCGGTGTGGGCGCTGTATCCGCAGCAGCGGCATTTGTCGCCGAAGGTCAGGAAGTTGGTGGATTTCTTGAAGGAGGGGCTGGCTGGGCGGCCGGAGTACAGCCAGTAATTATTGGCTGTTTGCGCCGGTCTCTTCGCAGACAAGCCTGCTCCCGCATTGACTGCATTCCTGCAGGGTAAACGCGGTCAAATGTGGGAGCTGGCTGCCTGCGATGAAGTCGACGCGGTTTAACTGCCTACCCGCGATTCGCCCAGCGCAGCCGCAACCACTCCAGATCTTCCGGCCGGGTCACCTTGATATTGTCCGAGCGCCCTTCGATCAGGCGCGGCGCCTGGCCGGACCATTCCATGGCTGATGCTTCATCGGTGATGACTGCATCCGCCACCAGGCTGTCGGCCAAGGCACGGTGCAAAGCACCCAGGCGGAACATCTGCGGCGTGTAGGCCTGCCAGATCAGGCTGCGGTCGACGGTTTCCACAATGCGACCGTGCTTGTCGGCGCGCTTGAGGGTGTCGCGGGCCGGCACGGCCAATAGGCCACCGACCGGGTCATCCGCCAGTTCAGTCAAGAGTTTGTCGAGATCGTCACGGCTCAGATTGGGACGCGCAGCGTCGTGCACCAATACCCAGTCGTCGTCATGGGCGCCCAGGGCATTGAGTTGCAGCAAGGCATTGAGCACCGAGCCCGAGCGCTCCGAACCGCCGTCCGCACGCTGGATACGCGGGTCTGCAGCACAGGCCAGGGTCGGCCAATAAGGATCATCAGTCGCGAGACCGACCACCAGCCCCTTGAGGTTCGGATGGTCGAGAAAACAGCCGAGGCTGTGTTCGAGAATTGTGCGCCCGCCCAGTTGCAAGTATTGCTTGGGACGGTCCGCAGCCATACGGGCACCGACGCCCGCGGCAGGAATCACGGCCCAGAAGGCCGGCAAACGGTCACTCATTGGGCCAACTGGTAGAGGGTTTCGCCCTCCTTGACCATGCCCAGTTCATGACGGGCCCGCTCTTCAACGGTCTCCGTGCCTTTTTTCAGCTCAAGCACCTCGGCATCGAGGACGCGATTGCGTTCCAGCAGGCGTTCGTTTTCGGCGTGCTGGTCGGCAATTTGCTGGGTCAGGTCTTTTACCTGCGCAAAGCTGCCATTACCCACCCATAGGCGGTACTGCAGGCCAGCCAGCAACAAGAGCAAGACGAGGAACAACCAATTGGGACTGCGCATCGAATATCGGGTATCCAGTGAAAAAAGACCGCCATGCAAAACTTTTGCAGCAACTGATAGCACGAAGCCTGGAAAAACCAGGCTTGTGCTTGATAGCCATCAGATTAGCGTCGAATTACACACTGTCGTGAGTTTTCCGACGCAATCCGCCGACCTTTTACCATTTTTACCACGTAGCGATCAGCCGCGAAACTCGCCGCGACCGTTGTACTTGGCCTTGCCAGCCAGTTGCTCTTCGATACGCAGCAATTGGTTGTACTTGGAAACGCGGTCGGAACGGCACAGGGAACCGGTCTTGATCTGGCCTGCCGAGGTGCCCACGGCCAGGTCGGCAATGGTCGAATCTTCGGTTTCGCCGGAGCGGTGCGAGATCACGGCCGTGTAGCCCGCAGCCTTGGCCATCTGGATGGCTTCCAGGGTTTCGGTCAGGGTGCCGATCTGGTTGAACTTGATCAGGATAGAGTTGGCGATCTTTTTATCGATGCCTTCTTTCAGGATCTTGGTGTTGGTCACGAACAAGTCGTCGCCCACCAGTTGGATCTTCTCGCCGATCTTGTCGGTGAGGATTTTCCAGCCGTCCCAGTCGGACTCGTCCAGGCCGTCTTCGATCGAGATGATCGGGTAGCGCTGGGTCAGGCCCTTCAGGTATTCCGCGAAACCTTCGGAGTTGAACACTTGGCCTTCGCCGGACAGGTTGTATTTACCGTCCTCGTAGAACTCGCTGGCCGCGCAGTCCAGGGCCAGGGTCACGTCGGTGCCCAGCTTGTAGCCAGCGTTGGCGACGGCTTCGGAGATCACTTTCAGTGCATCTTCGTTGGACGCCAGGTTCGGTGCGAAACCACCTTCGTCACCCACTGCAGTGCTCAGGCCACGGGCCTTCAGCACAGCCTTGAGGTGATGGAAAATCTCGGTGCCCATGCGCAGGCCTTCGGAGAAGGACTTGGCGCCAACCGGCTGCACCATGAATTCCTGAATGTCGACGTTGTTATCAGCGTGTTCGCCACCGTTGATGATATTCATCATAGGCACCGGCATCGAGTAGACACCTGGGGTACCGTTGAGGTTGGCAATGTGAGCGTACAGCGGCAGGTCCTGGTCCTGAGCAGCGGCCTTGGCGGCTGCCAGGGACACGGCGAGGATGGCGTTGGCGCCCAGGCTGCCTTTGTTTTCGGTGCCGTCGAGCTTGATCATCGCGTGGTCCAGGGCTTTCTGGTCCAGCGGGTCCTTGCCCAGCAACAGGTCACGAATCGGGCCGTTGATGTTGGCTACAGCCTTGAGTACACCCTTGCCCAGGTAACGGCTCTTGTCGCCATCACGCAGTTCCAGCGCTTCGCGCGAACCGGTGGAAGCACCGGACGGCGCGCAGGCGCTGCCGATGATGCCGTTATCGAGAAGCACGTCGGCTTCGACGGTGGGGTTGCCACGGGAGTCGAGAACTTCACGACCTTTGATGTCGACGATTTTTGCCATTGTTGTAAACACTCCAAAGTTGACGAAAACGACGCAGCTGAAGGAAATCTTTTGACCGACCGCAAGGGTGGAACAACGAGGCAGGCTTGCAGACGACAAGGCTCAGGCCCGCAGGCCTGAGCGTAAAGCGTGGGAAATTCTACCGGAGAAACGAAGCTTACGCGGTCTCTACCGTCGGAAAACTCTTGACCAGTTCGTCCAACTGCTTGAGCTGGGCCAAGAACGGCTCCAGCTTGTCCAGGCGCAGGGCGCATGGGCCATCGCACTTGGCGTTGTCCGGGTCCGGGTGGGCTTCCAGGAACAGGCCCGCCAGGGACTGGCTGATGCCCGCCTTGGCCAGGTCCAGCACCTGGGCACGGCGCCCACCCGCGGAATCGGCGCGACCACCGGGCATTTGCAGCGCGTGAGTCACGTCGAAGAACACCGGGTATTCGAACTGTTTCATGATGCCGAAACCGAGCATATCCACCACGAGGTTGTTGTAGCCGAAGCTCGAACCACGCTCGCAGAGGATCAACTGGTCGTTACCCGCTTCCACGCACTTGTTCAGGATGTGTTTCATTTCCTGAGGCGCGAGGAACTGGGCTTTCTTGATATTGATCACAGCGCCGGTCTTGGCCATCGCGACCACCAGGTCGGTCTGGCGCGACAGGAAGGCCGGCAACTGGATGATGTCGCACACCTCGGCGACCACGGCGGCCTGTTCAGGCTCGTGGACGTCGGTGATGATCGGCACGCCGAAGGCTTGCTTGATGTCCTGGAAGATCCGCATGCCTTCTTCAAGGCCTGGGCCGCGATAGGAGGTCACGGACGAACGGTTGGCCTTGTCGAAGCTGGCCTTGAACACGTAGGGGATACCGAGTTTCTCGGTGACCTTGACGTACTCTTCACAGACCTGCATCGCCATGTCGCGGCTTTCCAGCACGTTCATGCCGCCGAACAGCACCATGGGCTTGTCGTTGGCAATCTCGATGTCGCCTACGCGAATGATCTTCTGGGCCATCAGGTTTACGCCTTCTTCTGATGTTGCGTCAGTGCAGCTTTGACGAAACCGCTGAACAACGGGTGACCGTCGCGCGGCGTCGAGGTGAACTCAGGGTGGAACTGGCACGCCACGAACCATGGATGATCCGGCGCCTCGACCACTTCAACCAACGCGCCGTCACCGGAGCGACCGGAAATTTTCAGGCCGGCCTCTTTGATCTGCGGCAGCAGGTTGTTGTTCACTTCGTAGCGGTGACGGTGACGCTCGACGATCACGTCCTTGCCGTAGCAATCGTGAACCAGCGAGCCCGGTTCCAGCAGGCAATCCTGCGCGCCGAGGCGCATGGTGCCGCCCAGGTCGGAGGCTTCGGTACGGGTCTCGACGGCACCGGTGGCATCTTCCCACTCGGTGATCAGGCCGACGACCGGGTGACCGCTCTTGCTGTCGAACTCGGTGGAGTTGGCGTCTTTCCAGCCCAGCACGTTACGGGCGAACTCGATAACGGCCACTTGCATGCCCAGGCAGATGCCCAGGTACGGAACCTTGTTTTCACGGGCGTACTGCACGGCCGTGATCTTGCCTTCCACGCCACGCAGGCCGAAACCGCCTGGGACGAGGATCGCGTCCACACCTTCGAGCAGCGCGGTGCCCTGGTTCTCGATGTCTTCGGAGTCGATGTAGCGCAGGTTGACCTTGGTACGGTTGCTGATACCGGCGTGGCTCATCGCTTCGATCAGGGACTTGTACGCGTCCAGCAGTTCCATGTACTTGCCGACCATGGCGATGGTGACTTCGTGCTCAGGGTTGAGCTTGGCGTCGACCACGGCTTCCCACTCGGACAGGTCCGCGCCATTGCATTGCAGGCCGAAACGCTCGACCACAAAATCGTCCAGGCCTTGCGAGTGCAGGATGCCCGGGATCTTGTAGATAGTGTCGGCGTCTTCCAGCGCGATTACCGCACGTTCTTCAACGTTGGTGAATTGCGCGATCTTGCGACGCGAGGAAATGTCGATCGGGTGATCGGAGCGGCATACCAGCACGTCCGGCTGCAGGCCGATGGAGCGCAGTTCCTTGACCGAGTGCTGGGTAGGCTTGGTTTTGGTTTCGCCGGCGGTGGCGATGTACGGCACCAGGGTCAGGTGCATCAGCATCGCGCGCTTGGCGCCGACTTCGAAACGCAACTGGCGGATGGCTTCGAGGAACGGTTGGGACTCGATGTCACCCACGGTGCCGCCGATCTCGACCATGGCCACGTCGGCATCGCCGGCACCCTTGATGATGCGGCGCTTGATTTCGTCGGTGATGTGCGGGATTACCTGGATGGTTGCACCCAGGTAGTCACCACGACGCTCCTTGCGCAGCACGTGCTCGTAGACACGACCGGTGGTGAAGTTGTTGTTCTGGGTCATGGTCGTGCGGATGAACCGCTCGTAGTGGCCCAGGTCCAGGTCAGTCTCGGCGCCGTCGTGGGTGACGAACACTTCACCGTGCTGGAACGGGCTCATGGTGCCCGGGTCAACGTTGATGTACGGGTCCAGCTTGAGCATGGTGACCTTAAGTCCCCGCGCCTCCAGGATGGCCGCCAATGAAGCGGAGGCAATGCCTTTCCCCAATGAAGAAACAACACCGCCCGTGACGAATATGTAGCGCGTCATGAAAAACCCTAGAAGTCTGCGTTAAAGCGGTCCGAGCCGCCGGGGAAAGCGAAGGAAGGCCGAAGCCCCCGATCACCTGCATTAATCACAGTGCACCTTTCAAAAAAACCGCCGCGTGGTGACAGACCAGCAATGAAGCACCGGTACGTTGATCGCTACACATTTTTTGGAATCGCCCAGCAAAGACTGCTTGGTAATCGGCAACTGCTGCGATTCAGTCGAATCCACAGAAGTTGTATCAAGAAGGGAGCGTAGTCTACCGGAAAGGCTCTATCAGCTCAAACCTTGATCGCAGGTCTGTGGCATCCAATGTAAATGCCAGTCATCACTCGGTGCAGGCCAGAGTCCCGCGAGGCTGGGCGCACCCAGCAATTGCTGGCCTTGGTACAGCAGCGGCAATCTGCCACGGACGAAGCCTGGCAAGCCACTTTCGTTAAGCAGGCGCTTCAAGTCACGCCGACCGCGACCTGGCACATCGATGATTTCGCCACCCTGGCGGTAGCGAATCTGCAGCGGACCTTCAGGCGCCTCGCCAATCAGCTTTAGCTGACCATTGCCGGGTAACTCTAGTGGGTTTTGCGGATCGGGCCAGCTCACCGCTGCGTCGGAAAATTCCGATCCTGTAGACGGCAGCCACCAGATGCGCTGGCCACACCGGTGCAACTCGCCGTCGGCCAAGCGCCATAGGGGCTGTGCATCGCCCTTGGCGTCACGCAGGGAGTGCCAACCGGCCCAGTGGTCGCTGTCGGGCAAGCGGGTCAGTGGCGCCAGCCAATGGCGCAGGGCATTGCGTTGGCGGGCGTCGGACAGCTCGCACAGCGGCGCAAGTGCCAAGGACGGCAGGTGCAGCCAGGGAAATGGCGAAGCCTGGCCGGCAGCACGCAGGTCCAACTGTGCCAACTCTTCCAACAACCCCTGCGCCTCACTCAGGTGCTCGGCGGTGCGGCCCAGGTTGGCAACAGCCTGGGGCCAGCGCGCCGTCAACGCAGGAAACACGCGGTGACGCAGGTAATTACGGGAGAACCGCGGATCGGCGTTGGAAGGATCCTCAATCCATTTGAGTTGATGCTCGTGGGCATACGCCTCCAATGCTTCGCGGGATACATCGAGCAACGGTCGTACCAGGTAGCCACCGGCCAAAGGACGCTGCGCCGGGATCGCCGCCAGACCGCGTACACCCGCCCCGCGCAATAGGCGGAATAACAAGGTTTCCGCTTGATCATCGCGATGCTGGCCCGTCAACAACACCTGCCCTGCCCCGGTCACCTCGGTGAATGCCTGGTAACGCGCGTCACGGGCAGCACGTTCAAGGCTGGCGCCAGGTTGTACCTGCACGCGCATCACGCGCAACGGCAGGCCGAGGGCGTCGCAGATCGACTGGCAGTGAGCAGGCCACACGTCGGCGGCAGCTTGCAGGCCATGGTGGACATGGACAGCGTTGAGGGGGGGCAGGGTTTCGGTGTTGGCCAGATGGGCCAGGAGATGCAGCAAGACGGTGGAATCAAGGCCACCGGAGAATGCGATGTGCCAGGCCGGGGCGTTGCGCCAGGGTGACAGAGCTTGCAGGAGTTTGGCGGGAAGAGATGTTTTCATCACAGGTTACCGCCGCAAATCTGGAATACGTTAGCCAAGCATACACAAAGCAAATGTGGGAGCGGGCTTGTGTGGGAGCGTGGCTTGCCCGCGATGCAGGCGCCTCGGTTTTGCAGTTGCACCGAGGTGATGCTATCGCAGGCAAGCCAGCTCCCACACAAGCCGGCTCCCACATTGGGTATTGCTGGGTCTTACAGACCGTAGCTCATCAGGCGCTCATAACGACGGGCCAGCAGCGCGTCGTTATCCAGCTTCTTGAGCATTGCCAGTTGCGAGCCCAGCTCGGCGCGGATAGTCGCCGCCGCAGCAGCCGGGTCACGGTGGGCGCCGCCCAAAGGCTCGGCGATCACTTTGTCCACGATACCCAGGCCTTTGAGGCGATCAGCGGTGATGCCCATGGCTTCGGCAGCATCTGGTGCCTTTTCGGCGGTTTTCCACAGGATCGAGGCGCAACCTTCCGGCGAGATCACCGCGTAGGTCGAATATTGCAGCATGTTCAACTGGTCGCAGACGCCGATGGCCAGCGCACCACCGGAACCACCTTCACCAATCACAGTGGCGATGATCGGGGTTTTCAGGCGGGACATGACGCGCAGGTTCCAGGCGATAGCCTCGCTCTGGTTGCGCTCTTCTGCGTCGATACCTGGGTAGGCGCCCGGGGTATCGATGAAGGTCAGGATTGGCATCTTGAAGCGCTCGGCCATTTCCATCAGTCGGCAAGCCTTGCGGTAGCCTTCCGGGCGCGGCATGCCGAAGTTGCGGCGGACTTTCTCGCGCACTTCACGGCCCTTCTGGTGACCGATCACCATCACCGGCTGGTCGTCCAGGCGAGCGATACCGCCCACGATGGCCGCGTCGTCGGAGAAGTGGCGGTCGCCATGCAGCTCTTCGAACTCGGTGAAGATGTGCTGAATGTAGTCCAGGGTATAGGGACGGCGCGGGTGGCGGGCCAGGCGCGCAATCTGCCAGCTGGTCAGCTTGCCGAAGATGTCTTCGGTGAGCGTGCTGCTCTTGTCTTGCAGGCGAGCGATCTCATCGCCGATGTTCAGCGAATTGTCATTGCCGACCAGGCGCAGTTCTTCAATCTTGGCTTGCAGGTCAGCGATCGGCTGTTCGAAATCAAGAAAATTCGGGTTCATAAGCGTCCGTCTTGGGTCGACGGCCAGGGCGTGCCTGGCCAGCCGGTTGTCTATTCGCGCCCTACCTTAAGGGAGAGGCGCGTTTAGGTCGAGATTAAATGTTTAGTCGAGATCAGACATCTCTGACCGTCAACGGTATTGGAGGAAGACGTTGTCTCGCCCGAACTGGTCACGCAAAGCTTGAATCAAGCCATCTGCGGGATCAATTCGCCAGGTCTCGCCAAACTGCAACATGGCCTTGGCGTCATTGCCGGTGTACTCCATGGTCACCGGGCACGCGCCGCGGTGGCGTTTGAGCAGGTCGCCCAACCAGCGTAGCTGATCGCCCTTGAGCGCTTCGGTTTTCACCTTCAAGCGCAAGCTTTCGGCCAAATTGGTGCGCGCATCTTCCATGCTCATCACCCGCTTGATCCGCAGGCGCAGGCCGCCGGAGAAGTCATCGTTGCTGACCTCCCCTTCCACCACCACCATCGCGTCGGTCTGCAACAGCGACTGCGCGGAATGGAACGCGTCGGCAAACAGCGACGCCTCGATACGGCCCGAACGATCGTCGAGGGTGATGAACCCCATCTTGTCGCCCTTCTTATTCTTCATCACCCGTAGGGCGATGATCATGCCGGCGACGGTCTGCGTGTCCCGCGCTGGCTTCAGGTCGATAATGCGCTGACGAGCGAACCGGCGGATCTCACCTTCGTATTCGTCAATCGGGTGACCGGTGAGGTACAGGCCCAAGGTATCTTTCTCGCCCTTGAGACGTTCCTTGAGCGTCAGTTCCTTGGCCTTGCGATGGTTGCCGTAGACGTCTGCGTCTTCTTCGACGAATAACCCGCCAAACAGGTCGGCATGACCGCTGTCATGGGTACGCGCGGTCTGCTCGGCGGCTTTGATCGCTTCTTCCATGGCGGCGAGCAATACCGCGCGGTTGCGGTCGATATTGGCCTGGTAGGCCTTGGGCTCATCATGGAAATACGGGCCGAGACGGTCGAGTGCACCGCTGCGGATCAGGCCGTCGAGTGTCCGTTTGTTGATGCGCTTGAGGTCCACCCGTGCGCAGAAGTCGAACAGGTCTTTGAATGGCCCGTCCAGGCGCGCTTCGGTGATGGCTTCCACCGGGCCTTCGCCGACGCCCTTGATCGCGCCCAGGCCATAGATAATGCGGCCTTCGTCGTTCACCGTGAACTTGAACTCCGAAGCGTTCACGTCCGGCGCATCGAGGCGCAGCTTCATGGTGCGCACTTCTTCGATCAAGGTCACGACCTTGTCGGTGTTGTGCATATCCGCCGACAGTACCGCAGCCATGAACGGCGCCGGGTAGTGGGCTTTCAGCCAGGCGGTCTGGTACGACACCAGGCCGTAGGCGGCGGAGTGGGATTTGTTGAAGCCGTAACCGGCGAATTTCTCTACCAGGTCGAAGATGTTACCCGCGAGGTCCGCGTCGATATTGTTGGTCGCGCAGCCCTCAATGAAACCGCCGCGCTGCTTGGCCATTTCCTCGGGTTTTTTCTTACCCATGGCTCGACGCAGCATGTCCGCGCCACCCAGGGTATAACCGGCCATCACCTGGGCGATCTGCATCACCTGTTCCTGATACAGGATGATGCCGTAAGTCGGCGCCAACACGGGCTTGAGGCCTTCGTATTGGTAGTCCGAGTGCGGGTAAGCCAGTTCGGCACGGCCGTGCTTACGGTTGATGAAGTCGTCCACCATGCCCGATTGCAGCGGGCCTGGACGGAACAAGGCCACCAATGCGATCAAGTCTTCGAGGCAGTCGGGCTTGAGCTTTTTGATCAGCTCTTTCATACCGCGCGACTCAAGCTGGAACACCGCCGTGGTCTCGGCTTTTTGCAGCAGGGTGTAGGTCGGCTTGTCATCCAGCGGGATGAAGGCGATATCCAGCGGTTCCTCACCGACCTTGGCGCGGTCGCGGTTGATGGTCTTGAGCGCCCAGTCGATGATCGTCAGGGTCCGCAGGCCGAGGAAGTCGAACTTCACCAGGCCGGCCGCCTCCACGTCATCCTTGTCGAACTGGGTTACCAGGCCATCGCCCTCTTCGTCGCAGTAGATCGGCGAAAAGTCAGTGAGCTTGGTGGGTGCGATCACCACGCCACCGGCGTGTTTACCGACGTTACGCACCACGCCTTCGAGCTTGCGCGCCATGTCCCAGATTTCGGCGGCTTCTTCATCGACCTTGATGAAGTCGCGCAGGATCTCTTCCTGCTCGTAGGCTTTCTCCAGGGTCATGCCGACTTCGAACGGGATCATCTTCGACAGGCGATCCGCCAGGCCGTAGGACTTGCCCTGCACGCGTGCCACGTCGCGGATTACAGCCTTTGCGGCCATGGAACCGAAGGTGATGATCTGGCTTACTGCGTTGCGGCCATATTTCTCGGCCACGTACTCGATCACGCGGTCACGGCCGTCCATGCAGAAGTCGACGTCGAAGTCGGGCATGGAAACCCGTTCCGGGTTAAGGAACCGTTCGAACAGCAGGTCATATTCCAGCGGGTCGAGGTCGGTAATTTTCTGCACGTAGGCAACCAACGACCCAGCACCTGACCCCCGGCCCGGACCTACCGGTACGCCGTTGTTCTTGGCCCACTGGATAAAGTCCATCACGATCAGGAAGTAACCGGGGAAGCCCATCTGGATGATGATATCCAGCTCGAAATTCAGCCGGTCAACGTAGACCTGACGCTTGGCGTCGTAATCCTCGGTGGTGTCCTTGGGCAGCAGAACGCTGAGGCGCTCTTCCAGCCCGTCGAAGGACACCTTGCGAAAATACTCATCGATGGTCATGCCATCGGGAATCGGGAAGTTGGGCAGGAAGTGCTTGCCCAGCTTCACTTCGATATTGCAGCGCTTGGCAATCTCGACGGAGTTTTCCAGTGCCTCGGGCAGGTCGCTGAACAACTCGGCCATCTCTTCGGCGCTTTTGAGGTACTGCTCCTCGCTGTAGTTCTTCGAGCGACGCGGGTCATCCAGGGCCCGGCCTTCGCCGATGCATACGCGGGTTTCGTGGGCTTCGAAGTCTTCCTTCTTGATGAAGCGCACATCGTTGGTCGCCACCAGCGGCGCGCCCAGCTTGTCGGCCAGGGCCACGGCGGCGTGCAGATGCTCTTCATCGTTGGGGCGGTTGGTACGCTGGACTTCCAGGTAGAAACGATCAGAGAAGACCTGCATCCACTCCTTGGCCAGTACTTCGGCTTCTTGAGGGTTGCCACCCAGCAGCGCGATACCGATCTCGCCCTCTTTGGCGGCCGACAGCATGATCAGGCCTTCGCTGGCCTCGGCGACCCATTCGCGCTCGATAATGATCGAGCCATTACGCTGGCCGTCGATAAAGCCACGGGAAATCAATTCGGTGAGGTTGCGATAACCCACGCCGTTCATCGCCAGCAGGCTGATGCGGCTCAGGGGGTTATCCGGGTCTTTGTTGGACAGCCACAGGTCGGCGCCGCAAATCGGCTTGATACCGGCGCCCATGGCGTTCTTGTAGAACTTGACCAGGGAACACATGTTGTTCTGATCGGTAACCGCTACCGCAGGCATGTTCATGCCCACCAGGGTTTTGACCAGCGGTTTGATCCGTACCAGGCCGTCGACCAGGGAGTATTCAGTGTGCAGGCGTAGGTGAACGAATGAAGCCGGCATAGTGATCCTGTCTAGAAACGTGGAGACAACAAGGCCCGGATTGTACCGGGCCTTGGCAAAAACATCAGCCTTGCGACTAAACCTCGCTGAAGCTCTCGCGCAGCTCGTAAGCCTGGCGCACTGGGGCGAACGAGCGGCGGTGGATCGGCGTCGGGCCAAGGCGAGCCAGGGCTTCCAGATGAACGGGCGTCGGGTAGCCTTTATGACCGCCGATGCCGTAGCCGGGGTAGATCAATTCGAACGCAGCCATTTCCCGGTCACGACTGACTTTGGCCAGGATTGACGCGGCGGCGATGGCAGGCACCTTGCTATCACCCTTGACCACCGCCTCGGAAGGCATGGCAAGCTTGGGGCAGCGGTTACCGTCGATCATCGCCATTTTCGGGGTGATGTGCAGCCCCTCGACTGCACGCTGCATGGCCAGCATGGTGGCGTGCAAAATGTTCAGCTGGTCGATTTCTTCAACTTCAGCCCGGGCGATATGCCAGCTCAGGGCTTTCTCACAGATCTCGTCGTAGAGTTTTTCGCGGCGCGCTTCGGTGAGTTTCTTCGAGTCGTTGAGACCGAGGATCGGGCGGTTTGGATCGAGGATCACTGCCGCCGTGACCACGGCGCCGCACAAAGGCCCGCGCCCGACTTCGTCAACACCGGCCACCAGTTCGTGGGCTTCGGCAACCAGGCTGAAATCCAGGCCCATCTGCGTCGTCATAAGGCTTCCTGTTGCTTGCCGATCAGGGTCAATACGGCGTCGGCTGCCTGGTTCGACGCATCACGACGCAGGGTGCGGTGGATGTCGTCGAAGCCGCGGGTCTGTTCTTCGCCGCCGTCGATCAAGGGTAGTAAAGTTTGCGCCAGGGCCTCGGGCGTTGCATCGTCCTGCAACAACTCCGGCACCAACAGGCGCTGGGCCAGCAGGTTGGGCAGGGAGATGTAAGGGCTTTTGACCATGCGCTTGAGGATCCAGAAGGTCAGCGGCGCCAGGCGGTAGGCCACCACCATCGGGCGCTTGTACAGCAAGGCTTCCAGAGTGGCCGTACCCGAGGCGATCAGCACCGCATCACAGGCGGCCAGGGCCAGGTGTGACTGACCATCGAGCAAGGTCAACGGCAGGTTGCGACCTTCCAGCAGTGTTTCGATCTGCGCGCGACGTTGCGGGCTGGCGCAAGGCAGCACGAAACGTATGCCCGGCTTCAAGGCCAGCAGACGTTCGGCAGCATCGAAAAACACCGAGGCCAGTCGCCCCACTTCGCCACCACGGCTGCCAGGCATCAGCGCGACCAGCGGGCCGTCGGGCAAGCCCAGCTCGGCACGCGCGGCCGCGCGATCAGCCTGCAGGGGAATCGCGTCGGCCAGGGTATGCCCGACAAACCGCACCGGCACGCCCTTTTCTTCGTAGAACCGGGCCTCGAACGGCAGCAAGGTCAGCATCAGGTCGCAGCCCTCGCGGATCTTGAGCACGCGCTTCTGCCGCCACGCCCAGACGGACGGGCTGACGTAGTGCACGGTCTTGATGCCGGCCTGGCGCAGTTTGAGTTCGATATTGAGGGTGAAGTCCGGCGCGTCGATGCCGATGAACACATCGGGCTTTTCTTCGATCAAGGTCTGGATCAGCAGCTTGCGACGGGCCAACAACTCGCGCAGGCGACCCAGCACCTCGACCAGCCCCATGACCGACAGACGCTCCATGGGGAAGTAGGAGGTGAGCCCTTCAGCCTGCATCAGCGGGCCGCCGACACCGATGAATTCCACCGCCGGGTGCTGGGCCTTGAGGGCCCGCATAAGGCCTGCGCCCAGAATGTCGCCGGAAGCTTCCCCGGCCACCAGCGCGATACGCAGATTAGCCATGATTAGCGGGTGATGCCGCGAGTCGACGCCTGGATCGAGTCGCGGAACACCGCGACTTCCGGGAACAGCGCTGCCGGCTCGGCCAGTTGAGTCAACGCCTGGTCGACCGTGAGCCCTTGACGATAAACCACCTTGTAGGCACGGCGCAGGGCGTGGATCGCGTCTTCGCTGAACCCGCGACGGCGCATGCCTTCGAAGTTCATGCTGCGGGCTTCGGCCGGGTTGCCGAATACCGTAACGAACGCCGGAACATCCTTGCCGATGGCAGTGCCCATGCCGGAAAAGCTGTGGGCGCCGATATGGCAGTACTGATGCACCAGGGTGAACCCGGACAGGATCGCCCAATCGTCAACGTGCACATGGCCCGCCAACGCGGTGTTGTTGACCAGGATGCAGTGGTTGCCAATGACGCTGTCGTGACCGATATGGGCATAGGCCATGACCAGGTTGTGATCACCCAGCGTGGTCTCGGCCCGGTCCTGCACAGTGCCACGGTGAATGGTCACGCCTTCACGGATGATGTTGTGATCACCGATTACCAGGCGTGTCTCTTCACCCTTGTACTTCATGTCCGGGGTGTCTTCGCCTACCGAGGAGAACTGGTAGATGCGATTGTGTTTGCCAATGCGGGTCGGACCCTTGAGGATCACGTGCGGCCCGATGACAGTCCCCTCGCCGATTTCCACACCTGCGCCGATGATCGACCAGGGGCCGACCTCAACGTCGGCGGCCAGAACGGCCGACGGATCGATGATTGCGCGAGGGTCAATCAAACTCATAGTTTGCGTTCCGCACAGATGATCTCGGCGGAGCACACCGGCTTGCCGTCCACCGAGGCCTGGCATTCGAACTTCCAGATCTGGCGCTTGCAGCTGATGAACTTGGCTTCCAGGATCAACTGGTCACCCGGGGTCACCGGGTTGCGGAAACGCAACTTGTCGGAGCCCACGAAATAGTAAAGCGTGCCGTCGGCAGGCTTGAGGTCGAGCATTTTGAAACCAAGGATACCGGCAGCCTGGGCCATCGCTTCGATGATCAACACGCCCGGCATGATTGGATGCGCGGGAAAGTGACCGTTGAAGAACGGTTCGTTGATGCTGACATTCTTATAGGCACGAATGCGCTTTTCCTCGACGTTGAGGTCCACTACACGGTCCACCAACAGGAACGGGTAACGGTGAGGCAGGTATTCGCGAATCTCGTTGATGTCCATCATTTCGGGGGGAAGCCTGTAATAAAGATTGGGGGCGGGCGAACTAAAAGCACGCCCCGCTAGCAAATCAAGGAGGCAGTCTAGCGGCTGTGCACACTTGATATGGAAATGGTATCAGCCTTCTGATGAAGCATTACCGCCAGGGGTCACGTCCCCAACACGCTTTTCCAGCTGTTTGAGGCGTCGAGCCATGTCGTCGAGCTGCCTCAACCGTGCTGCACTCTTGCGCCATTCAGCCGCAGGCTGCATGGCGGTACCGGACGAATAGGCCCCGGGCTCGGTAATCGAGTGGGTGACCATGGTCATGCCGGTGATGAAAACGTTGTCGCAAATTTCGATATGCCCCACCAGCCCAACGCCACCGGCGAGCATGCAGTGCTTGCCGATCTTGGTGCTGCCGGAGATACCCACGCACGCCGCCATGGCGGTGTGATCGCCAATCTGTACGTTGTGGGCGATCTGGATCTGGTTGTCGAGCTTCACACCGTTACCGATCACGGTATCGGCCAGGGCCCCGCGATCGACAGCCGTGTTCACGCCAATTTCCACGTCGTCGCCGATCAGTACGCCGCCGACCTGGGCAATCTTGTTCCAGATGCCCTTGGCATTGGCAAAGCCAAAACCTTCACCGCCGATCACGGCACCCGACTGGATGACGACGCGCTCACCGATACGCACATCGTGGTACAGGGTCACGCGCGGTGCCAGCCAACCGTCTGCGCCAATCTCACAGCGCGCGCCGATAAAGCAATGGGCACCCACGGTGACACCCGCCCCAATGCGTGCGCCGCTCTCGATCACCGCAAAGGCGCCGACGCTGGCCGCAGGGTCAACCTGGGCATCATCGGCGATCACCGCAGACGGATGAATACCGCTGGCGGCCTTGGGCTTGGGATCGAACAGGTGCGACACCCGCGCATAAGCCAGGTAGGGGTCAGGCACCACCAGCGCATCCCCGGCAAACCCTTCGGCGTCAGCAGCTTTCAGCAACACGGCTGCGGCTTGGCTGTCGACCAGGTATTTACGGTATTGGGGGTTTGCGAGGAAGCTCAACTGAGCTGGGCCAGCCTCCTGCAAGGTGGCTAGCCCAGTAATTTCTTTCTCCGGGGAGCCACGCAAGGTGGCCCCCAGGAACTCGGCCAACTCGCCGAGCCTGATAGTCGCGGTCATGGCTTACTTCAGCTGGTTCATGCGCTCGATCACCTGGCGGGTGATGTCGTATTGAGGCTTGACGTCGATTACAGCGCCACGCTCAAACACCAGGTCAAAGGCACCTTTCTTGATGACTTCTTCCACAGCGCTGTCGAGTTTCGGCTTCAGCTGTTTCAGCATTTCACGGTCAGCAACAGCCTTGGCTTCGTTCAGCTCCTTGGACTGGAACTGGTAGTCACGGGCCTTTTGCTTGAATTCAAGCTCCAGACGCTCGCGCTCGCCTTGCTGCATCTTGTCGCCACCGGCAACCAGGCGGTCCTGGATGCCCTTGGCGCTGCTTTCCAGGGTCTTGAGCTTGGTCAGTTGCGGACCGAACTTCTTCTCGGCGTCCACGGCGTACTTCTTGGCCGCATCGGATTCCAGCAGGGCCATCTGATAGTTCAGCACGGCGATTTTCATTTCGGCGAAGGCCGGGGTCGCTACCAGCACGGTTGCCAGCAGAACCAATTGAGTCAACTTACGCACGATGTACTCCTACAGAATCCGTTGTCGTTATCTTGGGTCAGACGCTTAGAACGTCTGGCCGAGGGAGAATTGGAAAATCTGGGTTTCAGCGTTATCCGGTTTCTTGATCGGCATGGCCAGAGCAAAGCTCAATGGGCCAAGCGCAGTCACCCAGGTCACACCCACACCCACGGAGCTTGCCAGGTTACTGAGGCTCACGTCGTTGCACTGTGTGTCGGACTTAACGCCGCTCGGGTTACGGATCTGCTCGCACTTGGAGTCGAACACGTTACCCACGTCCCAGAATACCGACGTACGCAGGGAACGCTGATCTTTCACGAACGGCAGCGGGAACAGGATCTCCGCACCACCCTGGATCAACACGTTACCACCGAACGGCAGCGGGTCATTGTCAGAGTCAGCCACAGTACCCTGGTTACCGGTTACACCCACACCACGGCTTGGTGTACCACGTGGGCCCAAGGTGCTGTCCTTGAAGCCACGTACGGAGTTGAAGCCACCCGCGTAGTAGTTCTCGTAGAACGGTAGACCATTGGTGGAACCATAACCATCGCCATAGCCCAACTCGGTGTGCAGGCGCATGGTGTAATTGTCGCTCAACGGCGTGAACAGCTGGCCACGGTAGTCGAGCTTGAAGAACGACAGGTCACTGCCCGGCGTGGTGGTTTCCAGGGTCAAGCTCTGGGAATGACCACGGGTAGCCAGTACACCTTTGTTCAGGGTCGACTCGGACCAGCCGGCAGACGCCTTGAAGTTCAGGAACTTGTCGCCTTCACGACGGGTGAAGTCAAAGATTTCGTCCACGGTGTATACACCGGTCTTGATCTCATCCTGTTGCGCAGTCAGGCCGAAGGTCAGGCGCGAGGTCTCGCTGATCGGGTAACCAACGTTGACACCGGCACCGAGGCTGTCGATCGCATAGCTTGCAACGTCAACGTCGAGGTCTTTGTAGTCGGTGGTGCGGTAGAAGGCGTTGTAGCCCAGGCTCACACCGTCAGCAGTCCAGTAGGGGTCGGTGTAACCGAAGTTGTATCGGCTCTGGTATTCGCTTCGCGTCAGGCCGATGGACACACGGTTACCGGTACCCAGGAAGTTGTTCTGGGTGATCGAACCACCGAGGATCAGACCGGCGCTCTGTGCGAAGCCGACACTGGCGGTGATGGAACCCGATGCTTGTTCTTCAACGGCGTAGTTCACGTCGACCTGGTCATCCACACCCGGTACAGCCGGGGTTTCGACGTTGACTTCCTTGAAGAAGCCCAGGCGCTCGAGACGGGTCTTGGACTGGTCGATCAGGTAGGTCGACGCCCAGCCACCTTCCATCTGACGCATTTCACGACGCAGTACTTCGTCCGCAGACTTGGTGTTGCCGCGGAAGTTGATACGGTTCACGTAGGCACGCTTGCCCGGGTCGACGACAAAGGTGATGTCCACGGTGTGGTCATCATCGTGCGGCGTCGGTACGCCATTGACGTTGGCAAAGGTATAGCCTTCGTTACCCAGGCGGCGGGTGATCAGTTCGGAAGTGGTGGTCATCAGCTTGCGCGAGAACACCTGGTCTTTCTGCACCAGCAACAGCGCCTTGACCTGGTCTTCAGGCACTTTAAGGTCGCCGCTCAGTTTTACGTCACGAACCTTGTATTTCTCGCCTTCGTTGACGTTGACGGTGATGTAGACGTGCTTCTTGTCCGGGGTGATGGACACCTGGGTCGAAGCGATATCCATATTGATATAGCCACGGTCCAGGTAGTAGGAACGCAGGCGTTCCAGGTCACCGGAGAGTTTTTCACGGGCGTACTTGTCATCGTTCTTGAAGAACGACAGCCAGTTGGTGGTCTTGAGTTCGAACAGGTCGATCAGGTCGTCATCAGCGAACTTGGTATTGCCCACCACGTTGATGTGCTGAATCGCCGCCACGGTGCCTTCGTTGATGTTGACCTTGAGGCCGACACGGTTACGCGGCTGCGGGACCACTTCCGTTTCCACGGTCGCAGAATAACGACCCTGGGCAACGTACTGGCGTTGCAGCTCGTTACGCACACCTTCGAGGGTGGCGCGCTGGAAGATCTCGCCTTCGGCCAGGCCGGATTGTTTCAGACCTTTCATCAGGTCTTCAGTAGAGATCGCCTTGTTGCCTTCGATCTCGATACTGGCGACGGAAGGTCGCTCGACCACGGTGATGACCAGGACGTTACCTTCGCGACCCAGTTGGATGTCTTGAAAGAAACCGGTTTTGAACAGCGCACGAGTGGATTCCACCAGGCGACGGTCATCAGCCTGTTCCCCAACGTTCAACGGCAAAGCACCAAAGACGCTACCTGCGGAAACCCGCTGGAGGCCGTTGACGCGAATATCGGAGATAGTGAAGGACTCGGCGTGAACTTCGGCGATCATCAATACGGTGAGAACCGCAGTTAGCAGCAGACGTTTCATGAAGTCCTTTCTTATTCCAACTGGCAATAAACAAACTGCCGCAAAATGCGGCAGATTCGCAATTCAGCGAAGCGTTACAGTCGACCCAGATCGTTGACCAAGGCTAATAACATCACCCCGACCACCAAACTGATACCGATCTGTATCCCCCAACCCTGCACCCGATCCGACAAGGGACGACCACGCGCCCACTCGACCAGATAAAACAACAGATGCCCCCCATCCAATACTGGAATGGGCAGCAAATTCAGAACGCCCAGGCTAATACTCAGATAAGCCAGGAAATTCAGGAAATCCGCGACACCCGACTGGGCAGAAGCGCCCGCCACTTTAGCAATGGTTATCGGTCCACTCAAGTTTTTTACCGAGAGCTCGCCGAACAACATTTTCTTGAGGGATTCGAGGGTCAGCACGCTCATGGTCCAAGTGCGTTTCGCACCCTCGCCAATCGCCGCCAACGGCCCGTAGCTCACCTCGCGCACCATCGATGGCGGCCAGTCGACACCTTTGACCCCGGCACCCAGGTAACCCCCGGCCGCCTTGGCTTCCCCACGAACCGACAAGGTCACAGGGACGTCGATTTGAGCACCGTCGCGCTCAACTTTCAGCACAATTTTGGTATCAGGCCGTACACGAACCAGATCGACCACCTGCTGCCAGTCACCCAATGGCTGGCCATCGAGGGCCAACAGGCGATCGCCGGTCTTGAGGCCGGCGGCCTGGGCCGGACCTTTCGGATCCAGCTCGGCAAGCACCGGTGGCAGGGCCGGACGCCATGGACGTATGCCCAGGGACTTGATCGGGTCAGGCTCGTCAGCGCCCTTGAGCCAATGGTCGAGGGCCAGTTCACGCGGGGTCTCGGTGGTGGAATCCTGCTCGCGCACCACGACATTGACGATGCCGCTTTCACCCAGGCGACGCACCAACTGCAAATTGACCGCGCCCCAACCGGTGGTGGGTTCGCCATCAATGGAAACAATTTCTTGCCCGGCAACCAGCCCGGCCTTGGCGGCAATACTGTCTGACTCGACCGCGCCGATCACCGGACGGACCTGCTGGCTGCCCAACATGGCCAGGACCCAGAAGAACACCATCGCCAACAGGAAATTGGCGATCGGGCCGGCAGCGACAATGGCGATACGCTGACGAACGGTCTTGCGGTTGAAGGACTGGTCCAACTGATCCGCCGGAACTTCGCCTTCACGCTCATCGAGCATCTTGACGTAGCCGCCCAACGGGATGGCCGCAATCACGAACTCGGTGCCACGGCGGTCGTGCCAGCGCACCAGCGGCATGCCGAAACCGACGGAGAAGCGCAATACCTTGACGCCGCAACGACGCGCCACCCAGAAGTGGCCAAATTCGTGGAAGGTAACCAGCACACCCAGAGCAACCAGGGTGCCGACAATCATGTAAAGCGCACTCATCTAATTTCTCCGCATTCCAATCCAGTGCCTGAAGGCTCAAAGCCGCCTGCAGACTAACGCGCGTTGCGGTTCAACCATTGTTCCGCCAGGGCCCGAGCCTTGGCATCGGCCTCGAATACCGCCCCCAGGTCGCTCACCGCCACGACCGGCTCGAGCGCCAGGACGTCCTCGATGATACTCGCGATCTGCGGAAAGCGGATGCGCCGTTCGAGAAACGCCGCCACGGCCACTTCGTTGGCCGCATTCAGCATCGCCGGCGCGCTGTTACCCGCCTCGGCCGCTTGCCGCGCCAGGCGCAGGCAAGGAAAGCGCTGCTCGTCCGGCGCCTCGAAATCCAGGCGAGCCACGGCGAACAGGTCCAGGGGCGCCACGCCGGAATCAATCCGCTCCGGCCAGGCCAGCGCATTGGCAATCGGCGTGCGCATATCGGGGTTGCCCAACTGCGCCAGGACCGAACCATCCACGTAGTCGACCAGGGAATGAATCACACTTTGCGGGTGAATCACCACCTCGATCTGATCCGGGCGTGCATCGAACAGCCAGCAGGCCTCGATCAACTCAAGGCCCTTGTTCATCATACTGGCCGAATCCACGGAGATCTTGCGCCCCATGGACCAGTTCGGGTGAGCGCACGCCTGGTCGGGCGATACGTGCTCCAGCTCATCCAGTGGTGTTTGCCGGAACGGACCACCCGAGGCGGTCAGCAGGATTCGACGCACACCCACCTGGCTCAAGCCGCGCGCGTAGTCGCCGGGCATGCACTGGAAGATCGCGTTGTGTTCACTGTCGAGGGGCAACAGCACGGCGCCGCTTTTGCGCACCGCCTGCATGAAGAGTGCGCCGGACATGACCAGCGCTTCTTTATTGGCCAGCAGGATCTTCTTGCCAGCGTCAACGGCCGCCAGGGTGGGACGCAGACCCGCAGCGCCTACGATAGCCGCGACCACAGTGTCTACCTCGGCATCGGCCGAAACCTGGCACAACCCCTCCTCGCCCACCAATACTTGAGTCGCGAGCCCGGCAGCCCGCAGATCATCCTGCAGCCCCCGTGCCGCAGCGGCTTCTGGCACCACCGCGAAACGCGGCGCATGGCGCACGCACAAGGCCAGCAGTTCGCTCAGGCGGGTAAACCCGGTGAGTGCGAAGACCTGGTAGCGATCAGGGTGACGCGCAATCACGTCCAGGGTGCTCAGCCCCACCGAGCCGGTTGCCCCCAGCACGGTCACTTGTTGCAGGCGGCTCACGAAGCAGTCATCCACAGCAGGACAGCAAAGATCGGGATGGCTGCGGTCAAGCTATCGATGCGGTCCAGCACACCGCCATGACCCGGCAGCAGGTTACTGCTGTCCTTGATCCCGGCCTGGCGCTTGAACATGCTTTCAGTGAGGTCACCCACCACCGAAATGAACACGACGATGGCCGTGGCCAACAGCGCCAGGAAAATCTCCTTCGCCGCCCAGCCACGCACGATACCGACGACCAGCGCGATCACCAGCGTCAACGCCAGCCCGCCATAGACCCCTTCCCAGCTCTTGCCCGGACTGACCGCCGGCGCCAGCTTGCGCTTGCCGAAGGCCCGACCGGAAAAGTAGGCGCCGATATCAGCCCCCCAGACCAGCACCATGACCGCCAGGATCAGCCAGTTACCCAGTGGATAACGCTTGATCTCCACCAGCCCTTGCCATGCCGGCAGCAGGATCAGCAAACCGATCACCAGCTTGCAGGCAACACTGGACCATTGGCTGCTGGTGCGCGGATAGGTCAACACCAGGAACGTTGCCAGCGCCCACCACAGCACCGCCGCCCCCAACACCCACGGCGCAATGTCCGGCAGGATGTACAGGAGAAACGCCAGGGCAGCCACGACCGCGGCATACACCACGCGTGGCAACTGGGCACTGAAACCCGCCAGGCGCGCCCATTCCCAGGCACCGAGGGTGACGACCAGGCCGATAAACAGCGCAAAGCCGGAACCGTCGAGCAGGAAAAACCCACACAAGGCGATCGGCAACAGGATCAGTGCTGTGATGATTCGTTGTTTAAGCATTTAAACCCGGGCTCCAGCTTCGATCTGCTCGCTCGTTTTACCGAAGCGACGCTGACGGGAAGCGAAATCGGCCAGCGCATTGCGCATGGCATCGTGTTTGAAGTCCGGCCAGAACAGGTCGGAGAAGTACAGCTCGGTGTAGGCCAACTGCCACAACAGGAAATTGCTGATGCGGTGCTCGCCACCGGTACGGATGCACAGGTCCGGCAACGGCAGGTCGCCGGTGACCAGGCAGGTTTGAAGCAGTTCGGGCGTGATGTCATCGGGCCGCAGATGACCGGCCTGTACTTCACGCGCCAGGCGTTGTGCGGCCTGGGCGATGTCCCACTGGCCACCGTAGTTGGCTGCGATCTGCAGCACAAAGCGGTTTGCGCCAGCAGTGATAGCCTCGGCTTCGCGCATGGCAGCTTGCAGCTCCGGATGGAAACGTGAGCGATCGCCAATGATGCGCAGGCTGATGTTGTTGTCGTTGAGGCGCTTGGCCTCACGACGCAGGGCCTTGAAGAACAGGTCCATCAAGGCACTGACTTCTTCGGCGGGCCGCTGCCAGTTCTCACTGGAGAAGGCAAACAAGGTCAACACTTCGACCTTGGCCTCGGCACACACCTCGATCACAGCCCGTACCGCATCGACACCCGCTTTATGCCCGGCAACACCCGGCATAAAGCGTTTCTTCGCCCAGCGATTATTCCCATCCATGATGATCGCGACATGGCGCGGCACCACAGAGGGTACAGTCTGCTTGGTCTTTTCCATGAAGGTGTCCTGACCCCTTATACGGCCATCAGGTCCTTTTCTTTTTCTTCCGTGGCCTTGGTGATCTGGGCCTCGGCATCCTTGGTCAGCTTGTCGATGTCAGCAGTGGCACGACGCTCTTCGTCTTCGCTGATTTCCTTGTCCTTGACCAGCTTCTTCAGGTCACCCAAGGCATCGCGGCGGATGTTGCGCACAGCAACACGAGCATCTTCGGCAGCGCTGCGTGCCTGCTTGGTGAAGCCCTTGCGGGTTTCCTCGGTCAGGGCCGGCATGGAGATCAGCAGCAACTCACCCAGGTTGGTCGGGTTGAGGTTCAAGCCAGCGCTCTGGATAGCCTTGTCGACAGCAGCCAGCATATTGCGCTCGAAAGCCACGACCTGCAGGGTGCGCGAGTCTTTAACGGTGACGTTGGCCACACTGCTCAGCGGGGTGTCGGCACCGTAGTAAGGCACCATCACGCTGCCAAGGATGCTCGGGTGCGCCTTGCCGGTACGAATCTGGCCGAATGCGTGGCTCAGAGACTCCAGGGATTTCTGCATACGCGCTTGGGCGTCTTTCTTGATTTCGTTGATCATTGTTGGCCTTCCTCGATCAGAGTCCCTTCTGCGCCGCCGTGTACGATATTCAGCAGGGCGCCGGGCTTGTTCATGTTAAATACGCGCAGCGGCATCTTGTGGTCGCGGCACAGGCAAATAGCCGTCAGGTCCATCACGCCCAGCTTGCGATCCAGTACTTCATCGTAGGTCAGATGATCGAACTTCTCGGCATGCGGGTCTTTGAATGGGTCTGCGGTGTACACACCGTCTACCTTGGTGGCCTTGAGCACCACGTCGGCATCGATCTCGATAGCACGCAGGCACGCTGCCGAGTCGGTGGTGAAGAACGGGTTACCCGTGCCAGCGGCGAAGATCACCACTTCCTTGGCGTTCAGGTGGCGCATGGCCTTGCGGCGGTCATAGTGATCGGTCACGCCGACCATGGAAATAGCCGACATCACGATAGCCGAGATATTGGCGCGCTCCAGGGCGTCGCGCATGGCCAGGGCGTTCATCACAGTGGCCAGCATGCCCATGTGGTCGCCGGTGACCCGATCCATACCGGCCGCACTCAGTGCCGCGCCGCGGAACAGGTTGCCGCCACCGATCACCAGGCCGACCTGTACGCCGATACCGACCAGTTGGCCGACTTCCAGCGCCATGCGGTCGAGCACCTTGGGATCGATCCCGAACTCTTCCGAGCCCATCAGGGCCTCGCCGCTAAGCTTGAGTAGAATGCGTTTATAGCGAGCCTGATAACCACTGCCCTGCTGAGCCATTGCGAATCTCTCCTGCGGCGTATTTTTTAAAAATTCTTGGCGAGCCGTTTACGGCTTGCGTTCACTCTAGCTGGACGCTGCTACAGCGCCATCGGAACACGGCTTTGTAAGCCAGTTCCGAGGGGAAGCCAATTAAAATCAGCCTTCCCATTTGAAAAGAGGCTGCGCGCGTGAGCGGGCAGCCTCTTTCGGGCGACAGTTGAAAACTGTCTTATTGCTTGGCGGCAGCCAGCTGGGCAGCAACTTCTTCAGCAAAGTTGTCGACCGGCTTCTCGATGCCTTCGCCTACTTTGTAGTAGGTGAAGGAAACGATTTCAGCACCGGCCTTCTTGGCCAGTTCGCCAACCTTGATTTCAGGGTTCTTGACGAACGCCTGCTCAACCAGGCTTGCTTCGGCCAGGAACTTGCTGATACGGCCTTTGACCATGTTCTCAACAATGTTTTCTGGCTTGCCTTTGATTTTTTCTTCGTTCAGCTGCAGGAACACAGCTTTTTCACGCTCGATCGCTTCGTCAGAAACTTCCGAAGGCAGCAGGAACTCAGGGTTGCTGGCAGCAACGTGCATAGCGATGTCTTTGGCCAGCTCAACGTCGCCGCCTTTCAGAACAACAGCTACGCCGATTTTGTTGCCGTGCAGGTAACCACCAACCACATCACCTTCAACGCGAGTCAGGCGACGGATGTTGACGTTTTCGCCAACCTTGCCGACCAGTACCAGGCGAGCAGCTTCTTGAGCTTCGATCAGAGGCTCAACGGTAGTCAGCTTGTCAGCGAATGCTTTTTCAACGCTGGCAGCAACGAATGCCTTGAAGTCGTCCTGCAGAGCCAGGAAGTCGGTCTGCGAGTTCACTTCCAGCAGAACGGCGGATTTACCGTCTTCTTTCAGAGCGATTGCGCCTTCAGCAGCTACGTTGCCTGCTTTCTTGGCAGCCTTGATGGCGCCGGAAGCACGCATGTCGTCGATGGCTTTTTCGATGTCGCCGCCGGCCTTGGTCAAGGCCTTTTTGCAATCCATCATGCCTTCGCCGGTACGCTCACGCAGTTCTTTGACCAACGCTGCAGTAATCTCTGCCATTTCAAAATCCTCTTGGATAGGTTTTCAACCATTCCACCCGATCAAACGGGCGATCAATTCTTCCCGAATTACCCTTGTAGGCCGCTGCACGTTACAGATGATGCAGTTGCGCTGCCGACAAATGGTTTTCGAGGTGGCAAAAAGGGGGCCAAGCCCCCTTTTTGCTTACTGAGTCAACGCCAGGGCGCTAATTACTCAGCGGCAGCTACCGGAGCTTCTTCAACGAACTGCTCGGTACCACCAGCAACGTGGTTGCGACCACGGATTACAGCGTCAGCCATCGAACCCATGTACAGCTGGATAGCGCGGATTGCGTCATCGTTGCCTGGGATGATGTAGTCAACGCCTTCCGGGCTGCTGTTGGTATCGACTACGCCGATAACCGGGATGCCCAGCTTGTTGGCTTCGGTGATCGCGATGCGCTCGTGATCAACGTCGATAACGAACAGTGCGTCAGGCAGACCGCCCATGTCCTTGATACCACCCAGGGAACGATCGAGCTTTTCCAGGTCACGGGAGCGCATCAGCGCTTCTTTCTTGGTCAGCTTGGCGAAAGTACCGTCTTCGGCTTGCACTTCAAGGTCACGCAGACGCTTGATGGAAGCACGGATGGTTTTGAAGTTGGTCAGCATGCCGCCCAACCAGCGGTGATCGACGTACGGCGAACCGCAACGTGCTGCTTCTTCAGCAACGATCTTGCCAGCGGAACGCTTGGTGCCGACGAACAGAATCTTGTTTTTGCCCTGGGCCAGGCGCTCTACGAAAGTCAGCGCTTCGTTGAACATTGGCAGGGTTTTTTCAAGGTTGATAATGTGGATCTTGTTACGCGCGCCGAAAATGTATTTACCCATTTTCGGGTTCCAGTAACGGGTCTGGTGACCGAAGTGCACACCGGCCTTCAGCATATCGCGCATGTTGACTTGGGACATGATAGTTCCTTAATAAGTCGGGTTTGGCCTCCACGTATCCCAATGACCAACCAGCGGCATCAAGGCCTCCGGCACCCAGGTCATCGTGTCGACACGTGTGTGGATTTAAGCTTTGCGGGGTATCCCCGGAAAGCGGCGCATTTTATACCACAGCATCGGCAAAAACGGAACACGCAATCACATTTGGAGCCGGACGCTTTGGTGTAACCCCTTGAATAGAGCCGAGATAGCCCTACCTTATAGAGAGAAGCGATCATCAGAGGCTCATGATTTGACGCCATCGTCTGTTAGAATCGCGTTTTTTGTGGCTTGTGCGAATTCTGTAACCTTTTGTCGCACGCCCGTAAACCGTATTGATTTCAGCGCGTCGCGCTAGAGAGAGCCTGTATGACCGTTAGCTTGAAAACCGCCGAAGACATCGCTGGCATGCGCATCGCCGGCAAACTGGCTGCCGACGTGCTGGAAATGATCGCCGAACACGTCAAGCCCGGCGTTACCACCGAAACCCTCAACCAGATCTGCCACGACTATATTGTCAACGTGCAGGGCGCCATTCCTGCGCCGCTGAACTACAAGGGCTTCCCCAAGTCGATCTGCACCTCGGTCAACCACGTGGTCTGCCACGGGATTCCGGGTGACAAGCCGTTGAAGGACGGCGACACCCTGAACATCGACGTCACCGTGATCAAGGACCGCTACTTCGGCGATACCAGCCGCATGTTCCACGTCGGCAACGTGCCGGTGTGGGCCGAGCGCCTATCCCAGGTGACCCAGGAATGCATGTACAAGGCCATCGAAATCGTCAAGCCTGGCTGCCGCCTGGGCGACATCGGTGAAGTGATCCAGAAGCACGCCGAAAAGAACGGCTTTTCGGTGGTGCGCGAATTCTGCGGCCACGGCATCGGCACCGTCTTCCACGAAGAGCCGCAGATCCTGCACTACGGCCGTGCCGGCACCGGCATGGAACTGAAGGCCGGCATGACCTTCACCATCGAGCCGATGATCAACCAGGGCAAGGCCGACACCAAAGTGCTGGGCGACGGCTGGACCGCGATCACCAAGGATCGCAAGCTCTCGGCCCAGTGGGAGCACACCCTGCTGGTCACCGAAACCGGCTACGAGATCTTCACGCTGCGTGCGGACGACACGATCCCCCGCGTTTCCGCGTAAGGATCACCCAGGTTTTCCCCCACTGTGTTGTGACTGACTGTTAGATAGAAAGGAAAACCGATCGATGCCCCAGGTGGATCCCGAACTCTTTGACCGTGGCCAGTTCCAGGCCGAACTGGCCCTGAAGGCGAGCCCTATCGCCGCGTTCAAGAAAGCTATCCGCCAGGCCCGCGAGGTGCTCGACGAGCGCTTTCGCAGTGGCCGGGACATTCGCCGGCTGATCGAGGACCGCGCCTGGTTTGTCGATAACATTCTGCAAAAGGCTTGGGAACAGTTCAGTTGGAGCGAAGACGCCGACATCGCCCTGGTGGCGGTCGGCGGCTACGGGCGTGGCGAGTTGCACCCCTACTCCGATATCGACCTGCTGATCCTGCTGGACAGCGCCGACCATGAGATCTTTCGCGATTCCATCGAGCGTTTTCTGACGCTGTTGTGGGACATCGGCCTGGAAGTCGGCCAAAGTGTGCGTTCAGTGGACGAATGCGCCGAAGAGGCCCGCGCCGACCTCACCGTGATCACCAACCTGATGGAAAGCCGCACTATCGCTGGCCCCGAGCGCCTGCGCCAGCGCATGCTCGAAGTCACCAGCACCGCGCACATGTGGCCAAGCAAGGACTTCTTCCTGGCCAAGCGTGCCGAGCAAAAGGCCCGGCACCACAAGTACAACGACACCGAATACAACCTGGAACCCAACGTCAAAGGCTCGCCGGGCGGGCTGCGGGACATCCAGACGATTTTGTGGGTGGCCCGTCGCCAATACGGCACCCTCAACCTGCGCGCCCTGGCGGGCGAAGGCTTCCTGGTAGAGAGCGAAAACGCTCTGCTGGCCTCGTCGCAGGAATTCCTCTGGAAGGTACGCTACGCACTGCACATGCTCGCCGGGCGCTCC
This sequence comes from Pseudomonas pergaminensis, assembly GCF_024112395.2. Classification (NCBI taxonomy): domain Bacteria; kingdom Pseudomonadati; phylum Pseudomonadota; class Gammaproteobacteria; order Pseudomonadales; family Pseudomonadaceae; genus Pseudomonas; species Pseudomonas pergaminensis. The sequence continues at coordinate 1,434,153 of NZ_CP078013.2, read as the reverse complement.
GAAGACCGCCTGCTGTTCGACCACCAGCGCTCCATCGCCACCCTGCTGGGTTTTGAAGGCGAGGACGCGAAGACCAGCATCGAAAGCTTCATGCAGCAGTATTACCGGGTGGTCATGAGCATTGCCCAGCTCAGCGACCTGATCATCCAGCACTTCGAAGAAGTGATCCTGGCCCCCGAGGATGAAGCGCCGCCACAGCCGATCAACTCGCGCTTCCAGCTGCATGATGGCTACATCGAGGCGCGCAACGACAATGTGTTCCGTCGCACGCCGTTCGCCATGCTGGAAATTTTCGTGCTGATGGCCCAGCAGCCGGAAATCAAGGGCGTACGCGCCGATACCATCCGCCTGCTGCGGGAAAACCGTCACCTGATCGACGATGATTTCCGTAACGACATCCGCAACACCAGCCTGTTTATCGAACTGTTCAAGTGCAAGATCGGTATCCACCGCAACCTGCGGCGCATGAACCGCTACGGCATTCTCGGGCGTTACTTGCCGGAGTTCGGCTTTATTGTCGGGCAAATGCAGCACGACCTGTTCCACATCTATACCGTGGACGCCCACACCCTGAACCTGATCAAGCACCTGCGTAAGCTGCAGTACACCCAGGTGTCAGAGAAATTCCCGCTGGCCAGCAAACTCATGGCCAAGCTGCCCAAACCCGAGCTGATCTACCTGGCCGGCCTGTACCACGACATCGGCAAAGGCCGGCATGGCGACCATTCCGAGATCGGCGCCGTGGATGCCGAGGCCTTCTGCCAGCGCCACCAGTTGCCACTTTGGGACAGCCGGCTGATCGTCTGGCTGGTGCAGAACCACCTGGTGATGTCGACCACTGCCCAGCGCAAGGACTTGTCCGACCCGCAGGTGATCCACGACTTTGCGCAGATCGTCGGCGATGAAACCCGCCTCGATTACCTGTACGTGCTGACCGTCTCCGACATCAACGCCACCAACCCGACGCTGTGGAACTCCTGGCGTGCCAGCCTGCTGCGCCAGCTCTACACCGAGACCAAGCGTGCCTTGCGTCGCGGCCTGGAAAACCCGGTGGACCGCGAAGAGCAGATCCGCCGCACCCAGAGCGCCGCCCTGGATATCCTGGTGCGCGGCGGCAACGATCCGGACGATGTCGAGCAACTGTGGTCGCAACTGGGTGACGATTATTTCCTGCGCCACACCGCCGGCGACGTGGCCTGGCACAGTGACGCGATCCTGCAACAGCCTGCCGATGGCGGCCCGCTGGTGCTGATCAAGGAAACCACCCAGCGCGAATTCGAAGGCGGCACGCAGATATTCATCTACGCCCCCGACCAGCACGATTTCTTCGCCGTGACCGTGGCCGCCATGGACCAGCTCAACCTGAACATTCATGACGCCCGGGTCATCACCTCCAGCAGCCAGTTCACCCTCGACACCTATATCGTGCTCGACACCGACGGCGACTCGATCGGCGACAACCCAGTGCGGGTGAAAAAGATCCGCGAAGGCCTGACCGAGGCCCTGCGCAACCCTGACGACTACCCGACCATCATCCAGCGCCGGGTACCGCGCCAACTCAAACACTTTGCGTTTGCGCCACAGGTGACCATTTCCAACGACGCCCAGCGTCCGGTCACGGTACTGGAACTCAGCGCCCCGGATCGCCCAGGCCTGTTGGCCCGTATTGGTGGAATCTTCCTGGAGTTCGACCTGTCGTTGCAGAACGCCAAGATTGCGACCCTCGGCGAGCGCGTGGAAGACGTGTTCTTTATTACCGATGCCGACAACCAGCCGCTGTCCGACCCGGAGCTGTGCCTGCGCCTGCAGGAAGCCATCGTCCAACAGCTAAGCGTCACCCAGGAACCCGGCGTCGAACTGACGCGCCTGACCATATGAATTTTTAACTTTGTAAACACGCCCTTTGTAGGAGCTGGCTTGCCGGCGATGCGAACACCTTGGTGTATCAGGTGCACCGACGCGATGCCATCGCTGGCAAGCCAGTTCCTACACGGTCTGTGTACACCGTCATAGAGGCTTACATGAACAACGCCCTGAACCAACTGCAGCCCTACCCGTTCGAGAAATTGCGCGCCTTGCTGGGCAGCGTCACGCCGAACCCGGACAAGCGCCCGATCGCACTGTCCATCGGCGAACCCAAGCACACATCGCCAACGTTCGTGGCTGAAGCACTGAGCAATAACCTCGACCAGATGGCGGTGTACCCGACCACGCTGGGCATCCCGGCCCTGCGCGAGGCCATCGGCGCCTGGTGCGAGCGCCGCTTCAACGTGCCCAAGGGCTGGCTCGACCCGGCGCGCAATATCCTGCCGGTGAACGGCACCCGTGAAGCGCTGTTCGCCTTCACCCAGACCGTGGTCAATCGTGGTGATGACGCGCTGGTAGTCAGCCCGAACCCGTTCTACCAGATCTACGAGGGCGCAGCGTTCCTGGCCGGGGCCAAGCCACACTACCTGCCATGCCTGGACGCCAATGGCTTCAACCCGGATTTCGACGCGGTGTCGCCGGACATCTGGAAACGCTGCCAGATCCTGTTCCTGTGCTCCCCCGGCAACCCGACCGGCGCATTGATCCCGGTCGACACCCTGAAAAAACTCATCGCCCTGGCCGACGAATACGACTTCGTCATCGCCGCCGACGAGTGCTACAGCGAACTCTACTTCGACGAACAAACCCCGCCACCCGGCCTACTGAGCGCCTGCGTCGAACTGGGTCGCCAGGACTTCAAACGTTGCGTGGTGTTCCACAGCCTGTCCAAGCGCTCCAACCTGCCCGGCCTGCGTTCCGGGTTCGTGGCCGGCGACGCCGAGATCCTCAAGGCTTTCCTGCTGTACCGCACCTACCACGGTTGCGCGATGCCGGTGCAAACCCAGCTGGCCAGTATCGCGGCCTGGCAGGATGAAGCCCACGTGCAGGCCAACCGTGACTTGTACCGCGAGAAATTCGATGCGGTGCTGGCGATCCTCAAGCCGGTACTGGATGTGCAGAGCCCGGATGGCGGCTTCTATCTGTGGCCGAATGTGAACGGCGACGATGCCACGTTCTGCCGCGATCTGTTCGTGGAAGAACACGTGACCGTGGTGCCAGGTTCGTACCTGTCCCGTGAAGTGGACGGCACCAACCCCGGCGCCGGACGCGTGCGTATGGCGCTGGTTGCGCCGCTGGCGGAATGTGTCGAGGCAGCCGAACGGATCAAGGCATTCATCACCCGTCGACACTGATCAACGAGGCCCGTTTGCACGCTGTAGTACACGGGCCTTCGCAGCGAAACATCTGCTAGTGACTACAGGGGAACGTTCCTGCAGCTTGAGTGAATAAGGAGTGGTCTTCGTCTTTATTCACAGCAGGAAAAAACCATGATCATTGCGAACAGCTCTCCTTTTCTTCATTCCCCCCTCCCCAACGAAGAAGCACCAGGCGCCAGTCGCTCAAGAACGCGACGTAATGTTGGCGAACCCGGCACGTATTGGCCACAGAACAGCACGATTAAAATCGCTCTGTACGGCTACGACATGAATGGGCCCTGGGTACAGGCCGTGAAGAACGCCGCCAACCAATGGCTGCCGCATATCAATCTCAAGTTCGAGTTTGTATCGGGAGAGGAAGGCGACGTGCGGATTTCGTACCGCCCACTGAGTCAACCTGCCGGCTCTGATTTGGGTACGAACGCGAGGCATACTCCTCCCGGGGAGCCGACTATGCATCTACCTGCAGACCCTACGGACCCAGACTTCGAAAAGACCGTAATTCATGAGTTCGGGCATATGCTGGGCGCTCGCCATGCCCATCAGCACCCGGATTCCAACATTCCATGGAACGTCCCCCAGACTTACGCCTATTACGGCCGGCTAGGCATGAGTGAAGAAAGTGTGCGCAGCAATATCCTCCCCCTCCCACGTAGCGACGCCTACTCGCTCCTTCCTTACGATGGGGATTCGATCATGCACTATCACATCGATCCGGAGGTGACGGACGGGTCTTGGGCGCAATCGGAATCTTATTCGCTCAGCGAGGGAGATAAAGCCTGGGCAAGAAATGCTTACCCTAGGACAGGGCAGGCAGAGTAATCATTCATCTTATAGACCCCAAACTCGGCTTATTCATATTCAAATCCGTCGTCATATACCTCTGAGCGTCAGCATCTGCTGCCCAAAGCTGATCGCATAGTGCAATCCACTCTGTCTCTCAAGTAACGGCTAACGTTCAGCAATAGATTCTCCGGAACCAAAGACATCAAGAGAACAACAATGCACACAGCACCCACCTGCCCCATTTTCAACCACGCAGGATTGGTCATCGAGGACAGGACAATGACCCGTATCGCACACTCACACCCCCCTATGCTTACAAACGCTTTCACTGCGCACACACCCCGTGACACTTCGAACAATGACGCAAGTATCAATACGCAACCCCTGAGTAGAAAAAAACGGGGTATTGCTGAGACTGCAAACCTTTGGCCTCAAAACTCAACACTTAAAATCTCGTTATACGGCTTAGACGAAAAGACCAAAAAGCTTATAAAAGAGGAAGCCAGCAAACTCCTACCCCACATCAATCTAAAGTTCGAATTCACAGACGAACGTGGAGGAGACATAAGAGTCACCCTGTTCAAGGGTACATGGTCTGCCGTCGGCACCGAGGCAAAAACTTTGCCGGTCGACGAACCCACCCTGTCTTTCGACAGAGGACTGATTGACACCCCCGAAGACCGTGGGCTAATAAAACATGAATTTATGCATGCACTCGGCGTGCACCATGAACATCAGCACCCCGACAGGGTTCTACCTCCTGAAGTACAGCTAGAGTATGAGGACCTTAAACAACGCGTAGACGCGCTAGAGAGAAAAAAAGAGGTCGCGATCAAAAGCGGGGACAAATGGGATTTGAAGAACGCAGAAAAAGAACTCAAACCCTTAAAAGAAAAATTAGAGCAAATGACCCGCGACAAAATAAACATTATCAACCCTGATACCTCGACCCTCACAGACTACGACCCTGGTTCGATAACGGGTTATTGGCCCACCCCCAGAACCGAAGAGCTCTCAGACGGAGACAAAGAACTTCTGCGCTTACTCTATCCACCCAACACCGCACCGTCAGAGGCTCACACAATAATCGCCCCTTTACCGCTGGCAACTACACTCATACGTTTCCTGATAGAAGAAGCGAATTGAGCAACGCTCATTTAACGCTGCCCAAATTCGCCTCACTCATATCCAGATCCGCCAACACCTCCCGCAACACGTCATCACCAATCTGGTGATGACGGCTAAGGCTATACAACTCCAATCGCTGCGCCCTGAGCGCCTTCAGTCGTAGCTTGCGCTCAAGCAGGTCCATCTGCTGCGCCAACGCCTGGGCTTCAGCAGAATCGTTGAACACTTCCAACTGATGGCGATATTCCGACATCAGGCGGGCCTTGAGTTCAGTAGCGAGTGCGGCCTGGGCGGCATCCTGGGTTTCGGCTTCAGCGGGCTCCTCCGCTTCAAGGGCGTGGATTGCCGCGACGGCAGTTTTCTTCCAGGCTTCACGCACTTCCTTGTGGCGTTTTTCATCAGGACTTTTTTCGATACCACGCAACAACAGCGGCAAAGCGATACACGCTGCAATCAGCGACAGCAAGATCACCCCGGCAGCAATGAAGATCAGCAGGTCGCGTTCGGGAAAGTCCTGGCCCGGCGCCAGCAGCAAAGGCACCGACATCACACCGGCCAAGGTCACCGCCCCGCGCACACCGCCAACGGTCAACAGCCAGCAGGAACGGGCGGTCGGCACCAGCGTCAGCTCGCTTTTGCCGCGAATCCTGCGTAACAGCCCGGACAGCCGCCAGATGCTCTGCACCCAGATAAAACGCAGCACCACCAAAACCAGGAAGATCGCAATCACATCCAGGCAGCGATAAAACAGCGCCGGCCACAGCGTCGGCTCATGGCTGACCACCGCCTTGATGATGTCCGGCAGTTGCAGGCCCAGCAGCAAGAAAATCAGACCGTTGAAGGCAAACTCCAACAGCGACCACACGCTGCGGTTAAGCAAGCGCGTGCTGGTCTGGCGCGGCAGCAGGTCGAGCCAGCTTTGCATCATGCCCGCCGCCACCGCTGACAAAATGCCCGAGGCGCCCAAGCGCTCGGCCAGCACATAGGCGGCAAACGGCAGCAGCAACATGAACACCACGTGGGTCGCTGGATCATCCCAGCCGCGGGCAATCATCCAGGCGCGCAAACGGCCGACCAACCAGCTCAGGGCCACGCCGACCGCCAGGCCACCCACGGCCACCAGGACAAAGGTCAGGCTCGCGTCCGCCAGGGAAAACACCCCCGTCAACGCCGCCGCCAGGGCGAACTTGAACGTTACCAGGCCCGAAGCATCGTTCATCAAGGCTTCGCCCTGGAGCATATGCATCAGCGGTGTGGGGAGACGGTTTTGGGCAATGGCCGACACCGCCACGGCATCCGTCGGCGACAACACGGCCGCCAGGGCGAAGGCCACCGGCAACGGGATCGTAGGCAATATCCAATGGATGAAGTAGCCCGCACCGACCACCGTGAACAGCACCAGCCCCACCGCCAGCGTCAGGATCGGCCCACGCAGCCGCCACAACTCACGCTTGGGCATGCGCCAACCGTCGGAGAACAACAATGGCGGCAGGAACAGAAACAGGAACAGCTCCGGGTCCAGCGCCACATGCAGCCCCAGCGTGGGCCAGGCCAGCAAGGCACCCGCGGCGATCTGCACCAAAGGTAAGGGTAACGGAATGACGCGCCCGACAAGGCGTGAAACGCTGACCAGCATCAGCAGGATAAGAACGGTGTAGGCGGTTTGCATAAAGCGGGGTTCCCGGGCAATCGACTTGCAACGACACACATCAGGCAACAACTCACCGTTGAAGTGCCATATTACCCAGCTATGTTACCGCCCATGCTGCCTGCGGGCATTGGCACATAAGTCGCACGCCAGCATGACGAGGGGCACCGGCCCGCTGGTCGTGGCATAATCCATGACCTTTAATTTTCACTTGGTCCAAAGGGGGGCAATTCCTTGACCGCTTCAAGCAAAACGTTGCACCTTTTCGGCATCAAAGCCTGCGACACCATGAAAAAGGCGCGCACCTGGCTCGATGAGCACGGCGTCAGCTATGAGTTCCACGACTACAAAACGGCCGGTATCGACCGCGAACACTTGACCCAATGGTGCAACGAGCACGGTTGGCAGGTGGTTTTGAACCGTGCGGGCACCACCTTTCGCAAACTCGAAGACGAACGCAAAGCCGATCTCGATCAGTCGAAAGCCATTGAATTGATGCTCGCACAACCTTCGATGATCAAGCGCCCAGTGCTCGATCTCGGTGACAGAACCCTGATTGGCTTCAAGCCAGATAGTTATTCGGCGGCCCTCAAGTAGGCCAGCCCTTTCCATTTTTGTAGAGGTAACAGCATGTCCAATTCCCTGTTCAGCCTGGGCTTCGGCGTCGGCACTCAGAACCGCCAAGGTGCTTGGCTGGAAGTGTTTTACGCACAACCGTTGCTTAACCCATCGGCTGAAATTGTCGCCGCCATCACGCCGATCCTCGGTTACACCGAAGGCAACCAGGCAATCACGTTCACCGTCACCCAGGCCCTGCAACTGGCTGACGCGCTCAAAGGTGTCGACGCCGCCCAAGCCGCGCTGCTGAGCCGCCTGGCTGAAAGCCACACCCCGCTGGTCGCCACCCTGTTGGCCGAAGACGCCGCGCTGACCTCCACCCCCGAGGCCTACCTCAAGCTGCACCTGCTGTCCCATCGCCTGGTCAAGCCACACGGCCTGAGCCTGGCCGGTGTGTTCCCGCAGCTGCCGAACGTAGCCTGGACCAGCCAGGGCGCGATCGACATCAACGAACTGGCCGAGCGCCAGCTCGAAGCGCGCCTGCGTGGCGAGTTGCTGGAAGTGTTCTCGGTGGACAAGTTCCCGAAAATGACCGACTACGTCGTGCCGAGCGGCGTACGTATTGCTGACGCCGCGCGTATCCGCCTGGGTGCCTATGTGGGCGAAGGCACTACCGTGATGCACGAAGGTTTCGTCAACTTCAACGCCGGTACCGAAGGCCCGGGCATGATCGAAGGCCGTGTATCGGCTGGCGTCTTCGTCGGCAAGGGTTCGGACCTGGGCGGCGGTTGCTCTACCATGGGCACCCTGTCGGGCGGCGGCAACATCGTGATCAAGGTCGGCGAAGGCTGCCTGATCGGCGCCAACGCCGGTATCGGTATCCCGCTGGGCGACCGCAACACCGTCGAATCGGGCCTGTATGTCACCGCTGGCACCAAGGTCGCACTGCTGGACGAGCAAAACCAACTGGTCAAAGTGGTCAAGGCCCGTGAACTGGCTGGCCAGCCGGACCTGCTGTTCCGCCGCAACTCCGAGACCGGTGCCGTGGAGTGCAAAACCCACAAATCGGCCATCGAACTGAACGAAGCGCTGCACGCTCACAACTAAGCAGCCACTCGATGCCACTAGCGGGCCCCTACCCTGGGGCTCGCTTATACGAGTCTTGAACACCATGCTAGTGCCCTCCCCCTGGCGCGCCGATTTCCCGGCCATCGCCACCCTGCAACGGCAAGACCAGACCTACCTGGACAACGCCGCCACCACGCAAAAACCCCAGGCCCTGTTGGATGCCATCAGCCATTACTACGCCAACGGCGCAGCCAATGTGCACCGTGCCCAGCATTTGCCAGGTGCCCATGCGACCCAGGCGTTCGAAGACAGTCGCAGCAAAGTCGCGCAGTGGTTGAACGCAGGCGACAGTGGGCAGATCGTGTTCACTCACGGCGCTACTTCTGCGCTGAACCTCCTGGCCTATGGCCTTGAGCACTTATTCAATGCGGGCGATGAGATTGTCATCAGCGCCCTGGAACACCACGCCAACCTGCTGCCTTGGCAGCAACTGGCCAAACGTCGCGCCGCCACGCTGGTGGTGTTGCCGCTGGACGATGACGGCGTGATCGACCTGCCCGCCGCAGCCGAGCTGATCGGCCCACGCACGCGTCTGCTGGCGGTGAGCCAGCTGTCCAACGTGCTCGGCGCCTGGCAGCCGCTGGAGGCCTTGTTGGCGCTTGCCCGGCCACACGGCGCCTTGACCGTAGTCGATGGCGCCCAAGGCATCGTCCACGGCCGTCACGATGTGCAGGCGCTGGGCTGCGATTTCTATGTGTTTTCCAGCCATAAACTCTATGGCCCGGACGGCGTCGGGGTGCTGTTCGGCCGCGATGAAGCCCTGCATCACCTGCGTCACTGGCAGTTTGGCGGCGAGATGGTGCAACAGGCGGACTACCACAGCGCCAGCTTTCGCCCGGCGCCGCTGGGTTTCGAGGCCGGTACACCGCCGATTGCCAGCGTGATTGGCCTGGGCGCCAGCCTGGATTACCTGAGTTCGCTGGACCAGCAGGCCGTCGTTGCCCACGAAGCGGCGCTGCATGATTACTTGTTGCGCGGGCTCAACGCGCGCAATGGCGTGCGCATACTCGGTTCACCGCAGGTCGCGCTGGTGAGTTTTGTCGTAGAGGGCGTGCATAACGCTGACCTTGCGCACTTGCTCACCGAGCAAGGTATTGCCGTGCGCGCCGGCCATCACTGCGCGATGCCCCTGCTCAAGGCGATGCACCTGTCGGGAGCCATTCGCGTGTCCCTGGCGTTGTATAACGATTCCGATGACCTGGAACGCTTCTTCGAAGCGCTGGACCAATCCCTGGATATGCTGCGATGAGCTTGCCGATAGAGGCCGTTGCCGCACTTGAAGCCTTCCAGGCCGTCGGCAGTTGGGAGCAGCGCGCACGGATGCTGATGCAATGGGGCGAGCGGCTGCCGCCATTGGCGGATGAAGACAAGGTCGACGCCAACCTGGTGCAGGGCTGTGAAAGCCTGGTGTGGCTAGTGGGGCGTTTGGAGGATGGCCACTGGCAGTTTGTTGCGAGCAGCGATGCGCGGATGATTCGAGGGTTGGTGGCGTTACTGCTGGCGCGGGTCAATGGGTTGTCGACGGCTGAGTTGCAGGCGGTTGACGTGCCCGACTGGTTTGCACAGTTGGGGCTTTCCCGCCAACTGTCACCGTCGCGCAGCAATGGCCTGAATGCGGTCTTGCAGCGCATGCGGGCATTAAGCCTTGCACAAAACTAAATGTGGGAGCGGGCTTGCTCGCGAAAGCGCGGCGTCAGTAGATACATGATTGACTGAACCAGCGCATTCGCGAGCACGCCCGCTCCCACATTTGGGTCTATGTTCAGCAGTGAGATCTAGGCGGGTTTGACCCGCTCGGATGGCCTGCGCACCCCGGCCACAATTTTGTCCACCGCCTTGGTCGCCGCGACCATGCCAAAGGTGGCCGTCACCATCATCACCGCGCCAAATCCGCCCGCGCAGTCCAGCTTCACGCCGTCTCCGACAAAACTCTTCTGCAAACAGATGCTGCCGTCCGGCTTGGGATAGCGCAGTTGTTCGGTGGAAAACACGCACGGCACGCTGTAGTGGCGGGTCACGGTGCGTGAGAAACCGTAGTCGCGACGCAAAGTGGAGCGCACTTTCGAGGCCAGCGGGTCATTGAAGGTGCGGTTCAGGTCGCAGACTTGGATCAGCGTCGGGTCAATCTGCCCACCAGCGCCGCCGGTGGTGATGATCTGGATCTTGCGGCGCTTGCACCAGGCAATCAGCGCGGCCTTGGCATTCACCGCGTCGATGCAGTCAATCACGCAGTCGATGTTGGGCGTGATGTACTCGGCCATGGTGTCGCGGGTCACGAAGTCCGCCACCGCATGCACGGTGCAATCCGGGTTGATACCACGCAAGCGCTCGGCCATGACTTCGACCTTGGGCTTGCCCACGGTGCTGTCCAGCGCGTGCAACTGGCGGTTGCTGTTGCTGACGCACACGTCGTCCAGGTCAAACAGCGAGATCTCGCCCACCCCGCACCGGGCCATGGCTTCCGCTGCCCACGAACCTACGCCGCCGACGCCGACGATCGCCACATGGGCCGCTTTCAAGCGTTCCAGGCCTTCAATGCCATACAAGCGGGCGACGCCTGCAAACCGCGGATCTTCTGTACTCATGACCATTACCCCAAAAACCGGCGCGCATTATAGTGCTACGCAGCGACAAGTTCGAAGCTTCAAGCTACAAGTTAAGAACTAAGATGGTCTTTCGCGGACTAATGTCCGGTTTTTCTCTGCTTGCTGTACGGTCAGGGAAGGGCCGGTGTAGGATGCGCGCCGTTCGGCGCAGGCCGACACCTCTCTTCGTTCCACACCCTTTGGAACCCGAAATAGCCATGGCATCGCGTAAATTTGGACTCAACCTGGTGATCGTGCTGGCAATCGCCGCGCTGTTCACCGGTTTCTGGGCGCTGATCAACCGCCCCGTCACCACTCCCAACTGGCCTGAACAGATCTCCGGTTTTTCCTACTCGCCGTTCCAGCAAGGCCAGTACCCACAGAAAGGTCAGTACCCGACCGACGACCAGATGCGTCGCGACCTCGAGATCATGAGCAAGCTGACGGACAACATCCGTACTTACTCGGTCGATGGCACCCTGGGTGACATCCCCAAGTTGGCCGAAGAATTCGGCCTGCGCGTGACCCTCGGGATCTGGATCAGCCCGGATCTTGAGCGCAACGAGCGGGAAATCCAGCGCGCCATTGAAATTGCCAACAGCTCGCGCAGTGTGGTGCGGGTGGTGGTCGGCAACGAAGCCCTGTTCCGTGAAGAAATCACCCCAGAAGCCCTGATTGTGCTGCTCGACCGGGTGCGCGCTGCTGTGAAAGTGCCGGTGACTACGTCCGAGCAGTGGCACATCTGGGAAAAGAACCCGCAACTGGCCAAGCACGTCGACCTGATCGCCGCGCACATCCTGCCGTTCTGGGAATACATTCCCATGGACAAGGCCGGCCAGTACGTCCTCGACCGCGCCCGCGACCTGAAGAAAATGTTCCCGAAAAAGCCGCTGCTGCTGTCGGAGGTTGGCTGGCCTAGCAACGGGCGCATGCGCGGTGGCAATGAAACGTCCCCTGCCGACCAGGCGATCTACTTGCGCACTCTGGTGAACAAACTGAATCGCCAAGGCTTCAACTACTTCGTGATCGAGGCGTTCGATCAGCCGTGGAAAGTCAGCGACGAAGGCTCGGCCGGCGCGTACTGGGGCGTGTACAACGCCGCACGCCAGCAGAAATTCAACTTTGACGGGCCGGTGGTGGCAATTCCACAGTGGCGCGTGCTGGCCATCGGTTCGGTGGTGCTCGCATTGCTGTCCCTGACGCTGTTGATGATCGACGGCTCGGCCCTGCGCCAGCGTGGTCGTACCTTCCTGACCTTTATCGCGTTCCTCTGCGGTTCGGTGCTGGTGTGGATCGGCTACGACTACAGCCAGCAATACAGCACCTGGTTCAGCGTAACCGTCGGTATCCTGCTGGCCCTCGGCGCCCTGGGCGTTTTTATCGTGTTGCTGACCGAAGCCCACGAACTGGCGGAAGCGGTGTGGACCCACAAGCGTCGGCGTGAATTCCTGCCGGTCGAGGGGGATTCGGACTACCGCCCAAAAGTGTCGATCCACGTGCCGTGCTACAACGAGCCGCCGGAGATGGTCAAACAGACCCTCGACGCCCTGGCCGCCCTGGATTACCCGGACTACGAAGTCCTGATCATCGACAACAACACCAAGGACCCGGCGGTGTGGGAACCGGTGCGCGACTATTGCGAAACCCTCGGTCCGCGCTTCAAGTTCTTCCATGTCGCGCCCCTGGCCGGTTTCAAGGGGGGTGCGCTGAACTACCTGATCCCGCACACCGCCAAGGACGCCGAAGTGATCGCCGTGATCGACTCCGACTACTGCGTATCACCGAACTGGCTCAAGCACATGGTCCCGCACTTCGCCGACCCGAAAATCGCCGTGGTGCAGTCGCCGCAGGATTACCGCGACCAGAACGAAAGCACCTTCAAGAAGCTCTGCTATGCGGAATACAAGGGCTTCTTCCATATCGGCATGGTCACCCGCAACGACCGTGACGCGATCATCCAGCACGGCACCATGACCATGACCCGTCGCTCGGTGCTTGAAGAACTGGGCTGGGCCGACTGGTGCATCTGCGAAGACGCCGAACTGGGCCTACGTGTGTTCGAGAAAGGTCTGTCGGCGGCGTATTACCACGACAGCTACGGCAAGGGCCTGATGCCGGACACCTTTATCGACTTCAAGAAACAGCGTTTCCGCTGGGCCTACGGGGCGATCCAGATCATCAAGCGCCACACCGCCAGCCTGCTGCGCGGCAAGGACACCGAGCTGACCCGTGGCCAGCGCTACCACTTCCTCGCAGGCTGGCTGCCGTGGGTGGCGGATGGCATGAACATCTTCTTCACCGTGGGCGCCCTGTTGTGGTCGGCGGCGATGATCATCGTGCCGACGCGGGTCGACCCGCCGTTGCTGATTTTCGCGATCCCGCCGTTGGCGCTGTTCGTGTTCAAGGTGGGCAAGATCATCTTCCTCTACCGCCGTGCGGTGGGTGTGAACCTCAAGGACGCGTTCTGCGCAGCCTTGGCGGGTCTGGCGTTGTCCCACACCATCGCCAAGGCGGTGCTGTATGGCTTCTTCACCACCAGTATTCCGTTCTTTCGTACACCGAAAAACGCGGATAACCACGGCTTCTGGGTAGCGATTTCCGAAGCCCGCGAAGAAATGTTCATCATGTTGCTGCTGTGGGGCGCGGCACTGGGGATCTACCTGGTGCAGGGCTTGCCGAGCAATGACATCCGCTTCTGGGTGGTGATGCTGCTGGTGCAGTCGCTGCCGTATGTGGCGGCGCTGGTCATGGCGTTCCTGTCGTCGCTGCCGAAACCGGCGCCGAAGGCCGAGCCGGCGACGGTTGAGTAAAAACTTGCGCAATGCACTAAACGGCGGCCTCTGGCCGCCGTTTTGCTATAAGATAACGGCCGTTTTGTTGGATCAGGCAAGCGCCGATTGCCTTATGTGGGAGCGGGCTTGCTCGCGAATGCGGTGTTTGCGCCAATACATGCGTAGCTGACACTCCGCATTCGCGAGCAAGCCCGCTCCCACATTAGAATTTCGCCATTTCAAGTTCTGTATTCCACATTCGCCCTGCGCCCATTACACGCTTTCCGGAGTTCCCCCATGACGGCCCACGCCGACCTTTCGCCGACCCTTCAACTTGCCATCGACCTGATCCGTCGGCCCTCAGTGACGCCGGTCGACGCCGATTGCCAGAAGCTGATGATGCAGCGCCTGGGCGACGCCGGTTTTGCGCTTGAGCCAATGCGCATTGAAGACGTGGACAACTTCTGGGCCACTCACGGCAAGCACGACGGCCCGGTGCTGTGCTTTGCCGGCCACACCGACGTGGTGCCGACCGGCCCGGTGCAAGCCTGGCAGAACGACCCGTTCGACGCGTTGATCGATGAAAACGGCATGCTTTGCGGGCGTGGCGCAGCAGACATGAAAGGCAGCCTGGCCGCGATGCTGGTGGCGTCGGAGCGTTTTGTCGCCGACTACCCGGACCACAAGGGCTCGGTCGCTTTCCTGATCACCAGCGATGAAGAAGGCCCGGCGCACCATGGCACCAAGGCCGTGATCGAACGCCTGGCCGCACGCAAGGAGCGCCTGGACTGGTGCATCGTCGGCGAACCTTCCAGCACCACGCTGGTGGGCGATGTGGTCAAGAACGGCCGTCGCGGCTCCCTCGGCGCCACCCTGACCGTACGCGGTGTACAGGGTCACGTGGCCTACCCGCACCTGGCGAAGAACCCGATCCATCTTGCCGCACCGGCCTTGGCCGAACTGGCCGCCGAGCATTGGGATGACGGCAACACGTTCTTCCCGCCGACCAGCTTCCAGATCTCCAACCTCAACTCCGGCACCGGCGCGACCAACGTGATCCCGGGCGACCTGACGGCAGTGTTCAACTTCCGCTTCTCCACCGAATCCACCGTTGAAGGCTTGCAACAGCGGGTTGCCGAGATCCTCGACAAGCATGGCCTGGACTGGCACGTGGACTGGGCCCTGTCAGGCCTGCCGTTCCTCACCGAACCCGGCGCGTTGCTGGATGCGGTGTCGGCGAGCATCAAGGCGATCACCGGGCGTGAGACCAAGGCGTCCACCAGCGGTGGCACTTCGGATGGGCGCTTCATCGCCACGCTGGGCACCCAGGTGGTCGAACTCGGCCCGGTCAACGCCACGATCCACCAGGTCAACGAGCGCATACTGGCCAGCGACCTCGATGTATTGACCGAGATCTACTACCAGACCCTGATCAAGTTGCTCGCCTGATGCTGGCCTGCCCCATTTGCAGCGCCCCGCTGAACGCGGTGGACAATGGCGTGGCGTGCCCGGCCGGGCACCGTTTCGACCGCGCGCGCCAGGGTTACCTGAACCTGTTGCCGGTGCAGCACAAGAACAGCCGCGACCCGGGCGATAACCTCGCCATGGTCGAAGCCCGTCGTGATTTTCTCAACGCCGGGCACTACGCCCCGGTGGCCAAGCGCCTGGCGGAACTTGCCGCAGAACGCGCGCCGCAGCGCTGGGTGGATATCGGTTGTGGCGAGGGTTACTACACCGCGCAAATCGCCGACGCCCTGCCCCACGCCGATGGCTACGCCCTGGATATCTCCAAGGAAGCCGTCAAGCGCGCGTGCAAGCGCAACCCGGGGCTGACCTGGTTGATTGCGAGCATGGCCCGCGTGCCATTGGCGTCAGGCAGTTGCCAGTTTCTTGCCAGCGTGTTCAGCCCATTGGACTGGGAAGAGGCCAAGCGCCTGCTCAGCCCCGGCGGCGGCCTGATGAAGGTCGGCCCGACCAGCGGCCACCTGATGGAACTGCGTGAGCGCCTGTACGACGAAGTGCGCGAGTACACCGACGACAAGCACCTGGCCCTGGTGCCCGACGGCATGAGCCTGGCCCACAGCGAGACGCTGGAATTCACCCTGAGCCTGGCCGAGCCCCAGGACCGAGCGAATTTGCTGGCGATGACACCCCACGGCTGGCGCGCCAGTGCCGAGCGCCGTGCCGAGGTCATCGAGGCCGCCGAGCCGCTGCAGGTCACGGTGTCGATGCGCTACGATTATTTCGTGCTTCAATAACCGACTTTTAAGCATCCGCGAATGGATTTTCGAATCCCGCAACGAGGAACATCCATGCGCCAACCTGATATCGAGATTTACCTGAAGGACGCCGACGTCGACTACAAGGCCATCGCCGCTTGGCTGGGCGCCGCTCTGGGTCCTTGCACCGACTGGGTCCAGAAAGGCCAGACCTACAAATGCAAGGCCGGCAACGTGCCCGTGACCTGGCTCCCCAAAGCCGTGGGCAAATGGAACAGCCTGTACCTGGAAAGCGACCAGACGCCGTGGGACGACGATATCGCCTGCGCCCGCGCCGCGTTTGCCGCGCTGAACGTCGAAGTGCGTTGCGCGCCGGGTACGTGGGTCGAGGAAGAAGGTGAAGAAAGCGCTGATACCTGGATTCGCATCAGTGAAGACGGTGAAGAGCAGATCACCTGGAAAACCGCATAAGCCTGAGGTGTGAACCCAATCAAACTGTGGGAGCTGGCTTGCCTGCGATAGCATCACTGTGGTCTAGCTGATAGACCGAAGTGTCTGCATCGCAGGCAAGCCAGCTCCCACATGGGTTCAGCGGTGTAACAACGTCCGCGTTAAAGCCCCACCACATCCTCCGCCTGCAAGCCTTTCTCGCCCGTCACCACGGCGTATTCCACCTGCTGGCCCTCGGCCAGGGAGCGGTGGCCTTCACCGCGAATGGCGCGGTAGTGCACAAACACATCCTTGCCGTCTTCGCGTTGAATGAAGCCATAGCCCTTTGCATCGTTGAACCACTTCACATTGCCGGTTTCGCGCGTTGCCATCTGTTTTGCTCCCACATGCTTTTTATTGTTGAGTCGCTCGCATTGAACTGCCGAGTATAAGACAGGCTCAAAAACGATCAACTCAAGTTTACATCGCTGCTTTTTTGCCGATTTTCGGCGAATACGGCACACTACCCGCCCGAGCGCCTGCTCGGTTTTTTCCACTTGAAGCAGCACGCCTATGACCCGCTCCCCGTTCCGCCGTCTAGTGTTTGGCACCTTGCGCCGACTGTTGTACCTCTGGGTTCGCTCGGAGACGATCAACCAGTCGTCCCTAACCCTCAACCTGGACCGCAGCCGGCCGGTGTTCTACGTCCTGCAATCGCCCTCCCTCACCGAATTGGCCGTGGTCGATGCCGAGTGCACCAAGGCCGGCCTGCCGCGCCCGGTGCTGCCGGTCTCGGTCGGTCCGTTGATGGAACCGGCGGCGTTCTTCTACCTCACGCCGGAACCGGACTGGCTCGGCCGCCAGGACAAGCGCGGCGCGCCGCCGACCCTGACCCGCCTGGTCGACACCCTCAGCGAACACGCCGAAGAGAATGCACAAATCATTCCGGTCAGCGTGTTCTGGGGCCAGTCGCCCGAAAGCGAGTCCAGCCCGTGGAAGCTGTTGTTTGCCGACAGCTGGGCCGTCACCGGGCGTCTGCGTCGCTTGTTGAGCATCCTGATCCTGGGTCGCAAGACCCGTGTGCAATTCTCTGCGCCTATCAATCTGCGTGAATTGATCGAGCACAATAAAGGGCACGAACGCACTGTGCGCATGGCCCAGCGCATCCTGCGTGTGCACTTTCGTAACCTGAAGACGGCGGTGATCGGCCCCGACCTGTCCCACCGTCGCAACCTGGTGAAGGGCCTGGTCAACATGCCATTGGTGCGCCAGGCCATCATCGACGAAGCCGAGCGCGAAAAAATCAGCCCGGAAAAAGCCAAGGCCCAGGCCCTGCGCTACGGCAACGAAATCGCCTCGGACTACACCTACACCGCGATCCGCTTCCTCGAAGTGGTGCTGAGCTGGTTCTGGAACAAGATCTACGACGGCATCAAGGTCAATAACATCGAAGGTGTGCAAAAGGTTGCCCAGGGTTACGAGGTAATCTATGTGCCGTGCCACCGCAGCCATATCGACTACCTGCTGCTGTCCTACCTGCTGTTCAAGAACGGCCTGACCCCGCCACACATCGCCGCCGGTATCAACTTGAACATGCCGGTGATCGGCAGCCTGCTGCGCCGTGGCGGTGCGTTTTTCATGCGCCGCACCTTCAAGGGCAATCCGCTGTACACCTCGGTGTTCAACGAATACCTGCACACCTTGTTCACCAAGGGCTTCCCGGTGGAGTACTTCGTCGAAGGCGGACGCTCGCGCACCGGGCGTATGCTGCAGCCAAAGACCGGCATGCTGGCGATTACCCTGCGCAGTTTCCTGCGCTCCTCGCGCATGCCCATCGTGTTTGTGCCGGTGTACATCGGTTATGAGCGCGTGCTCGAAGGCCGCACCTACCTTGGCGAGCTGCGTGGCGCGAGCAAGAAAAAAGAATCGATCTTCGATATTTTCAAAGTGGTCGGCGCGCTCAAGCAACGCTTTGGCCAGGTCGCGGTCAACTTTGGCGAGCCGATCAAGCTGGCCGAATTCCTCGACAGTGAACAGCCGGATTGGCGCTCCCAGGAACTGGGCCCGAACTACAAGCCGGCCTGGCTCAACGAGACCACCAACCGCCTCGGCGAACAGGTGGCGCGCCACTTGAACGAAGCCGCGGCGGTAAACCCGGTGAACCTGGTGGCGCTGGCATTGCTGTCCACCACACGCCTGGCCCTGGACGAACAAGCCATGGCCCGCCAGTTGGACCTGTACCTGGCGCTGTTGCGCCGGGTGCCCTATTCGCAGCACACCACCTTGCCCGAAGGTGATGGCCTGGCGCTGATCAAACACGTCAAGGACATGGACCTGCTGTCGGAACAGAGCGATGCCCTGGGTAAGATTCTGTACCTGGACGAGCAGAACGCCGTCCTGATGACGTACTACCGCAACAACGTGCTGCACATCTTTGCCCTGCCGGCGCTGCTGGCAAGTTTCTTCCAAAGCACCTCGCGCATGAGCCGTGAGCAGATCCTGCGCTACAGCCACGCGCTGTACCCGTACCTGCAATCGGAACTGTTCATTCGTTGGTCACTGGAAGAACTCGATACGGTGATCGACCAATGGCTGGAGGCCTTTGTCGAGCAAGGCCTGCTGCGTTTCGAGAACAACGTGTACCTGCGCCCGGCCCCGAGCTCGCGGCACTTTGTGCTGCTGACGCTGCTGTCCAAGAGCATTGCCCAGACCCTGCAACGCTTCTATATGGCCATCTCACTGCTGCTCAACAGTGGCCAGAACAGCATCAGTGCCGAAGAACTGGAAGACCTGTGCACGATCATGGCCCAGCGCCTGTCGATCCTGCATGGGCTCAACGCCCCGGAGTTCTTCGACAAGAGCCTTTTCCGACATTTCATCCAGACCTTGCTGGAGCAAGATGTGCTGCGCCGCGACGAGTCTGGCAAGTTGAGCTACCACGACCTGCTCGGCGAACTGGCCGAGGGCGCGGCCAAGCGCGTGCTGCCAGCGGAAATTCGCCTGTCGATCCGCCAGGTCGCCCTGCACCGTGTCGATGGCGCGGCCGAAGCACCTGTCGAACCTGAAGAAAGCCGCTAGATTTAAGAAGGCGCCGGTTGGATGCCGGCGCCGCTGAAAAGGAGCTGTACCATGAAAAAGATCATCCTCCTGGGCCTCACCGCCCTGCTCGGAGCCTGCCAGTCCATGAGCCCCACGCCCAAGGCCAGCCTCGATGGCGAAGTGTTCTACCTGCAACGCATCGCCCTGCCGCCGGCCGCGACCCTGAGTGTCAGCCTGCAAGACGTTTCCCTGGCGGATGCACCGGCTGTGACCCTCGCCGAGCAGAAAGGCCCGGTCAAGGGCCAGGTGCCGCTGCCCTTTCACCTGAGCTACGACCCGGCGCAAGTCAAACCCGGCCACAGTTACTCGGTGAGCGCTCGCATCGAACTGGATGGCAAGCTACTGTTTATCACCACCGAACAGCACTCCGTGCAGCTCAATGGCCAGGACCCGCAACCGCTGCGCCTGCGCGTTGATGCAGTGGCCCACTGATAGCCAACAGAACATAAGCCCTACCAAAAGGAAGCGTCCATGCTCCGTAACTCCCTTCGTTTGACTGCCCTGTGTGCCGGCCTGTTGCTCGGTGCCAACGCCATGGCCCTGGACTTGAGCAGCCTGTCCCAGGGTGACGCCAGCGGCGGCCTCAAGGACGCCCTGACCCAAGGCGCGCAGATTGCCGTGAAGCAACTGGGCGTACCCGGTGGTTTCAGCAACAACCCGGAAGTGAAGATCGGCCTGCCAGGCAAGCTGGGCAAAGTCGCCGACAAACTGAAAATGTTCGGCATGGGCGACCAAGTCACCCAGCTGGAAACCAGCATGAACAAGGCTGCCGAAACCGCCGTGACCCAGGCTCAGCCGATCCTGGTCAACGCCGTGAAGAACATGAGCGTCACGGACGCCAAGGGCATCCTCAGCGGTGGCCAGGATTCGGCCACCCAATACTTGAACAAAAGCAGTCGCGAACAGATCCGCGCCAAGTTCCTGCCAATCGTCAAGGCCGCTACTGACAAGGTCGGCGTGGCCCAGCAGTACAACGCTTTGGCCGGCAAGGCTGCAGCCTTCGGCGCGGTGGACGCCAAGAGCGCCAACGTCGAGAACTACGTGACTGAACAGGCGCTGGACGGCTTGTTCAAGATGATTGCCAAGCAGGAAGAAACTATCCGCGAGAACCCGGCGGCGGCGGCCACCAGCCTGGCGAAGAAGGTATTCGGAGCGCTGTAACCCTCGCATCACCGTTGAACCACTGCGCCAAGGCCGCTTGTACGGGGCCTTGGCGCAATGCTGTCAGGCTTACACCACTTCTTTCCTGACTCTGAACCATGCCGCGTACAACGCCGGCAGGAACAACAGCGTCAGCGCGGTTGCCACAATCAACCCGCCCATGATCGCCACGGCCATCGGCCCGAAGAACACACTGCGTGACAGCGGGATCATTGCCAACACTGCCGCCAAAGCCGTCAGCACAATCGGGCGGAAGCGTCGCACGGTGGCTTCGATGATCGCCTGCCACGGTGCCAGGCCCGCCTTGATGTCTTGTTCGATCTGGTCCACCAGGATCACCGAGTTACGCATGATCATCCCGGACAGGGCGATGGTTCCCAGCATGGCCACGAAGCCGAAAGGCTGGCGGAAGACCAGCAGGAACAGCGTCACACCGATGAGCCCAAGCGGGGCGGTCAGAAACACCATCGCCGTGCGTGAGAAGCTGCGCAGTTGCAGCATCAGCAAGGTCAGCACCACCACGATGAACAGCGGCACACCGGCTTTTACCGAGTTCTGGCCACGGGCAGAGTCCTCGACCGTACCGCCGACGTCCAGCAGGTAGCCATCCGGCAGCTCGGCACGCACACCTTCAAGGCTCGGCAGGATCTGCTGGACCAATGTCGCCGGTTGCTCCTTGCCACAGATATCCGCACGGACCGTCACCGTCGGCAGACGATTGCGGTGCCAGATGATGCCTTCTTCGAAGCCATATTCGAGGGTGGCGATCTGCGACAGCGCCACGCTTTTGCCATTGTCGGTCGGCACCGCCAGGCTTGGCAGCAGAGACAGTTCGGTGCGCTCATGCACGGTGCCGCGCAGGAGAATTTCGATCAACTCATTGTCCTCCCGGTATTGACTCACGCTGGAACCGGTCAACGAACTCTGCAGGAATTTCGACAGGTTGGCCGTACTGACGCCGAGGGCTCGGGCACGGTCCTGGTCAATATTGAGGTAGACGATCTTGCTCGGCTCCTCCCAGTCCAGGTGCACGTTGACCACATGGGTATTCTCGCGAACCTTGGCCGCCACTTTGCGCGCGAGGGCGCGGACTTCCTCGATGTGTTCACCGGTCACCCGGAACTGTACCGGGTAGCCCACGGGTGGGCCGTTTTCCAGGCGGGTCACCCGTGAACGCAGATCGGGAAATTGCTCGTTGAGGGTTTCGATCAGCCAGGTGCGCAGGCTTTCGCGCTCCTCGATGGTTTTCGCCAGCACCACAAACTGGGCGAAGCTGGCGGCTGGCAGTTGCTGATCCAGCGGCAGGTAGAAACGCGGCGAACCAGTCCCCACGTAGGCCACGTAGTTGTCGATGCCTGCGTGGTGCTTGAGCAAAGCTTCCAGGCGTTTGACCTGCTCGGCGGTGTTGCTCAGGGAGGCGCCTTCGGCAAGTTTGAGATCAACCATCAGTTCCAGGCGACCGGACGCCGGGAAGAACTGTTGTGGTACGAAGCGGAACAGCGCCACCGAGCCGATAAACAGCAGCAGGGTGAGGACGATTACCGTCTTGCGCCGCCGCACGCACCACTCCACCAAACGTCTTACGCGCTGGTAGAACGGCGTGCCGTAGGGATCCGGACCATCGGTGCCGTGCTTGGCTGCATGAATCTTCGCCAGGTCTGGCAGGAGTTTTTCCCCCAGGTAGGGCACGAACACTACGGCAGCGACCCACGAAGCCAGCAACGCGATGGTCACCACCTGGAAGATCGAGCGTGTGTATTCGCCGGTGCTCGACTGCGCCGTGGCAATCGGCAGGAAACCCGCGGCGGTGATCAATGTGCCGGTGAGCATCGGGAACGCGGTGCTGGTCCAGGCAAAGCTGGCGGCCTTGAGCCGGTCGTAGCCCTGCTCCATTTTGATCGCCATCATCTCCACGGCGATGATCGCGTCATCCACCAGCAAGCCGAGCGCCAGCACCAGCGCGCCCAGGGAAATCTTGTGCAAGCCGATGCCGAGGTAGTACATGGTGGCAAACGTCATTGCCAGAACCAGCGGAATCGCCAGGGCCACCACCATGCCGGTGCGCACGCCCAGAGAGAAGAAACTCACCAGCAACACGATGGCCAGCGCTTCGGCCAGTACCTGCACGAATTCGCCGACGCTGGTCTTCACCGCCGCCGGTTGGTCCGACACCTTGCGCAGCTCCATGCCGGCCGGAAGGTTCTTCTGCAGGCGTGCGAATTCGCCTTCCAGGGCTTTGCCCAAGACCAGTATGTCGCCACCGTCACGCATGGCGACGGCCAGGCCGATCGCGTCTTCGCCCATGTAGCGCATGCGCGGTGCCGGTGGGTCGTTGAAGCCACGGTGGATATCAGCCACATCACCGATGCGGAAGGTGCGATCACCCACACGGATCGGGAAGTTGCGGATCTCTTCCACAGTCTTGAAGTTGCCCGACACCCGCAGTTGCACGCGCTCGCTCGGGGTTTCAAAGAAGCCTGCGGTGGAGACCGCATTCTGTTCCTGCAAGGCTTGCTGCACCGCCGCCAATGGCAGGCCGAGGGTGGCCAGCTTGAGGTTGGACAGCTCGATCCAAATTTTTTCATCCTGCAGGCCAAGCAACTCGACCTTGCCCACATCCGCGACGCGCTGCAGTTGAATCTGGATGCGGTCGGCGTAGTCCTTGAGCACCGCGTAGTCGAAACCGTCGCCGGTCAGTGCGTAGATGTTGCCGAAGGTGGTGCCGAATTCATCGTTGAAAAACGGCCCCTGGATATCCGGCGGCAAGGTCTGGCGAATGTCGCTGATCTTCTTGCGCACCTGGTACCACAGCTCGGGAATCTGCGCCGAGTGCATGGCGTCACGGGCCATGAAGGTGACCTGGGACTCGCCGGGGCGCGAGAAGGAGACGATGCGTTCGTACTCACCGGTCTCCATGAGTTTTTTCTCGATGCGCTCGGTAACTTGCCGCGAGACTTCCTGGGCCGTAGCGCCGGGCCAGTTGGTCTTGATCACCATGGCCTTGAAGGTGAACGGCGGGTCTTCGCTCTGCCCCAGCTTGGAGTAGGACAATGTGCCGACAACCGCCAGCAGGATCATCAGGAACAGTACGATCTGGCGATTGCGCAACGCCCATTCGGAAAGATTGAAACCCATCGGGGACTACTCCTTGGCCGCCAGATTCACCACACGGTTGGAGCGATCCACCGGCCGCACCTGCTGGCCTTCGTGGAGCACATGCACACCCGCAGCAATCACCCAATCGGTCGGGGCCAGGCCTTCCAGGACCGGGACGGATTTTTCACCAAAGGCGCCAATGCGCACCGGCACACGGGTGATGGAGTTGTCCGGCTGCACACGCCAGACGTAGGACGCACCGTTCTCCGCACTGAGGGCCGACAGCGGCACCGACAGCGGAACAACACCGTCGGCCTGTATGAAAACGCGCGCGCTTTGGCCCAATTCGGCCGGGACCTTGCCACCGATGAATGCCACACGTGCGGCGAAGGTGCGCGACTTCGGATCGGCTGCCGGCGACAGCTCGCGAATGCGCCCGCTGAAGCGTTGATCGGGCTGGCTCCACAGCTCGACCGACACCGGCTGGCCGATCTTGAAGCGGCCAAAACCTTGCTCCGGCAAGCTGATCAGCACTTCACGCTCGCCATCGGTGGCCAGGGTAAATACGGTCTGGCCGGCAGACACCACTTGGCCGACTTCTACCGCACGCTTGGCAACCACCCCGTCCTGGGGCGCACGCAATACGGCATAGCCGGCCTGGTTGCTGGCCACGTCGAACTCGGCCTTGATCTGCTTGAGGCGTGCTTCACCGGATCTATAGAGGTTTTCGGAATTGTCGTACTGAGAGCGGCTGACCATCTGACGGTCCATCAGAGTCTTGTAGCGGTCGCGTTCGGCCCGCACCAGGCTCAGGTTGGCCTCGGCGGCGGCGACTTGGGCTCGGGTCGCTTCCAGTTGCAGGCGCACGTCCTGAGGATCGAGCTCTGCCAGCGCCTGGTTGGCCTTGACGCGTTCGCCCTCTTCCACCAGCCGCTTGCTGACTTTGCCGCCAATGCGAAAGGCCAGGTCCGGCTCAAAGCGTGCGCGCACTTCGCCGGGGTAGCTGTCCATCGACTGCGCAGAAGGCTGTGGCTGCACTACCATGGCCGGGCGGATGGTAATCTGGGCCGCTTCTTCATGGCCGCAAGCGGCCAACAGCAAGACCAAACTGACAGGCAAAGCAAAGGGCAGGAAAGTACTGCGCATGCTGTAGGACCTTTCGCAAGTAGAGCTAGGAATAATTATACTGGCGGGTATGGTATTAATACCAAACTCGCCAGTCCAGTATTAAAGGTGAAAATGTCCGACAATCCTGTAAACACCAATAGCCCCGGGCGCCCCAAGGACATGGCAAAACGCCAGGCAATCCTCGAAGCAGCGAAAAATCTGTTTTTGAGCAATGGCTACGCCAGTACCAGCATGGATGCGGTGGCACTGGAGGCCGGCGTGTCGAAACTGACCGTGTACAGCCACTTCAACGATAAAGAGACCTTGTTCACCGCCGCTGTGGTGGCCAAGTGCGAAGAACAACTGCCGGTGATGTACTTCGAGCTGCCCACGGGCATGCCCGTGGAAACCGTATTGTTGAACATCGCGCGGGGGTTCCATCGCCTGATCAATAGCGAAGAGTCAGTCAACCTGCATCGCCTGATGATGACCACCGGCAATCAGGACGTGAAACTCTCGCAGATCTTCTTCGAGGCAGGCCCCATGCGCATGTTGCAGGG
This sequence comes from Pseudomonas pergaminensis, assembly GCF_024112395.2. Classification (NCBI taxonomy): domain Bacteria; kingdom Pseudomonadati; phylum Pseudomonadota; class Gammaproteobacteria; order Pseudomonadales; family Pseudomonadaceae; genus Pseudomonas; species Pseudomonas pergaminensis. The sequence goes on along the minus strand of NZ_CP078013.2, from coordinate 1,408,633 downwards.
CATGGAACGCCTGCTCAGCAAGATCGACCAGAGCGGCGCGCTGAGCATCGACAAACCGTTCACGGCAGCCGAACACTTCTTCTGCCTGCTCAAGGGCACGGCGAATTTTTGCCTGCTGTATGGCTGCGGCGGGCAACTGAGCGAAGAAGCCGCCGAAGCCCATGTGCAGGAGGTGGTGGGGTTGTTTATGCGGGCTTATAGGAGAGAGGCAGCGGTAAGTTGTTAGCTGCAAGCTGCAAGTTGAAAGCACTTTAGCTTGCAGCTTGTGGCTTAAGGCTTGAGTGCTTTTTTAGGGTAGATGTCATACCGGCTGGACTTGCCATCCAACGCATGGCTCGGCTTGGGCCCCTCAATGCACGGCGCCTTGCGCGGACGCTTGACCACCACCCGGTGACTGGCCAGGGCCAGGGCGGCCGCCAACAGCGCCGGAGCGTCTGGATCATCCCCCACCAGCGGCCGGAAAAGGCGCATTTCCTTCTTCACCAGCGCAGTTTTCTCACGATGCGGAAACATCGGGTCGAGGTAGATCACCTGCGGCGGCTCGCCTTCCCAATTGCGCATCACGTCGATGGAGTTGCCCTTGAGCAGCGTCATGCGTGCCACGATCGGCGCCACCTCGAAATCATCCGCGCCACGCGCCAGCCCGTCTTCAAGCAATGCGCCGATCAGCGGCTGACGCTCGATCAGGCTCATCTCGCAGCCCAGGCTCGCCAGCACAAAGGCGTCCTTGCCCAGACCTGCCGTGGCGTCCAGCACCCGTGGGCGCACGCCTTGGGCGATGCCGACGGCCTTGGCGATCATCTGCCCGCTGCCGCCACCATACAAACGCCGATGTGCCGCGCCCCCTTCCACAAAGTCCACCCGCACCGGCCCAGGCGCATCAGGCCCGAGCTGTTGCAACTGCAGGCCATGCTCCCCGACTTGCAGGGAAAAGTCCGCATCCGCCACCTGCAACGGCAGCCCCAACAGAGACGCCCACTGCTCGGCACGGGCCTTGAAACCGTCGCCCAAGGCCTCGACCTGTATGCGGCTGGCCGCTGGTTGTTCGCTCATCAATCGCTACGCTCAAAAATATTAAGGATCGGCAAATACCGGCCGATAAAAACAACAGTCAGGTATTTTGCCAGAGCTGAGCGTCGACCGAGAAAAATGTCAGACATTCTTCCCCTAACCATCGGTGTACTGCCGACCCACAACCACTACGGCCTGCGCAATACTCAAGCGCTGGCCGGGGTGAGTCATGTGTGGCAGGACTTCTTCGCCCGGGCGCTGGCCGAGCAGCTTGGCGATACGCCGGACGCGCTCGCCGTGCAGGTGCCTGCACCAGCGGACCCAGCGGTAGAACCCAGCGCCGGCGCCGACCTGTTGTCGCAGATCCTCACCCAACGTGAGTGCGACGTGAAAGACACCGAAATCGCCCCCCCTGAACCGCTGTTCCTGCCGATCGCCGAGCTCGAGGCCGACTTGCTGCCACCGGCCGCCCCGCCGTTCCCGGAAGAAGAGATCGTCGCCCAGCAGCGCCAGCAGAATTTCGAAAGCGGCTGGGTGCGCCCGATTGTGCTGACCGCCGGCCAACCGTTGCCAGAGCCTGGCCCGGCACCGGAACCTCGCCCTCTGCACCTGCCCATCGCCGAATTCGAACTGGACCTGCTGCCACCTGCTGCCACGCCGTACCCGACCGAAGAACTGGTGGCGCAACAAAAAGCCTTGGACTTCGATTACTACTGGGCGCGCCCGCTGGTCACCCAGAACCTGCGCCTGGCCGCCTGACCCTCAGCGACACACCCACCAACGCCCCATATCCAGATGGAAATGGTTGCGGTGCGCGGCGTTGTAGTCCGGGCTCAACACCACATTGAAATCATCGCAGGCGCTGTCGCGGACCTGACGCAGAAACCGCGCCTTGTCGCCCTCCCCTGGCCAGTCCTTGAGCACGTTGATGCTGCGCCCATCCGCCAGGCGAAAGCCGGCAATGTCCAGCGCATTGGCCGACGCGTGCTGGCTGAGTCGCCCCTCGGCACGGTTGTAGATATTGCGGCAGGCAAAGCTGCCCAGGTGATCGACCCGCGTCACCGCCTGGCCGAATATCGCCTGGGCCGCCGGTTGCACACTGTGGCGCTCGAACAGCGCAAACGCCACCGCCAATGGGCAACTGGCAAGGAAGCTGCTGCTCAGCCCCACCGCAGCGCCCTGAACGCGCAAAGTATTGCGCAAGGGGCACGCGGCATCCGCCGGCGAGTCCGCCTGATGGCTGACGCGCAGGCCCGAGGTTTCCAGCACCTGGTCGCACAGCGCCGGGTCATCCTGCAGGCGGCCCAGCTTGTAGCGGGTCAAGAAGTTGGGGTTGGCGCGCACGTCCAGCGGTGCCCATGGGTTCCAATCGGCCGGCAGTGGCACCCATCCACGCCAGGCACCCACGGCAACGGCACCCGCCAGGATCAGCAACACGCCCATCACTTTGAAAAAGCGCACCGCTTAGTCCTTGAAGAACTGGTTGGCCTGACTGAACGGCATCTTGCGCTCGGTAAAGGTGAACGTGCCCAGTTCATAGACTTCCTGGGCAGCGCGATAGAACTCACCATAGGCGGCCAGCGCCAGGGCCGAGCCAACGCTGATGCGCCGCACACCCATCTCGCTGAGCTGCGCGACGCTCAGGTTCAAGCCGCCGGACATCAACACATTCACTGGCTTGGGCGCCACCGCCTTGACCACCGCCAACACTTCCTCGGCAGTGCGCAGGGCCGGCGCGTACAGCACGTCGGCACCGGCCTCGGCGTAGGCTTGCAGGCGGCAGATGGTGTCGGGCAGATCCAGGCGGCCATGCAGGAGGTTTTCCGCACGGGCCGTCAGGGTGAAAGGGAATGGCAGGCTGCGCGCGGCAGCCACCGCGGCTTCCACACGCTCGACGGACAGGTCGAAGGGATAGATCGGGTCGACGGCAATGCCCGTGGCATCTTCGATGGAGCCGCCAACGATCCCGCTAGCCGCAGCACGCAGGATGGTCTGGGCGCAGCCTTCAGGGGTGTCACTGAAGCCATTTTCGAGGTCGGCCGCCACCGGCAACGTTGTGGCCTTGGCGATCATACTGGCATTGATCAACGTGTCTTCCAGGGACAGCGCGCCTTCTGCATCTGGCCGCGCCAGGCTGAACGCGTAGCCCGCGCTGGTGGTGGCCAGCGCTTCAAAACCCAGGCTGGCCAGCATGACGGCGGAGCCTGCGTCCCACGGGTTTGGCATCACGAACGCGCGGTCACGCTCATGCAAGGCCTTGAAGGTTTCGGCGCGAAGGGTTTGAGCATCCATGTCGGGCTCCTGGCGGGAAAAGGAGCCCTAGAGTAACCCCAGTTGCTCCGCTTCGGGGGCTCGATCCAAGGTCGGCAGCGGCGGCAGGCCGGGTAGACGCGCCATCAACTGGTCGTGAAAGCGCAGCGCCAATTGCGCGGCGAGGCGGTTATCCGAGGTGTGCAGGAACACGTAGGGGGTGCGCCCTTCTTCGATCCAGCCGGCGACCTTTTCCACCCATGGCACCAAAAATGGGTCGTTGGCTTCCAGTTCGGGATGACCGATAAACCGCACTTGGGGAAACTGCGTCAGCGCCGCCGGTCTTGGCGGCACCTTGGGCTTTTTCGATTGGGCGTGCAGCACGGCGGCCGTGGTGGAGGTGCAACTGAACAGTGCGCGCGGGTCCAGGCAGATACGCTCCACACCTCGGTCACGCAGCAAGCGGTTGAGCATGCGCTCGGCATCGCCCTTGGCGAAGAACGCCTGATGGCGTACCTCCACTGCCATTGGCCGCTCCAGGCCATCAATGAAACCTGCCAGCTCTCCCAGGCGCTGCGGTGTGAACGTCGCGGGCAGTTGCAACCACATCGGCGAGACGCGCTCCCCCAACGGGCTCATCAAGCCCACAAAGCTTTGCGCAGCCGGCAGCTGTTCAATCAGGTTGCCGCTATGGCTGATATCACCGGGAAATTTGGCCGTGAAGCGGAAATCGTCGGGCATGATTTCAGCCCAGCGTTGCACCGTGGCGGCCGAGGGGCGAGCGTAGAACGTGGTATTGCCTTCAACCGCATTGAAGACTTGGGAATAGAGCGCGAGGTAATCGCTGGAGCGGGCATCGGCGGGGTACAGGTACTCGCGCCAGGCGTTTTCACTCCAGGACGGGCAACCGAGGTAGTAAGGCAGACGCATCAGATGTGGATGTCGAGACCCAGCACTTCCATATCCCATTCGACAAAACCGGCGGTGGTCAGGTAGCTGGCCAGGGCGTTGGCGACGCTTTTGCTCATGGAGCGCGGGAAGACCATGTCTTGCTGACGGGCGGGAAGACCGCTGATACGAGCTTGAGAGTTGGCCTGCGCATCGGCCTGGACGTCGATGAAGTCCGGTGAATCCTCGACCGACTCGTCTACCGTGACGTTTGCCTTACGCGGCTTGCGTTTGATTGGGTAAGACTGTGAGGAAAAGCCATCAATACGCATGGGCGCGAACTCGCTATCAGTAATGGCATTTTGGCAGCATCGTCCATGGTGCGCAAATGCTCTGGTGATAACTAGAACACATAATTTGAAAAAGGTTTAAAACCAGGGCCAAATTCTGACGATTGGTGAACTTAGCACCAAATTGCCATCATTTTTGACGTCAAATAATCCCGCGCTCGGCCTTGGTCTGCGCCACTTTATCGCGCAGGTACACAGGCGCTGCCTGATCTGCGGGAATCGCCTCACCGCGCTCGAAGGCGAAGCGCGCGAGGGTCAACAAATCTTCAGCGTGAGGCAACATCGTCGCGTCCTGGCCCACCAAGGGCACAGCGATGCGCTCGCCATAACCCCAACCGGTGCCAGCACCGAACCAGTCACCGCTGGCATCGTCCGGGAGTACAGACGCTTGCGGCGGCTGCACGGCTTCCACACCCACCAGGCGCATCTCGCCCGCCGTTTCGCGGTAGCAGCCCCAATAGACTTCATCCATGCGCGCATCGATGGCCGCCGCCACCTGGTGGGCACCGTGTTCACGCAAGGCGCGCTGGGCCAGCACGGCAAGGTTGGACACCGGCAACACCGGACGCTCCAACGCGAATGCCAGGCCCTGCACCACGCCGATGGCAATGCGCACACCGGTAAATGCACCCGGGCCACGGCCGAAGGCGATGGCATCCACCGCCGCCAGGGTGGTCCCGGCGTCTTCGAGCAGTTGCTTGATCATGGGCAACAGCTTCTGCGCGTGCAGGCGCGGAATCACCTCGTAGTGGCTTGTTACCTTGCCATCGTGCAGCAGGGCAACGGAGCAAGCTTCAGTCGCGGTGTCCAGGGCCAGCAGGGTGCTCATCGGTGTGGGTGTCCAAGTCGAAAAAAAGTGCGCCAGTATAAACAACAACGGCCCGCAAGCGGGCCGTTATCCTTGAAGCCAGTCGAGGGATCAGCTCAGTGCTTGCAGCACTTTGGCAGTGATCGCTTCAACCGAGCCGACGCCAGGAATGTGGCTGTACTTCGGCTTGCCCTGGGCGGCGGACAGCTTCTGGTAGAAGTCCACCAGCGGTTTGGTCTGGGAGTGGTAGACCGACAGGCGATGACGCACGGTTTCTTCGGTGTCGTCTTTACGCTGCACCAGGTCTTCGCCGGTCACATCGTCCTTACCTTCCACTTTAGGCGGGTTGTAGACAGTGTGGTACACGCGGCCAGAGGCTTCGTGAACGCGACGCCCGGCAATGCGCTGGACGATCTCTTCATCTTCAACCGCGATTTCGACCACGGCATCCAGCTCGACGCCGGCCTTCACCAGGGCTTCAGCCTGGGGAATGGTGCGTGGGAAGCCGTCGAACAGGAAACCGTTCTTGCAGTCTTCCTGGCTGATGCGTTCCTTGACCAGGTTGATGATCAAGTCATCGGAAACCAGGCCACCGCTGTCCATCACGCTCTTGGCGATCAGGCCCAGCTCGGTGCCAGCCTTGACGGCCGCACGCAGCATGTCGCCGGTGGAGATTTGTGGAATTCCGAATTTTTCAGTGATGAACTTTGCCTGAGTACCTTTACCGGCCCCGGGAGCTCCCAGCAGAATGACGCGCATCGATGTGCTCCTCAATTTTTTATAGAGATGACGCTCGGATTCGCCGCGGGGGGCCAATCGCGTAAAAATAGAATTCGGGCCGCCCAAACGGCCAAAGGCTGATCAAGATACACAGCAGGCCTTAAGCACACAAGCCGCCAAAAGTCGCAGGAACCCGCGCCGTGCATGCGTCATAGGTAGGGTGTGCCTGGGTGCAACCCGGCCCTGTAAACGTTGACCGCCCCTTTCAGGGCGGTCGTTTCGGTTGGCTCGCAAGCCGTTGAGAACACGTAAAAAACCCTAGCCGGTGTTACGCAAACCGGCGGCAATACCGGCCACGGAGACCAGTAGCGCCTGTTCCAGAGGGCTGTCCTGTGCCGCTTCCTGCTGGCGCGAGCGGGCCAGCAACTCGGCCTGCAACAGGTGCAAGGGGTCGAGGTAGGTGTTGCGCAGGCGGATAAACTCCAGGGTATCAGGGCTATGGGCCAGCAGTTGCGACTGGCCAGTCAGGCCAAGCACCACGCTGCACGCCTGCGACAATAGGTCGCGCAGATGCGCACCCAATGGCAGCAGGTCGGGCTGCACCAGGCGCTCGTCATACAGGCGGGCGATGTCGGCATCGGCCTTGGCCAGCACCATTTCCAGCATGTCGATGCGGGTACGGAAGAACGGCCACTGCTCGCGCATTTGCCCCAGCAGCTCGCCTTCGCCGCGCTCCAAGGCCTTGCTGAGTGCCGCTTCCCAGCCGAGCCAGGCGGGCAGCATCAAGCGGGTCTGGGTCCAGCCGAAAATCCACGGGATCGCGCGCAGGCTTTCAATACCGCCCGCCCGACGCTTGGCGGGGCGACTGCCCAACGGCAAGCGGCCCAGTTCCTGTTCCGGGGTGGACTGGCGGAAATACTCGACGAACTGCGGATTTTCCCGCACCACGGCGCGATAGGCGCTGACCCCGTCCGCTGCCAATTCGTCCATCAAATGGCGCCAAGCCGGCTCGGGCGGCGGCGGAGGCAAGAGCGTCGCCTCCAAGACAGCGGCCAGGTAAAGGTTGAGGTTCTGCTCGGCGATATCCGGCAACCCGAACTTGAAGCGAATCATCTCGCCCTGCTCAGTGGTGCGGAACCGCCCCGCCACCGAACCCGGCGGCTGCGACAGGATCGCCGCATGCGCCGGGCCGCCGCCACGGCCCACGGTGCCTCCGCGACCGTGGAACAACAGCAGCTCCACTTGTTGCTCGCGGCAAATGTCCACCAACCGCTCCTGCGCCCGGTATTGCGCCCAGGCGGCGGCGGTAGTGCCGGCATCCTTGGCCGAGTCCGAATAGCCGATCATCACTTCCTGCGGCCCCTGCAAACGCGCGCGATAGCCTGGCAGCAGCAACAATTGCTCGATCACCGGGCCGGCATTGTCCAGGTCGGCCAGGGTCTCGAACAGCGGCACCACGCGCATTGGCCGTTGCACGCCCGACTCTTTAAGCAGCAGTTGTACCGCCAACACGTCCGACGCAGCACCCGCCATGGAGATGACGTACGAGCCCAACGATGCAGCGGGGGCTGCGGCCACTTCCTTACAGGTGTTGAGTACTTCGGCGGTGTCGGCCGAGGGTTTGAAGTAGCTCGGCAGCAGTGGTCGACGATTGGCCAGTTCCTTCATCAGGAAGCTGATACGCGTCGCTTCGTCCCAGTCTTCGTAACGACCGAGGCCGAGGTAATCGGTGATTTCAGTCATGGCGGCCGAATGACGGCTGGAGTCCTGGCGCACATCCAGGCGCACCAGGAACAGACCGAACGTCACTGCACGCCGCAGGCAATCGAGCAGCGGGCCATCGGCGATCACGCCCATGCCGCACTCGTGCAACGACTGGTAGCACAGCTCCAGCGGCTCCAGCAGGTCGCGGTTGTTCTGCAGCACTTCGCCAGGCGCGGGCGTGCTGCTGCTCAGCGCCGTGTGGGCCCATTGGCGCGTGGCCCGCAGGCGTTCGCGCAATTGCTTGAGCAGGGCGCGATAGGGTTCGACGCTGTCACCGACCTTGGCCTGCAATGCCGGGCTGGCTTGCTGCATCGACAGCTCGGAAGCCAGGTGGTCGATGTCGCGCAGGTACAGGTCGGCCGCCATCCAGCGCGCCAGCAACAACACTTCCCGGGTGACCGGCGCGGTGACATTCGGGTTGCCGTCACGGTCACCGCCCATCCACGACGCAAAGCGGATCGGCGCCGCCTCCAGGGGCAAGCGCAGGCCGGTGGCGGCGTGCAGGGCCTGGTCGGCCTTGCGCAGGTAATTGGGAATGGCGTGCCACAGCGAATGTTCGATGACCGCAAAGCCCCACTTGGCTTCGTCCACCGGCGTGGGCCGGGTGCGGCGGATTTCTTCGGTGTGCCAGGCCTCGGCGATCAAGCGTTGCAGGCGCTGGCGGATCTGCTCGCGCTCCGCTGAGGTGAGGTCGCGGTGATCCTGCAGCGCCAGTTGGGCGGCGATGGCATCGTATTTCTGGATCAGGGTGCGGCGCGCCACTTCAGTAGGGTGGGCGGTGAGGACCAGTTCGATCTCCAGGCGCCCCAACTGGCGGGCCAGGGATTCGTTGCTGTGGCCTTCGGCTTGCAGACGCGCCAGCAGCTCAGGCAATACGCGGGATTCAAAGGGCGCCGGTTGCGACTCATCGCGCCGGTGAATCAGTTGGTATTGCTCGGCGATGTTGGCCAGGTTGAGGAACTGGTTGAAGGCCCGGGCGACGGGCAGCAGTTCGTTTTCCTGCAACTGATTCAGACGGGAGCTCAGCTCATCCCCCGCCGCCTTGTCGGAAATGGCTCCGCGGCGGTCAGCCTTGGCGCCTTTGCGGATCTGCTCGATCTTGTCGAGAAAATCATCGCCGTACTGGTCTCGAATGGTGTTGCCCAACAGCTCACCCAGCAGGTGAACATCCTCACGCAAGCGTGCATCGATATCACTCATCAGCCAATCTCCAGCCAGAAATCCGGGACGCGCAGGTCTGCCAGAGTGCCGCCAGCATCGTTTTATGACAAGACTTTAAACCTTGTGAGTTGCAGCTAGTCTCAACACTGAGTCGCCTGTGTTTATCCATGCACGCGACTGGTCACTCATCACTGCCTGCCATCGCGGGCTCCATTGAGGTTGCCATGAAAATCCGAGAACTGGCCCAGCATTGGGAAGAGAACGCCAAGGGTCGCTTGACCAAGACCGAGTACGCCATCCACCTGGACGTGGAGTCTGCCGCGAGGCTGGCGGCGATTGCCGAAATGTACCCCAAGCGCCAAACCGAAGAATTGCTCGGCGAGCTGATCGGCGCCGCCCTTGAAGAGCTGGAAGCCAGCTTTCCCTACATCAAGGGCCAGCAGGTGGTCGCCACCGACGAAGAGGGGGACCCGCTGTACGAAGACGTCGGCCCTACCCCGCGCTTTTTGACGCTGTCGCGACGCTATCTGCATGACTATCTGCATGATATGTCGGCCAGCAGCGACGAACAGAAACACTGAAGCCACTCCAGCAAAACCCTTGTACGCCGGGCCCTTCGCGGGCCAGGCGTACCGCTGCGCAACGCAGAAGTTCCAACTTTTTTACCCTGACCAATCAGTCAGATATTTTTTTAGGCAAATCGCCATCTTCTCTGAACTTTTGAAAAAAGCCTCCGGTCACAGCCAGTAAGCCATCACTTGGAACGGTCGTTTTAAAGGGCAATTTGTGCTTTACCGCCAAGGCCCCAACCGCTGACCAGTGACATGGATTTTGATGTATTTCAGGAGTTATCCAATGGAGTTGAAGACGATGAAGACCAGCACTGCCAAATCCTCGTTTAACCATCTGCGCGGGCTCAAATTGGCCGCGCTGGCAATCGGCACCAGCTTCGTTCTGGCAGGTTGCGCCGGTAACCCGCCGACCGAGCAGTACGCGGTGACCCAGTCCGCAGTGAACAGCGCTGTCAGCGCCGGCGGCACCGAGTACGCGGCTGTAGAAATGAAGTCGGCCCAGGACAAGCTCAAGCAAGCCGAGATTGCCATGCACGACAAGAACTACGACGAAGCCCGCCGCCTGGCTGAACAAGCCGAGTGGGACGCTCGCGTCGCAGAGCGCAAATCCCAGGCCGCCAAGGCTGAACAAGCTGTGAAGGATTCCCAGAAGGCTGTTGATGAGCTGCGTAAGGAAGGCATGCGCCCGGCTGCTATCCAGCAGAAGTAAGACGCACCCCTTGACCGCATCGCACCTGATATCGAATTGAAAGGACGACACGACTATGCGTAAACAATTGATGATCCCTGCCCTGCTGGCGATGAGCGTTGCACTGGCGGCCTGCTCCACCCCGCCTAACGCGAACCTGGAAAACGCACGGACCAACTTCTCGGCCCTGCAGACCAACCCGCAAGCCACCAAGCTGGCGGCACTGGAAACCAAGGACGCCAGCGAATGGCTGGACAAGGCTGACAAGGCCTACCGCGACAAGGAAGACGAGAAGAAAGTCGACCAGTTGGCCTACCTGACCAACCAGCGCGTTGAAGTAGCCAAAGACACCATCGTGCTGCGCGAATCCGAAGCCAAGCTGAAAAATGCCGGTGACGAACGTGCCCGCGCCCTGCTGGACGCCCGTGATGCACAGATCAAGCAACTGCAAGACAGCCTGAATGCCAAGCAGACCGATCGCGGTACCCTGGTAACGTTCGGTGACGTGCTGTTCGCCACTAACAAATCCGACCTGAAATCCAGCGGTCTGGTGAACATCACCAAACTGGCTCAGTTCCTGCGCGACAACCCGGACCGTAAAGTGATCGTCGAAGGCTACACCGACAGCACCGGTTCCGACTCTTATAACCAGAGCCTGTCCGAGCGTCGTGCGTCTTCCGTGCAACGCGCACTGGCTCAGCAAGGCGTGGACATTTCGCGCATCGTGACCCAGGGTTATGGCAAGGAATACCCGGTTGCCGATAACGGCAGCGTTTCGGGCCGTGCCATGAACCGCCGCGTTGAAGTGACCATCTCCAACGACAACCAACCGGTCAAGCCACGGTCTTCCGTCGCTAACTGATCGATAGGTGCAAAAAAAGCCCCGCCTGAATAGGCGGGGCTTTTTCGTTGTGTCTGACCCCAGGCGAAAGCTCTTCAGCACTTGATAACTGACTTAATTACTAGAGTAACCCGCTGTACGATTGCCGTTCTGCCCCGAATTAATGTAACTGCTAAAGCCCCCGGAGTTACCGTTATTGCCATAGTTACCTTAATTGCCATAGTTGCCATGGCTACCGTGACGATTGGGTGAAGTCACCCGCAGCCCATCTATCTCATTACCATTGCGCCCATGATTTTCATAGCGACTATGTGCGCCACCATTTCCGTTATTGCCATAGTTACCATGATTGCCGTTATCACCGCCGCCATACCGGCTGCCCCACGCACGTTGCTCGGCCGCAGGCCTCCAAGCCTGTTCATCGGGATAACGTGCGTAAAATGCATTGCGGTATTCATAGTGCGAGGCTAATAGCTGAGTCATCTTGACACCTTCTCTATTCCAGTAGACTGATGGGTTACACGTTCGCAATATAATAAGCGGCACTGTTCAGTCCGAATTACATCACCCCCATTAATTGGTGCCTTATTGGCAACCGGTTCATTTCGAATATTCTAGAAAATAAGTCAACGTTTGAAAGGGTGCGCCACTGCTTCAGGGCTGATTACCTTGCCTCAGGCCATTACGGGAAGGCCCGGCGCCTGCGGCGATTCGTTGATTACCGTTTATTCCGTGGTTGGAATAACCACTGTGACTCCCGCTGTTACCGTTATTTCCGTAGTTACCAAAATTGCCGTTATTCATGCTGCCATGGCCGCTATTGACATGCACACCCACTTGAGCTGACTTCACATCCCTGACGCTCACGTAGTGAATGTTGAAGATGTAGTTGTTATGGGTGACTGTAAGCGGCCGCTTCGATTCCAGCGGCTGACGCCAAGGTGCTCGCCCCATGTGCTGGGCTATCCCGCGATTCGGCGCTTGAATGCCGGCATACCTGGGTCGCTGGCTCGGTTGATAACTGGGGTAATGGCTTGCGTTGCCGCCACGGCTCCAGCCCATACTCTGTCCCGTGACAACGTTCCATGCCGTGGACATGGTCGTGAGGGTGTTCATGACTGCCGTGTTCATCAACGAGTCCAATCTCATCGCTATACTCCAAATGTAATTTCCCACGCGCCGGATTTAATCTCCTGACCGATATAGCAGTGGTCTCCCGCCGCTATCAGTTCCGTGCGGTATACCTTGGTAATAAATGATGGAGTGGCGCGACCCGCTTTCTCACTGATGCTGATGGATCAATTGAGCAGAAATAAAAAACCCACCAGAAGCGGTGGGTTTTTTCACGTTTAGAATGTGATCGGACGCTTATCGTTCTCGAAACCCGCACCTGCAGGTTTCTCTTTGCACTGCTCCCCCTGTTCCTTTTGCGCGATGTCATCGATGCCCCCGCCAAGTGCTTCAACCAGCGCCTGCATCCTGGACATTTCCAACCACCTGTCTATCGCACTTATCTCACCCAACTTGACCATGACTCTCCCCTTGCTGGCGGTCCGCGACGACCCATCACGAACGTTGACGAGCCATTGAGTGGTCGGTCAGGCAAAACGGTTCCAAATATTTCAGACGCGATGCGCCCGGATCACTGCTGGAGCTGTGGTGTCTCCTGGCCCATGCACCGCACCGCCTGTTTCTTATTATTCACCAGCACACCGCTCAGGCCTTTCTGCTCGGTGTCGAACATCACCAGCACGCCATCCACACACTGTGCCACTTGCGCTGCCGGGGTCAGGGAGATCTTGTAGTCCTCGCCTGGCACGGTCTTGAGCAGGGTGAAATCGCTGAGCAGCAACGCATCTTCCGGCTTGGCGAAGTGCAGGTAGCCGTAGTACCACAAGCAACCGACGGTACCGATGATGGTGCCGATGCCGGTGAGGATCAGCGGGATCATGTTGCGTTCTTCGCTCATTGCGGGTTCTCTGATGAATCAACGTTAGGAATGGGGTAATTCGGAATTTCGCCCAGGCGACGCAAACCGTTGAAGTGTTGCGGGTCATCCAGGTAGCGCAGCATCACGGTTTGCCAGGTCTTGTCGGCAAAGGTCTGTACATGCCCGCCCCGGGTCAGTTGCAATACCCTGGGTGGTGGCGCGGCCTGGTACAGGCGGATGCCATTGGCCACGGGCACGATCGGGTCATCCAGGCTGTGGAACAACAGCTTCGGCACACCCGTCAGCTGGGGCATGGCATGGATCGCACTGTCGGCGTCCGGGACCAGCCAGGACAGCGGCACCTGAAACGGCCATGTTAACCACGAGGTGCTCAGGGCGAATTGTCCTACGTCACGATAACTGGCAGGCACGCCGTCCAGCACCAACGCCTTGAGCTGGGCTTGGCGCTCCGGGTGAGCGGCCAGGTAGTGCACCGCCAACGCCCCGCCCAGGCTTTGACCGAGGACTATCAGCGGCTGGCCCTGGGTTTCAGGCGCCTTGTCGATCCAACTGAACGCCGCGTCCACATCCTGATAGATCGCGGGTAACGAGGGCTTGCCTTCCGACAAGCCATAACCGCGATAGTCCAGCAGCAGCACTTGGTAGCCTTGCTCCGGCAACCACCAACTGCCACCGAGGTGCCAGGCCAGATTGCCGCCGTTGCCATGCAGGTGCAGCACCGTGCCCTTGAGCGGCACACCAGGCTTGGCCGGCAACCACCAGGCGTGGAGCTTCACACCATCGGCGGTGGTCAAGGTGACGTCGCGATATTGCAGATGGGCTTTTTCCGGCGTGAATGGCAGGCCGGGTTCGGGGTAGAACAGCAGTGAGCTGCAGCCGTTCAATGTGAGTAGCAGGCAAAGAATGCCGAGGATTCTCATCCGTTGAAGCCTCGCTATTATTCGAAATTTTAAATCTTTCAGAGATTCAAATGTGGGAGCGGGCTTGCTCGCGAAAGCCGTGTATCAGTCAACTTATGTATATCTGATGTACCGCTTTCGCGAGCAAGCCCGCTCCCACAGGTCGATCCGGTTTGGTCAAAGGATATTCGAGTAATCCGCCTCGATCCGGTCCAGGCTCAAGTGGTTGAGGAAGTTGGAGAAGCACATCCACGCCGCCAGCGCGTTCATGTCACGGAACTGCTCGGGCAGGTACTTGGGCGGCACCACCAGGCCTTCATCGACCAGTTGGCGCAGGGTACGCATGTCTTCCAGGGTGGTCTTGCCGCAGAACAGCAGCGGCACTTGTTCCAGCTTGCCTTTGCGCACGGCGAGCTGGATGTAGTTGTAGACCATGATAAAGCCCTTGAGGTAGGACAGGTCCTTGGTAAACGGCAGACCGGTCGGCACCGAGCCACGGAATACGCGACTGGCGTTGCCATAGCTTTCGGCCATCTCAAAGCCTTGCTCGCGGAAGAACTCGAACACCTGCAGGAAGTCGGCGCCCTCTTCCACCATGTGGATAGCGCGGGTGCGGTTGGTCAGCTTGCGCAGGCGACTCGGGTAGGAGGCGAAGGTGATGATCTCCATCAGGATCGCCAGGCCTTCCTGGGTCACGGTGGACGACGGCGGGCCCTTGGACAGGAAGGTGCAGATCGGCTGGTTCTGGCCATTGAGGGTGGTGCCCACGTGCACCAGGCCCTCATGCACTTCCAGGGCGCGAACGTCGCGGTCGTTGAACATCGCGTCGGCGCGGATCTTGATGTAGTCGGCACCCGCCGCGGCGTCGGCGACGATACCGTCGGACTCGAACACGCGGATGGTTTCTTCGGCCTCGCCGAACACCTTGTTCAGGCGAGTTTGCAGCAAGGCGACGGCGTCCTTGGCGGTGAGGGTCTTGGCCTCATCCTTCAAGTCGCCACGTCCATCGATGTTGTTCAGGTAGTCAGACAGCATCAGGCCCAGGTCGGCCAAGGTCGGGTCGCCGGCGTGAAACGCATCGGAGGCCGCGCCGTACAGCTCCTGGGAAATCAGGCCGAAATCCTCGGTGCCGCGCGCTTCGAGCATGCGCACCACCATGCGGTATTCCTTGCACATGCGGCGCATGATCTGCCCCACCGGGCTGAACTGGCCGAGACGGCGGGTGATGTCACGCTCGATGTTCTGGAATTCCAGCTTCACCGCGCTGGAGTCGAAGGACAGTGGCCGATTGAGGTAGTAGTCGCGGTTCACCGCCGGCATTTCCTTGCCCTTGGCCTTGAGGAATCCCTGGCGAATGTTTTCGTCCCACTTCACGGCGTCGAGGACGCGAATCGGTGTTTGCGCCAGCACAATGCGATCAGACAAGGTGCGTATCGTCTGCTGGTAATCGTCCACCCGGTGCTTCCCCTTTAAACGTTATTTGCCCGCGCGCCGGTAGCGCACGGCTTCCACGAATACATCGGCATTGGCCGGGTCATCCAGGTACGCAAACACCTGGTCCAGAGGGCTGTCCACCAGCACCCCGGCGCCTTCGACGGTTTGCACAGTACTGCCATGCAGTGACTTTTGGCCTATCGCTTGATGAATCTGCTCAAGGTCGAGGTTGTAGACCACCAATTCGTGCTTTTCGTCGATTTCAAACCCAGCGAGAATGAAATGCCCACCCAGCTTGGCCGGCAACGGCGCCGACAGGTACCAGCGATCACCATGGCGCGACACACTGAACAGGTACTCATCACGCTGCTGCGGCTTGGCTGTAGGGTAGCTTACGGCTTTGTAGCGGTGTTCACCGACGCGCGTGATTCGCAGGTTGAGCGGCTCGCCCCAGGCATTCTTGCTCGACCACTGGCCCAGCAGGGCTGGCGGTGCGGCTTCATGGGCCGGCAGCGGGTCCTTGAAGGTCACCAGGCAACCGCTGAGCAGCAGGAACGACAAGGCGATTACAACCCTACGCCAGGTTTTCATTGGACATCCCCCGGTGTCAGACCGAGGCCAACACCAAATGCATGTAACGCTTGAGGATCTCAAGCATCTCTTCACCGGTCAGAGGCTCTGCGCCGCCCAGCAGGCCCTGATATTCCATCCGACTGATTATCGCCGTCAACACTTTGGCATCCTGCTGTGGCTCACGCGAGCCCAACACCTGGAAAAACTGCCCCGTGCCCTGCAACAGAATCTGCTGGTGGGAGCGCACCAGTTCCGCCAGGCGCGGGTTGAGCAAGGCTTCCTGGCGGAACGCCTGCTCGGCCATCAAGTGTTCACGGCGATTGGTCAGTTGGCGCTGCACGTAGTCGGCGGTCAGCCGTGCGATGTCATCGGCCAGTTGCGAGCGTGACTGCGGGCTGCCATCACCGTAGGCGACCATTTCACGCAGCAGGCCCTCGTTACGCACCCACAACTTGCCCATGAAGGCGGCGCTGCGCTCGACGTATTGGGCGAAGGTATCGGTGAGCAGGTCATCGATGTCCTTGAAATAGTAGGTGGTGGCCGACAACGGCACCCCCGCCTCCGCCGCCACCGCGCGATGGCGCACGGCCCGCACGCCGTCACGCACCACAATGCGCATGGCCGCATCGAGAATGTCTTGCCTGCGCTGCTCACTGCCCCGACGGCTGGCCTTGCGGCCCTGGTACTGGACGCTTTCAACCACGGCAGCAGCAATGCCAGCGGCGCCTTCTTGAGCCATTACGCGGTTCACGACACACATCCTTGAAAAGATCAAAACCTGGCGCTGTTTGCTTGACGCTTATAGACGCCCCATAAAAAAGCCGCCTTATAAAAGGCGGCTTCGGATTTCGCTACGGTTACGCTTGTGGCCGCATGTGCGGGAACAAGATCACGTCGCGGATCGACGGCGAGTTGGTCAGCAGCATCACCAGGCGGTCGATGCCGATCCCTTCACCGGCGGTTGGCGGCATGCCGTATTCCAGGGCACGCACGAAGTCAGCGTCGTAATGCATGGCTTCGTCGTCGCCGGCGTCCTTGTCCGCCACCTGGGCCATGAAGCGCTCGGCCTGGTCTTGCGCATCGTTGAGCTCGGAATAGGCGTTGGCGATTTCACGCCCACCGATGAACAGCTCGAAGCGGTCGGTGACGTTCGGGTTGTCATCGTTGCGACGGGCCAGCGGCGACACTTCGAACGGGTACTGGGTAATGAAGTGGGGCTGTTC
This sequence comes from Pseudomonas pergaminensis, assembly GCF_024112395.2. Classification (NCBI taxonomy): domain Bacteria; kingdom Pseudomonadati; phylum Pseudomonadota; class Gammaproteobacteria; order Pseudomonadales; family Pseudomonadaceae; genus Pseudomonas; species Pseudomonas pergaminensis. The sequence continues at coordinate 1,391,500 of NZ_CP078013.2, read as the reverse complement.
CAGCTTGTGCTCGACCAGCTCTTCGAAAATCATCACCTGCAATTTGCCCAGGCCTTCGAAGCCCAGCACCTTGGCACCGGCTTTCTTGGCGATCGCACGGGCCTTGTCGATGTCGTTCAGGTCGTCGGCGGTCAGCTCAGGGTTGTACTTGAGGATCGAGTCGAATACCGACAGGCGCACGAAGGGCTCGCCGAAGTGGAACACTTTGTCGCCGTACGGCACGTCAGTGCTGCCCAGGACCAACTGCGCCAGTTCGCGGAACAGTTCTTCGGTGAGGTCCATGTTGTCTTCGTAGTCGGCGTAGGCCTGGTAGAACTCCAACATGGTGAATTCTGGGTTGTGACGGGTCGAGACACCTTCGTTACGGAAGTTGCGGTTGATCTCGAACACTTTCTCGAAGCCGCCAACCACCAGGCGCTTGAGGTACAGCTCCGGCGCGATACGCAGGAACATTTCCATGTCCAGCGCATTGTGGTGGGTTTCGAACGGTTTGGCTGCGGCACCACCGGGGATGGTTTGCAGCATCGGCGTTTCCACTTCCAGGAAGTCACGCTTCATCAGAAAGCTGCGGATGTGGGCGATGACTTGCGAGCGCACGCGGAAGGTCTGGCGCACGTCTTCGTTGACGATTAGGTCAACGTAGCGCTGGCGATAGCGCTGTTCGGTGTCGGTCAGGCCGTGGTGCTTGTCCGGCAGCGGGCGCAGGGATTTGGTCAGCAGGCGCACGCTGGTCATTTCAACGTACAGGTCGCCCTTGCCGGAACGGGCCAGGGTGCCTTCGGCGGCAATGATGTCGCCCATGTCCCAGGTTTTCACCGAGGCCAGGGTTTCTTCGGACAGGGTCTTGCGGTTGACGTAGACCTGAATGCGACCGGTCATGTCCTGGATCACCATGAACGAGCCACGGTTGAGCATGATGCGACCTGCCACCTTGACCGGGATCGCAGCCTCTGCCAGCTCTTCCTTGGTCTTGTCCGCGTACTGCTTCTGCAAGGCATCGCAGTAGTTTTCGCGGCGGAAGTCGTTGGGGAAGGCATTGCCCTTGGCGCGCTCGGCAGCAAGCTTTTCCTTGCGCAGGGCGATCAGGGCGTTTTCTTCCTGTTGCAGGGCTTGCGGGTCGAGTTGTTGGTCGCTCATGTCTTTTGAAATTCCATCACAGATACGTTTTCCCCAGCCTTCGGCTGGGGATCGCGGGCAAGCCCGCTCCTACAAGGTTCTTTAGAGGCCGGATTTCAGGCTGGCTTCCAGGTATTCGTCGATATCGCCGTCGAGCACCTTGTCACAGTCGCTGCGTTCGATGTTAGTGCGCAGATCCTTGATCCGCGACGCATCCAGCACATAAGAGCGGATCTGGTGACCCCAGCCGATATCCGACTTGGTGTCTTCCAACGCCTGTGACGCGGCGTTGCGTTTCTGCATTTCCTGCTCGTACAACTTGGCCCGCAGCATTTTCATGGCGGTGTCCTTGTTGGCGTGCTGGGAACGTTCGTTCTGGCAGCTGACCACGGTGTTGGTCGGTACGTGGGTGATACGTACGGCCGAGTCGGTGGTGTTCACGTGCTGGCCACCGGCACCGGAGGAACGGTAGGTGTCGATACGCAGGTCGGCCGGGTTGATCTCGATCTCGACCTTGTCGTCGATCTCTGGCGAGACAAACACCGCAGAGAACGAGGTGTGGCGACGGTTGCCGGAGTCGAACGGGCTCTTGCGCACCAGGCGGTGCACGCCGATCTCCGTGCGCAACCAGCCAAAGGCGTATTCACCCTTGATATGCACGGTCGCGCCCTTGATACCGGCGACTTCACCGGCGGACAGTTCCATGATGGTCGCTTCGAAACCGCGCTTGTCAGCCCAGCGCAGGTACATGCGCAGCAGGATGTTGGCCCAGTCCTGCGCCTCGGTGCCACCGGAACCGGCCTGGATGTCCAGGTAGGCGTTGTTCGGGTCCATTTCGTGGCTGAACATGCGGCGGAATTCAAGCTTGGCGAGGTTTTCCTCGAGACGGGCCAGCTCGGCGACGACATCGCCCACTGCGCCTTCGTCGTTTTCTTCGACGGCCATGTCCAGCAGGTCACGGCAATCGGCCAGACCGGTGTTCAGTTCGTCGAGGGTATCGACGATCTGCGCCAGCGCAGCGCGCTCGCGGCCCAGTTCCTGGGCGTATTCGGGTTTGTTCCAGACACTCGGATCTTCAAGCTCGCGATTGACTTCGGTCAGACGCTCATGCTTTTGATCGTAGTCAAAGATACCCCCGAATAGTTTCGGAGCGCTCGGACAGGTCCTTGATGGTGTTAAGGATCGGGTTGATTTCCATGGCGGGCAGCACTCGTTGGCGAACTTTTGAAAGCCGGCGAGTATAACGGGAAATGGGGGGGAGCGGCAGCCCGCTTGGCGAAAAGGCGTTGGGGGTGGGCTTTACGGGGTACATATCCGTTGCTGCGGTAACGGCTGGTATTGGTTCCGCTCTTACAGCGGGTCACTTTTGAAAAGAGCCCAAAAGTAACCAAAAGGCTCTTGCCCCAACACTCGGCACCTCGCCTAGGCTCGGTGTGCCCGTAATCCGACAGTGATTTGGGGGGCCGCCGCCACGCGCCATCCATGGCGCGGGGCGGCTAAACCGGCATCCCTGCCGGTTTACCCCCCAAATCCCTGCCGAATTCCGGCCAGCGTGTTTAACGGGGCGCCTAAGATCAAGATCAAGATCAAAAGCAAGAGCACAGCGGCCTGACAGCCGGCTTGAGTGGTGTAGAGCAAAAGCAAAGGCAAACGCGGTTCATCGTAGGAGCCGGCTTGCCGGCGATGGTCGTTAACGATGATGGGGATACATCTGGATAAACGCGGCGATCTCACGTTTTTCGCCGGCAAGCCGGCTCCTACAATGGACCACGTATCCACGATGCGAAGCGAGTCGCTCTTGATCTTGATTTTGATCTTAGGCGCCCCGTCAAACACGCTGGCCGAACGCAGGCTTGAATCCGTGGGTAACCCGGCAGGACGCCGGGTTAGCCGCGCTGGGCCAAGGATGGCCCAGCGCGGCGGCCCACGGATTCAAGCCGGAGTGAGGGCACACCGAGCCTAGGCGAGGTGCCGAGTGTTGGGGCGAAGCGTTTTTGGTTACTTTTTGCGCTTTTCAAAAAGTGACCCGCTGTAAGAGCGGAACCAATACCAGCCGTAACCGCAGCAACGGATATGTACACAGCAGCGCTAAGCCCTACTCAATCCCCACCTGATTCCGCCCATTATGCTTAGCCGTATACAACCCCTTATCCGCCGCCATGATCAATTGACGACAATCCGTCCCCTGCACCGGCGTCATAGTCGACAGCCCAATACTGATAGTCAGACTCGCCCCCTCAGTCGGCGCGTTGTGCGGAATCTTCAGAGCAGCCACCGCCATGCGCAGCTTCTCGGCCACCAACCGCGCCCCGCCCGGCGAGGTGTTAGGCAGCACCAGGGCAAACTCCTCACCGCCATAGCGCGCCGGCAAATCCGAAGGCCGACTGCTCGCCTCACGAATGGTCGCCGCCACCTTGCGCAACGCCTCATCCCCTTCAACGTGCCCAAAACTATCGTTATAGGTCTTGAAGAAATCCACATCAATCATCAACAACGACAACTGAGTCTGGTCACGCATGGCCCTACGCCATTCCAGTTCCAGGTATTCGTCAAAGTGGCGACGGTTAGACAGCCCGGTGAGGCCGTCGGAGTTCATCAACCGTTGCAGCACCAGGTTGGTGTCCAACAATTGCTGTTGGCTGACCCGCAGCGCGCGGTACGCCGCATCCCGTTGCAACAGGGTCATGTAGGAGCGCGAGTGATAGCGGATACGCGCCACCAGTTCGATATTGTCCGGCAGCTTGACCAGGTAATCGTTGGCCCCCGCCGAGAACGCCGCGCTCTTGATCAGCGGATCTTCCTTGGTGGAAAGCACGATGATCGGGATGTTCTGCGTGGCCGGATGGTTGCGGTATTCGCGTACCAGGGTCAGGCCGTCAAGGCCAGGCATCACCAGGTCCTGCAGGATAACGGTCGGTTTGATACGGATCGCCTGGGCGATGGCCTGGTGGGGGTCGGCGCAGAAATGGAAGTCGATGTTTTCTTCATGGGCCAGACCACGCCGCACGGCTTCGCCGATCATGGCCTGGTCGTCGACCAGCAACACCATGGCGGCGTTTTCGTCGGTCTTGATGTCGTCGATCTGTAAATCATTCATGTGCAGTCACCTGAATTACTGCCTGCAAGCCGGTGCTGCGAGAGGTCGTGTTCATTTGGCAAAGACCTCCAGCAATCGGGGCGCAATTCTATCCAGTGGGCGAATTTCAACAGCAGCATCAATCGCCGCCGCCGCTTTGGGCATGCCATACACCGCCGAGCTCTGCTGATCCTGGGCGATGGTCAAATAACCTTGTTCACGCAGCAACTTGAGGCCCTGGGCCCCGTCGCGCCCCATGCCGGTCAGCAGTACACCGACGGCATCGCCATTCCAGTGGCTGGCCACGCTTTCGAAGAACACGTCGATCGAAGGCCGGTAAATCTCGTTCACCGGCTCTGCGGTATAGGCTAGCGTGCCATTCTTCAATAAACGAATGTGGTGGTTGGTGCCGGCCAGCAGCACCACGCCGCTTTGCGGGGGCTCGCCTTCGCGGGCCAGGCGTACCGGCAGGCCGGAGGCGCTGCTCAGCCACTCGGCCATGCCAGCGGCGAACACCTGGTCCACATGCTGCACCAGCACGATGGCGGCGGGGAAGTCGCGAGGTAAGCCCTTGAGCAGGATTTCCAGGGCAGCCGGGCCGCCCGCCGAAGAGCCGATGGCCACCAGGCTCTGGCGTTTTCCCGAGGAACGCTGCGGCGCGGTTTCGGCGCGCACGCGGCTGCCGCGCTGGCCGATCAGCCAGCCGATGTTGAGGATCTTGCGCAACAGCGGTGCCGCCGCATCCTTGGGGTTGCCCACGCCGAGGGTCGGGGTGTCCACCACGTCCAGGGCACCGTGGCCCATGGCCTCGAAGACCCGGCTCACGTTGGCCTGGCGGTCGACGGTCACGATAACGATGGCGCACGGGGTCTCGGCCATGATCTGGCGAGTGGCTTCCACACCGTCCATCACCGGCATGATCAAGTCCATCAGGATCAGGTCCGGCGTCAGTTCGGCACAGCGCTGCACCGCTTCCAGGCCATTACTGGCCACCCACACCACCTCGTGCGCTGGCTCGAAGCTCAAGGCGCGGCGCAAGGCCTCCACTGCCATGGGCATGTCATTGACGATCGCAATCCTCATGCCCGTGCGCCTCCGATCAGTTCCACCACGGCGTCCAACAGGGCGTCATCGTGGAAACTGGCTTTGGCTAAATAATAGTCGGCGCCGGCATCCAGTCCACGACGTCGGTCTTCTTCACGATCTTTATAAGACACCACCATCACCGGCAACGATTGCAGGCGACTGTCACGGCGCAAGAGTGTGACCAATTCAATACCGTCCATGCGAGGCATATCAATATCAGTGATCAACAGGTCAAAGTCTTCGGAACGCAAGGCGTTCCAGCCGTCCATGCCATCGACCGCCACGGCCACTTCATAACCACGATTAAGTAACAATTTGCGTTGCAGCTCACGCACGGTCAGCGAGTCATCGACCACCAGCACCCGCTTGCGCGGCGCCTCGGTGGTTTGCTGGCTGCGCCGGGCAATACGCTCCAGACGGCCGGTGTTGAGCAGTTTGTCCACCGAACGCAGCATGTCTTCCACGTCGACGATCAACACCACCGAGCCGTCATCCAGCAAGGCACCGGCGGAAATATCCTGGACCTTGCCCAGGCGATCATCCAGCGGCAACACCACCAGCGTACGCTCGCCGATAAAGCGCTCCACGGCAATCCCGTACACCGCATCGCGCTCGCGGATCACCACCACTTTCAAGGTTTCTGACGGGGCCTGCCCCGCCGGGCGCTGCAACAACTGGCTGGCGGCGACCAGGCCGACATGCCGGCCCTCGTGCCAGAAATGCTGGCGACCTTCCAGCTGCACAATGTCATCCGGCGCCAGGTCGCACATGCGTTCGATATGGGCCAGCGGGAACGCATAGGCTTCCTCGCCAACTTCCACCACCAGGCTGCGCACCACCGACAAGGTCAGCGGCACTTCCAGGTGAAAACGACTGCCCTGCCCCGCCGTCTGTTCCAGCACCACTGCGCCGCGCAGTTGGCGGACCATGTGCTGCACCGCATCCAGGCCGACCCCGCGCCCGGACACTTCGGTGACCTTGTCGCGCAGGCTGAACCCCGGCAGGAACAGGAACGTCAGCAACTCTTCTTCGCTCAGGCGCAGGGCGGTTTCCACCGGCGACAAGTGCCGGTCGACGATGGTGCCGCGCAGGCGCTCCAGGTCGACGCCATTGCCGTCATCGCTCAGTTCCAGCACCAGCAAACCGGCCTGATGAGAGGCGCGCAGGCGGATCAAGCCTTCGGCCGGCTTGCCCGCCAACAGGCGTTGCTCAGGCATTTCGATGCCGTGGTCGACGGCATTACGCAATAAATGAGTGAGCGGCGCTTCGAGTTTTTCCAGCACGTCACGGTCGACCTGGGTCTTTTCGCCCTCGATCTCCAGGCGCACCTGCTTGCCGAGGCTGCGGCCGAGGTCGCGGACCATGCGCACTTGCCCGGCCAGCACATCGGCAAACGGACGCATGCGGCACGCCAGCGCAGTGTCGTAGAGCACTTGGGCGCGCTGCCCGGCCTGCCAGCCAAACTCGTCCAGCTCGGCGGTTTTTTCCGCCAGCAGGGCCTGGGCTTCGCTGAGCAGTCGGCGCGTGTCGGCCAGGGCTTCCTGGGCTTCGTGGTTCAGGGCCTGGGTCTTGAGTTGCCCGTCCAGAGTGTCCAGTGCGCGTACGCTCTGGCTTTGAATGCGTTTGAGGCGCTGCAGGCTGGCCAGGTACGGCTTGAGCCGCTGGGTTTCCACCAGGGATTTGCTCGACAGGTCCAGCAGGCTGTTCAAGCGCTCGGCAGTCACCCGCAGTACGCGCTCGCCGCCTTCGGTCATGCGCTTGCCTTGGCGCGGTGGCTCGCTGGTCACCGGCGGCGCGGGCTCGGGTTCCGGCGGCAGTTCTTCGACCACGGGCGCAGGCGCAGGCTCTGGCGCGGTCGGTTTAACCGGCGCCTGGGACGGATCCAGCAGGCGCTCCATCAACGCCACGTAGGCTTCGATGTCCGCCGGCCCCACGTCATTGCCGGGTGTAGCGATGCGCATCAGCAGGTCGGTGCCTTGCAGCAGCGCATCAATATGCTCAGGTTGCAGGTACAGGCGGCTTTCCTGGGCGCTGACCAGGCAATCCTCCATGACGTGGGACACGCTGACGCCAGCGTCCACCCCAACAATGCGGGCGGCGCCCTTGAGCGAATGCGCCGCGCGCATGCAGGCTTCAAGCTGGTCGGCCTGGGTCGGGTTGCGCTCCAGGGCCAGCAGGCCCGCGTTCAGTACCTGGGTCTGCGCATCGGCTTCCAGGCTGAATAGTTCCAGCAGCGAGGCATCGCGCATCTGGTCGGGGGTCATGTGAGGCTCCGGGTCACGGCGGACAACAATTGCGCCTCGTCCAGCCAACGCAGGCTGCGGCCTTTCCACTGCAACACACCTTGGGTGTAGCGCGCGCTGGCCTGGGTGCCCGAGGCGGATGCTGCCTTCAAGGTGCGCTCATCGATGGCGTGAATTCCGTCGACTTCATCCACCGGCACCACCACCGGGCCATCCTGGGCAGCGATGATCAGCATACGCGGCATGATCCGCCCACCGCTGGCGCCATTGCCGATAGCGTCCAGACCCAGCAACTCCACCAGCGACAGGCACGCTACCAGCGCGCCGCGCACGTTGGCCACGCCGAGCAAGGCGCGCGAGCGCTGATGGGGCAGCGAGTGAATCGGTTGCAGCGGCGCGACTTCCACCAGGCAGCGGGTGGCAATGCCCAGCCATTCTTCGCCGAGACGGAACATCAACAGCGACCGGGTGACCACATCCTCGTCCACCTCGACCGCCGCGTGCGGTCGATGCGCGTCCTGCTGCAAGGCGTAACGGTCGAGCAAACGCGTGGCGGCCGCCGAGTACACCGAACAGTTACGGCAATGGATATGGTCTGCCAGCAAGGGGCAGGACTTGTCGCCGTGGATGCCGATACGGTTCCAGCAATCGTCGATGGCCTGGGTGTCGGCCAGGGTCAGGTCCAGGCCCGCGGTGTCGAGCGCGTCGGTGCTACTCATCGTTTGGACTCACTGTCAGCTCGCTCACTCCGGGCGGCCCGCGCCTGCAAGCGGCGCGCCCCCGCACTGTCGCCCTGGGACTCGAGCAACGCGGCCAGGTGCATCAAGGCCTGCGGATGCTGAGGTTCCAGGTACAAGGCTTTTCGATAATAGCGCTGGGCTTCCAGGGCGCTGCCGGCCACGTCGCTGAGCAGCCCCAGCCAGTAGAACACCTGGGCGGCGGGCGGGTGACTACTCAAGTAACGTTCGCAGGCTGCACGGGCCTCGGCACTTTTGCCTTCGTTGGCCAAGGTGGCGATCTGGCTGAGCAAGTCGCCTGCGTCGGACGGCGGCGCCTTGATCGGCACCACCTGGGCACTCGCAGAGGTAAACGGTCGCAGCTTAGGGGCAATCGGCGCGGTGCTGCGTTGCGGCAATGGCGCGGGCATCGGCTTGAACGCGGGTTCAGGCTGGGCCGGCTCGGCATGCCGGCTGAACGCAAAGGACTGCGGCACACCGATCGAACGCATGCCATGGCGCCCCAGCAGGCTGCCCTCGGCGGGGCCGATAAAGAGCACGCCATCCACGTGTGTCAGGCCCTTGAGCACGTCGAACACTTGCTTCTGGGTCGGCTGGTCGAAGTAGATCAGCAGGTTGCGGCAGAACACAAAGTCATAGCTCGGCTCATTGGCCAGCAGCGCCGGGTCGAGCAGGTTGCCGACTTGCAGGCGCACCTGTTCGCGCACGCGGTCGGCCAGGTGATAGCCGTCGCCATACTCCGTGAAGTGGCGGTCGCGAAAACCGATATCCCCCCCGCGAAACGAGTTCTTGCCGTACACCGCACGTCGCGCGCGCTCCACCGACAGCGGGCTGACGTCCATGCCCTGCACTTTGAACTGGTGCGGCGCAAGGCCGGCGTCCAGCAGCGCCATGGCAATCGAATAGGGCTCTTCGCCGGTGGAACACGGCAGGCTGAGGATACGCAGTGCGCGCATCTGCTTGATTTCCGCCAGGCGCGCCTTGGCCAGGCGAGCCAGGGTCGCAAAGGATTCGGGGTAACGGAAAAACCAGGTTTCGGGGACGATCACCGCTTCGATCAGCGCCTGCTGCTCATCGACGGAGCTTTGCAGGTGCAGCCAGTAGTCGCCGACCGTTTGTGCATTGACGGCCTGGCTGCGCTGGCGCACCGCACGCTCGATGATGGCTTCGCCGACCGACGCGACGTCCAGGCCGATGCGCTCTTTAAGGAAGGCAAAGAAACGCGGGTCGTGGCTCATACGCGCAGCTCGGCAGAAAACAGCACGGCGCGCACGTCATCGGTGAGCAGTTCGTTGACGCCGATCCACTGCATCAAGCCCAAGGCATCTTCACGCACCAACCCCAGGTATGGCGCCTCGCGGTTGTCCAGGCCGTAGGTCTTGAACTCGCCAAGGTCGCAACGCAGGGTGTCGGTGGCTTGTTCCAGGATCAGCCCCAGCCAGCGGGCTTCAACCCAGGGCTGCGGCTGGTAATTGACCAGCACCAGGCGCGTGCTGGTACGGGCCTGCGCCGGTTGGCCGAAGGTCAGGGCGCAGAGGTCGATGACCGGCACCAGCGCGCCACGGTGGGCAAAGATGCCCGCCACCCACGCCGGCGCATGGGCAATGGGTTTGAGCGGCACGCGCGGCAGGACCTCGGCAATTTCCGTGGCCCTGAGGGCGAAGCGCTCGTCGCCGATGTGGAACACCAGGAACAACGCCTTTTTCGCTGCCGGGACGGCGCCGCGTTTAGCCGCGAGGTCGCTCATCAGACTTTGAAACGCGACACGCCGCTGCGCAGACCGACCGCGACCTGGCTCAGCTCGTCAATGGCAAAGCTGGCCTGGCGCAGGGACTCCACGGTCTGGCTGCTGGCATCGCCCAGTTGCACCAGGGCGTGGTTGATCTGCTCGGCACCGGTGGCCTGGGCCTGCATGCCTTCATTGACCATCAACACCCGTGGCGCCAGCGCCTGCACCTGATGGATGATCTGCGACAGTTGCTCGCCCACTTGCTGCACTTCGAACATGCCGCGGCGCACTTCTTCAGAGAACTTGTCCATGCCCATCACGCCCGCCGACACCGCCGACTGGATCTCGCGCACCATCTGTTCGATGTCGTAGGTGGCCACGGCAGTCTGGTCGGCCAGGCGCCGCACTTCGGTGGCGACCACGGCGAAACCACGGCCGTATTCGCCAGCCTTTTCGGCCTCGATGGCGGCATTGAGCGACAGCAGGTTGGTCTGGTCGGCGACCTTGACGATGGTCACCACCACTTGGTTGATGTTGCCGGCCTTTTCATTGAGGATCGCCAGCTTGGCGTTCACCAGGTCGGCGGCGCCCATCACCGAGTGCATGGTCTCTTCCATGCGCGCCAGGCCTTGCTGGCCGGAACCGGCGGCGACCGATGCCTGGTCGGCGGCGGTGGACACTTCGGTCATGGTGCGCACCAGGTCCTTGGACGTGGCAGCGATCTCGCGGGAGGTGGCGCCGATCTCGGTGGTGGTGGCCGCGGTTTCGGTGGCAGTGGCCTGTTGCTGCTTGGAGGTGGCGGCGATCTCGGTCACCGAGGTGGTCACCTGCACCGACGAGCGCTGGGCCTGGGACACCAGGGCGGTCAGCTCGGTCATCATGTCATTGAAGCCGGTTTCGACGGCGCCGAACTCGTCCTTGCGCTCCAGGTTCAGGCGTTTGCTGAGGTCGCCGTCGCGCATGGTTTCGAGGATGTCGACGATGCGCTGCATTGGCGCCATGATCGCGCGCATCAGCAGCAGGCCGCACAAGCCGGCGGCGAGAATGGCGATGACCAGCGACACGGCCATGCTGATCTTGGCCGACAGCACCGACTCGTCGATCGCCGCCGTGGCCCGGTCAGACACGTTCTTGTTTTCAGTAATGATGTCGTTGAGCTTCATGCGCCCTTCGGTCCAGATCGGCGTCAATTGCTCTTCCAGCAATGTGCGCGCACCCGGCAGGTCATTGGCGTCGACGCGCTCGAGTACCTGGCTCAGGACTCTATTGTAATTGATGTGCGCCGCCTTGAAGTTATCGAACTCCATGCGATCGGCCTGGCCATGAATGGTTTTTTCATAGCTGGCCATCTGCTGTTCAATACGCGCTTCGAACGACTTGTAGTCCGTCTTATCGGTATTGGTGAAGGTTTTGTCGTCGCGCAGGCCGATGATGTCGATGGTCTGCAAATAGCTATCGACCCAGGCGCTGCGGATCATCGAGCTGAGGTACACCCCTGGCACCGCATCGTCCCGGACCGCTTCCTGGCTGGCTTCGATCTTCAGCAACCGTGAGTAGGACACCACGACCATCAGCAGCATGATCGCGATAATGACCGCAAAGCTCGCCAAAATCCGTTGGCGCAAGGTCCAATTCTTCACAGTAATTCCTCGAAGGGCCATTCAAATGGGGGGAGTATAGCTGAGCACAAGCCCTCATTTATCAACGGGTTTTGATGTAGCACCCGCAGAATGCAAAAACACCCCGGGCCATGGCGGCAACCGGGGTGTTCGTGGTCAATGACAGGCTCAGAGGGTGGCTTGGCGCACCTGTTTCTCCAGCTCCAGCTTCAAGCCTGGCTCCAGTTTCAGTTGGCGTGCCAGCTCGTCGAGGTAGGCCTTCTCCATGAAGTTTTCCTCGTCCACCAGCATCACGCTGGCGATGTACATCTCAGCCGCCATCTCCGGCGTGCCGGCAGCGCGCGCCACGTCAGCAGGGTCCAGGGGCTTGTTGAGTTCGGCGTGCAGCCAGCTTTGCAGCTCGCGGTCGTTATCGAGCTTGGTGAATTCGCCTTCGATCAGCTCGCGTTCGCGCTCGTCCACATGGCCGTCGGCCTTGGCGGCGGCGACCAGCGCCTTGAGGATGCCTTGGCTGTGTTGCTCGACCTGCGCCGGTGGCAGGCGGTCGATGGTCTGCGGCTCGCCCTGGGGCGCATTGGCCTGGTTGGCCTGCCAGTTGCCGTAGGCTTTATAGGCGATCACGCCCAATGCCGCCAGGCCGCCGTAGGTCAGGGCTTTGCCACCGAATTTGCGCGCTTTCTTGTTGCCCAGCAGCAGGCCCATGGCACCCGCTGCCAGCGCGCCGCCCCCAGCACCACCCAGCAGGCTGCCCAGGCCACCACCGCCGAGCAACCCGCCCAGCGCGCCTTTGTCGTCCTGTTTACGCTGGCCGCCAGCCTTGTTGTGCAGCATGTCCTGGCCAGACTTGAGCAACTGATCGAGCAATCCACGGGTATTCATTCGTAGCCTCCAGACACTAGGGTTCATAAGACCAATAGGCTCCCAGCGTAAAACTAAGTGCCAAAAAGCCTCGATCTAGAGTGCTTCCAGATGTAACGCGGTCGCCCTTCACTTAAATCGATATACACTCGAACAAATCTATAAAAACACCCCACTGGTAATTCCAGCATGATGACCTTGCGTCAAATCCGGCACTTTATCGCCGTGGCCGAGACCGGCTCGATCTCCGCCGCCGCGCAGACGGCGTTTATTTCCCAGTCCACCTTGACCCTGGCGATCCAGCAACTGGAGCAGGAAATCGGCGTCAACTTGTTCAACCGTCACGCCAAGGGCATGACCCTGACCCACCAGGGCCATCAACTTCTGCGCCAGGCGCATCTGATCCTTGCCACCGTCGACAACGCCAAGCGCAGCCTGCAGCAGAGCACCGACCAGGTCGCCGGCCAGTTGATCATCGGCGTCACCAGCCTGGTGGCCGGTTACTACCTCGCCGACCTGCTCACACGCTTCCAACGTGCCTACCCCAACGTGGAGATCCGCGTCATGGAGGATGAGCGCCCGTACATCGAGCATTTGCTGGTCAGCGGCGAAATCGACGTGGGCGTGCTGATCCTCTCCAACCTCGAAGACCGCCACGCCCTGCAAACCGAAGTGCTCACGCACTCCCCTCACCGCCTGTGGCTGCCGGCGCAGCACGCGCTGCTGGAACACGACAGCATTAACTTGGCCGATGTGGCACGTGAACCGCTGATCCAGCTGAACGTCGACGAGATGGGCCACAACGCACAGCGCCTGTGGGCCGGCGCAGGCCTGCAACCTCGTGTGACCCTGCGCACCGCTTCCACCGAAGCCGTGCGAAGCCTGGTGGCGGCGGGCCTCGGCGTGTCGATCCAGCCGGACATGACCTACCGCCCCTGGTCGCTTGAGGGCGACATCATTGAAGCGCGCCCGATTGCCGACCTCAGCCAGACCCTCGACGTGGGCCTGGCTTGGCGCCGTGGCACCGCACGGCCTGCGCTGGTCGACCCGTTCCTCACCGTCGCCCGTGAACAGCCCCACCCGCGCAAGCCATCTATTTAATCGAATGCTGCATTCAGTATTTAGTATTTGTTGACCTCGCGCCTGACCTCTAGTCTCTGTTCATCCCCTAAGAGAAGGTCAGGCGCCTTGTAAGAGAACGCCCATGGCCACACAAGAAAAGAGATCGCGAAAAATGTCCGGCGCGCCCACCCCGCTGCTCACTGCGTTGCTGATCGACGGCGAACTGGTCCAGGGCCAGGGTTTTGCCGAGCCGATCCTCAACCCGGCCACCGGTGAAGTGCTCACGCAAATCGCCGAAGCCAGCACCGAGCAGGTCGAAACCGCGATCCTCGCCGCCCACCGCGCCTTTGCCGGCTGGTCACGCACCACGCCGCAGCAGCGCTCGAACATCCTATTGGGCATTGCCGACGCCATCGAAAGACAAGCCGACTACTTGGCCCGTCTGGAATCCCTGAACTGCGGTAAGCCCTTGCACCTGGCGCGTCAGGATGATTTGAGTGCCACCGTCGATGTATTCCGCTTCTTCGCCGGGGCTGTGCGTTGCCAGACCGGGCAACTGAGCGGTGAATACCTGCCGGGCTACACCAGCATGGTGCGCCGCGATCCGATTGGCGTGGTGGCCTCGATTGCACCGTGGAACTACCCACTGATGATGGCCGCGTGGAAGATCGCCCCGGCCCTGGCCGCCGGTAATACCCTGGTGTTCAAGCCGTCGGAACACACGCCCCTGTCGATCCTGGCCCTCGCCCCTGTCCTTAAAGAGCTGCTGCCGCGTGGGGTGATCAATATTCTCTGTGGGGGCGGCGAAGGTGTCGGCAGCCATCTGGTCAGCCACGCCAAGGTGCGCATGGTCTCGCTGACCGGCGATATCGTTACCGGGCAGAAGATCCTGCAAGCCGCCTCCAAAACCCTTAAACGCACGCACCTGGAACTGGGCGGCAAGGCCCCCGTGATCGTGTGCAACGACGCCGACCTGCAAGCCGTGGTCGAGGGTGTGCGCGCCTACGGCTACTACAACGCCGGCCAGGATTGCACCGCCGCGTGCCGCATCTACGCCCAGGCGGGTATCCACGACAAACTGGTCGCTGAGCTTGGCGCTGCCGTGAGCAGCCTGCGTTTTGCCGGCAAACGCGATGCCGACAACGAACTGGGCCCGCTGATCAGCACGCGCCAGCGCGACCGGGTTGCCAGTTTTGTCGAACGCGCCCTCGGCCAGCCGCATATCGAACGCATCACCGGCGCCGCCGTGCATTCCGGTGCCGGCTTTTATTACCAGCCGACGCTGCTGGCCGGCTGCAAACAGAACGATGAAATCGTGCAGCGCGAAGTCTTCGGCCCGGTGGTCACGGTGACGCGCTTCGACGAGCTGGAGCAGGCGGTGGACTGGGCCAACGACTCCGAATACGGCCTGGCCTCGTCGGTGTGGACCCAGAACCTGGACAAAGCCATGCAAGTGGCGGCGCGCCTTCAGTATGGCTGCACCTGGATCAACAGCCATTTCATGCTGGTCAGCGAAATGCCCCACGGCGGCTTGAAGCGGTCGGGGTATGGGAAGGACCTGTCCAGTGATTCGCTGCAGGACTACAGCGTGGTGCGCCACATCATGGCGCGCCATGGCCAGCATCTTTAAAACAACAACTAAGCTCATGCGTTACCGGTTTGAACAACTGCCCCGACCATAATTAAAGAAGAGGGAACCCCCATGTCTGCGCACAAGACCGCACTGCTCAGTGCCCTGACCACCGCGCTGCTGGCCAGCGCCAGCCTCCAGGCCGCCGAACCGCTCAAGGCGGTGGGTGCCGGCGAAGGCCAGCTGGATATCGTCGCCTGGCCCGGTTACATCGAACGTGGCGAAAGCGACAAGGCCTACGACTGGGTCAGCGGTTTCGAGAAGGAAACCGGCTGCAAGGTCAATGTGAAGACCGCCGCCACCTCGGACGAAATGGTCAGCCTGATGGCCAAGGGCGGGTATGACCTGGTCACCGCGTCCGGCGATGCTTCGCTGCGGTTGATCGTCGGCAAGCGCGTTCAGCCGATCAATACCGCGCTGATCCCCAACTGGAAGAACATCGACCCACGCCTCAAGGACGCGCCGTGGTACGTGGTCGGCCAGCAAACCTATGGCACTCCCTACCAGTGGGGCCCGAACGTACTGATGTACAACACCAACGTGTTCAAGACCGCGCCCACCAGCTGGGACGTGCTGTTCAACGCGCAGAACCTGCCGGACGGCAAGCCGAACAAAGGCCGTGTGCAGGCGTATGACGGCCCGATCTACATTGCCGATGCGGCGCTGTACCTAAAGAGCACCAAGCCGGAACTGGGCATCCAAAGCCCGTACGAACTGACCGAAACCCAGTACAAGGCCGTGCTCGAATTGCTGCGCGCGCAACAACCGCTGATCCACCGCTACTGGCACGACACCACCGTGCAAATGAGTGACTTCAAGAACGAAGGCGTGGTGGCCTCCAGCGCCTGGCCGTATCAGGTCAACGGCCTGCAGAACGAGAAGCAGCCGATTGCTTCGACCATTCCGAAGGAAGGCGCCACCGGCTGGGCCGACACCACCATGCTGCACACCGAGGCCAAGCACCCGAACTGCGCCTACAAGTGGATGGACTGGTCGCTGCAGCCGAAGGTCCAGGGCGATGTCGCCGCTTGGTTCGGCTCGCTGCCTGCCGTGCCTGCGGCCTGCAAGGAAAGCGAACTGCTCGGCGCCGAGGGTTGCAAGACCAATGGTTTCGATCAGTTCGAAAAGATCGCCTTCTGGAAAACCCCGCAAGCTGAAGGCGGCAAGTTCGTGCCGTACAGCCGCTGGACCCAGGATTACATCGCGATCATGGGCGGCAGGTGAGGCCTTCCTGGCTGCATAGATCCTATGTGGGCAGGGTGTATGGGGGAGCTGGCTTGCCTGCAAAAGCATCACCTCACAGTAGCTGATACACCGAGGTGCCTGCATCGCGGGCAAGCCCGGCTCCCACAGAACAGCCCACATTGGGACCGAGCCAAACTCACTACCGCATTGTTTTTTCAGAAGTCCAGGCCGGGCCGCTGCGACGACCCGCGCCTTTTCGGAGCACCGCACCATGACGCTTGCAGTCCAATTCACCCACGTTTCCCGTCAGTTCGGCGAAGTGAAAGCCGTTGACCGGGTTTCCATCGATATCCAGGACGGCGAGTTCTTTTCCATGCTCGGCCCTTCCGGCTCGGGCAAGACCACCTGCCTGCGCCTGATCGCCGGGTTCGAGCAGCCGAGCGCAGGCTCGATCCGTATCCATGGCGAGGAAGCCGCCGGCTTGCCGCCGTATCAGCGCGATGTGAACACCGTGTTCCAGGATTACGCGCTGTTCCCCCATATGAATGTGCGCGACAACGTCGCCTACGGCCTCAAGGTCAAGGGCGTGGGCAAGGCCGAACGCCTGAACCGTGCCGAAGAAGCCCTGGCCATGGTCGCCCTCGGCGGCTACGGCGACCGCAAGCCGGTGCAGCTTTCCGGTGGTCAACGCCAACGGGTGGCCCTGGCTCGCGCCCTGGTCAATCGCCCGCGCGTGTTGCTGCTGGACGAGCCACTGGGCGCCCTTGACCTCAAGCTGCGCGAGCAGATGCAAAGCGAGCTGAAGAAGCTGCAACGCCAGCTGGGCATCACCTTTATCTTCGTGACTCACGACCAGACCGAAGCACTGTCGATGTCCGACCGTGTGGCCGTGTTCAACAAAGGTCGCATCGAGCAGGTCGACACCCCGCGCAACCTCTACATGAAACCCGCCACCGCGTTTGTCGCCGAGTTCGTCGGCACTTCCAACGTGATTCGCGGCGAGCTGGCCCAGCGCCTCAGCGGCAACGCGCAGCCGTTCTCGATCCGCCCGGAACACGTGCGCTTTGCCGAGGGCCCGTTGGGCGCCGGCGAAGTGGAAATCAGCGGTCTGCTCCACGATATTCAATACCAGGGCAGCGCCACCCGCTATGAACTGAAACTGGAAAACGGCCAGGCGCTGAACATCAGCCAAGCCAACAACCAATGGCTGGACATCAGCAGCGGCCATCAGGTCGGCCAGTCCATCACCGCTCGCTGGGCACGGGAAGCCATGACCCCGCTGACCGACAGCGCAGGCGAGGTGTGACATGAGCCTGGCCCTTTCCCATCCGCCGATGCGCAGGTTTTCCAACCTGCTGTACCGCAAGCCCAACCTCTACCTGGCAATGCTGCTGGTGCCGCCGCTGATCTGGTTCGGCGCGATCTACCTCGGTTCGTTGCTGACCCTGCTGTGGCAAGGCTTCTATACCTTCGATGACTTCACCATGGCGGTCACGCCGGACCTGACCCTGGCCAACTTCGCCGCGCTGTTCCAGCCGTCGAATTTCGACATCATCGTGCGCACCCTGAGCATGGCGATCGTGGTGTCGATCGCCAGCGCCATCGTGGCCTTCCCCATCGCCTACTACATGGCGCGCTACACCACGGGCAAGACCAAGGCGTTCTTCTATATCGCAGTGATGATGCCGATGTGGGCCAGCTACATCGTCAAGGCTTATGCCTGGACCTTGCTGCTGGCCAAGGGCGGCGTGGCGCAGTGGTTCGTGCAGCACCTGGGCCTGGAGCCGTTGTTGCAGTTCGTGCTGGGCATTCCCGGCGTGGGTGGCAGCACTTTGAGCACTTCGCACCTGGGGCGCTTCATGGTGTTCGTCTACATCTGGCTGCCGTTCATGATCCTGCCGATCCAAGCCTCCCTGGAGCGCTTGCCGCCGTCCTTGCTGCAAGCCTCTGCCGACTTGGGAGCCAAGCCGCGCCAGACCTTCATGCAGGTGATTCTGCCGCTGTCGGTGCCGGGCATTGCCGCCGGTTCCATCTTCACGTTCTCCCTGACCCTGGGCGATTTCATCGTGCCGCAACTGGTGGGCCCACCCGGCTACTTCGTCGGCGGCATGGTCTACGCCCAGCAAGGCGCCATCGGCAACATGCCCATGGCGGCGGCGTTCACCTTGGTGCCGATCGTGCTGATCGCGGTTTACCTGTCCATCGTCAAACGCCTGGGGGCCTTCGATGCACTCTGAAAAATCTTCTATGGGCCTGAAGATCGCCGCTTGGGGTGGACTGGTTTTTCTCCATTTCCCGATCCTGATCATCTTCCTCTACGCCTTCAACACCGAAGAAGCCGCCTTCAGCTTTCCGCCCCAGGGCTTCACCCTGAAGTGGTTCAGCGTGGCCTTCGCCCGGCCGGACGTGCTGGAAGCAATCAAACTGTCGCTGCAGATCGCCGCCATCGCCACGCTGATTGCAATGGTGCTCGGCACGCTGGCCTCGGCGGCGCTGTATCGCCGTGAGTTCTTTGGCAAGCAAGGCGTGTCGTTGATGCTGATCCTGCCGATCGCGCTGCCGGGGATCATCACCGGTATCGCGTTGCTGGCGACTTTCAAGACGCTCGGGATCGAGCCGGGGATGTTCACCATCATCGTCGGCCACGCGACGTTCTGCGTGGTGATCGTCTACAACAACGTCATCGCCCGCCTGCGCCGCACGTCCCACAGCCTGATCGAAGCCTCGATGGACCTGGGCGCCGACGGCTGGCAGACCTTCCGCTACATCATCATGCCCAACCTGGGCTCGGCGCTGCTGGCCGGCGGCATGCTCGCCTTTGCGCTGTCGTTCGACGAAATCATCGTCACCACTTTCACCGCCGGCCACGAACGCACCTTGCCGCTGTGGCTGCTCAACCAACTGAGCCGCCCACGGGATGTGCCGGTGACCAACGTGGTGGCGATGCTGGTGATGTTGGTGACGATGTTCCCGATTCTCGGTGCCTATTACCTGACGCGCGGCGGTGAAAGCGTGGCCGGTAGTGGCGGCAAATAACGTTGCAGCTGGAGGAGCTCAGTTCAAATGTGGGAGCGGGCTTGCTCGCGAAAGCGGTACATCAGATACACATGCGTCGTCTGACACACCGTATTCGCGAGCAAGCCCGCTCCCACATTAAGAGCCGGTTTCTTCAGGGAATTAACACTCGTTTTGAGGAGAGCTGAACCATGCAAACCAAACTGCTGATCAACGGCCACCTGGTCGAAGGCGAAGGCCCGACACAAGCCGTCTTCAACCCGGCCCTCGGCCGCGTACTGGTAGAAATCAAGGAAGCCAGCGAAGCCCAAGTCGACGCCGCCGTGCGTGCTGCCGATGCCGCCTTCGAAGGCTGGTCGCAAACCGCACCGAAGGATCGTTCGCTGCTACTGCTGAAACTGGCGGACGTGATCGAAGCCCACGGCGAAGAGCTGGCCAAGCTGGAATCGGACAACTGCGGCAAACCCTACAGCGCCGCGCTGAACGATGAGATCCCGGCGATCGCCGACGTGTTCCGCTTCTTTGCCGGCGCCAGCCGTTGCATGAGCGGGTCGGCGGGCGGTGAATACCTGCCCGGCCACACCTCGATGATCCGCCGCGACCCGGTGGGCGTGATCGCCTCCATTGCGCCGTGGAACTACCCACTGATGATGGTCGCCTGGAAAATCGCCCCGGCCCTCGCCGCCGGTAATACCGTGGTGCTCAAGCCGTCGGAACAAACCCCGCTGACCGCGTTGCGTATGGTCGAACTGGCTGCCGAAATTTTCCCGGCCGGTGTGCTCAACCTGGTGTTCGGTCGTGGGCCGACCGTGGGCAGCCCGCTGGTGACCCACCCGAAAGTGCGCATGGTGTCGCTGACCGGCTCCATTGCCACGGGCGCGAATATCATCTCCAGCACCGCCGACAGTGTGAAGCGCATGCACATGGAGCTGGGCGGCAAGGCGCCGGTGATCATCTTCAACGACGCCGATATCGATGCCGCCGTGGAAGGCATTCGCACCTTCGGCTTCTACAACGCCGGCCAGGATTGCACCGCGGCGTGCCGGATTTATGCCCAGGCGGATATCTACGATGCGTTTGTCGAGAAACTCGGCGCGGCGGTCGCCAGCATCAAGTACGGCCTGCAGGATGATCCGGCGACCGAGCTGGGCCCGCTGATTACCGCGCAACACCGCGACCGTGTGGCCGGATTTGTCGAGCGCGCCGTGGCACAGCCGCACATTCGCCTGGTCACCGGTGGCAAGGCGGTGGAAGGCAATGGCTTCTTCTTTGAACCGACCGTGCTGGCCGACGCGCAGCAGGACGACGAAATCGTGCGACGCGAAGTGTTCGGCCCGGTGGTATCGGTGACCAAGTTCAGCGATGAAGCACAGGTGCTGGGCTGGGCCAACGATTCGGACTACGGCTTGGCGTCATCCGTGTGGACCGCCGACGTAGGACGCGCCCATCGCTTGGCCGCGCGCCTGCAATACGGCTGCACCTGGGTGAACACCCACTTCATGCTCGTCAGCGAAATGCCTCACGGCGGTCAGAAACTGTCGGGTTATGGCAAGGACATGTCCATGTACGGACTGGAGGACTACACCACCGTTCGCCATGTGATGTTCAAGCACTGACCCCAGCGCCACCTCTGTAGGAGCCGGCTTGCCGGCGATGAGGCCAGTGAGCCATGCGTTGCTCTTGTGAACGCCATCGTCGGCAAGCCGGCTCTTACAGGGGTCTTATAACAATAAAATTTAGGTTCCCCCCATGGATATCACCCGCCGCGACTTCCTCAACGGCGTCGCTGTCACTATTGCAGCCGGCATGACTCCGCTGCAGATCCTCCAGGCCGCCCCCGATGGCCGCTACTACCCACCCGCCCTCACCGGCCTGCGCGGCAGCCATGTCGGTTCGTTCGAGGTGGCGCACCAGATGGGCTGGGAGAAGAAGGTGTTCGACACCGATAAGCTGCCGGTCACCGAGCACTATGACCTGGTGGTCGTGGGCGGCGGCTTGAGTGGGTTATCGGCGGCGTGGTTCTACCGCGAGAAGCATCCCAAGGCAAAGATCCTGATCCTGGAAAACCACGACGACTTCGGCGGCCACGCCAAGCGCAACGAATTCCAGGCCGGTGGCCGCATGATCATCGGCTACGGTGGCAGCGAGGCGTTCCAGTCGCCCAACCACCTGTACAGCAAGCAAGTGAACGGGCTATTGAAGAAACTCGGGGTGAATATCAAGCGCTTCGAAACCGCCTTCGACCGCCAGTTCTACCCAGACCTGGGGCTGTCGCGCGGGGTGTTTTTCGACAAGGAGAACTTCGGCGAAGACAAACTGGTGATCGGCGACCCCACGCCGATGGTGGCCGACGACATCGCGCCAGACCGGCTCAACGCGCGTGCCATCCGCGACTTCATCAATGACTTTCCGCTGCCGCCGGCTGACCGCCAGGCCCTGATCGAGCTGCACACGGCGCCCAAGGACTACCTGCCAGGCAAGACCGCAGAAGAAAAAGCCGACTACCTGGCAGCTACCAGCTACCGTGATTTCCTGCTTAAGAACGTAGGTTTATCGGAAGGCGCGGTGAAGTATTTCCAGAGCCGTACCAATGACTTCATGGCCCTGAGCATCGATGCGGTAGCGTCTTCCGATGCCTACAACGTGGGTTTCCCTGGTTTTGCCGGGCTGAACCTGGCACCGATCAGCGAAGAAGCCGCCGCCGAAATGGAAGAGCCCTACATCTATCACTTCCCGGACGGCAATGCGTCAGTCGCGCGGTTGCTGGTGCGTAGCCTGATTCCAGGCGTGGCACCGGGGCACACCATGGACGATATCGTGCTGGCGGCGTTTGACTACGCCAAGCTCGACCAGCCCAAGGCGGCCGTACGCTTGCGCCTGAACAGCACGGCGGTCAGCGTGCGAAATGTCGGGGATGGCGTGCATATCGGCTACAGCCGTGGCGGACAACTCGCACAGGTAAGCGGCAAACGCTGCATCCTGGCGTGCTACAACATGATGATTCCGTACCTGCTCAAGGACGTGCCAGCACCACAGGCCCACGCCCTGAGCCAGAATGTGAAGTACCCGCTGGTGTACACCAAGGTGGTGATCCGCAACTGGCAGTCGTTCCAAAAGCTCGGCGTGCATGAGATTTACGCGGCGACCCTGCCTTATAGCCGTATCAAGCTGGACTACCCGGTGAGCATGGGCGGCTATGACCACCCGCGTGACCCGACGCAGCCGATCGGCCTGCACATGGTCTACGTGCCTACCAGCCCCAACAGCGGCATGAACGCCCGCGACCAGGCCCGCGCCGGGCGCGGCAAGTTGTATGGGCAGACGTTCGAGCAGTTGGAAGCGCAGTTGCGCGACCAGTTGCAACGCATGCTGGGGCCAGGTGGTTTCGAGCATGAGCGCGATATCCTGGCGATCACTGTCAACCGTTGGTCACACGGTTATGCGAGCTTCTCCAACAGCTTGTTCGACAAAGCCGATGAAAGCGAAGCGTTGATGAAGCTGGCGAAAAAACCGGTGGGGCATGTGAGCATCGCCAACTCGGATGCGGCCTGGAGTGCGTATGCGCATGCGGCCATTGATGAGGCGTACCGCGCCGTTGGCGAAATCGCCTGACCCTTGTAGGAGCCGGCTTGCCGGCGATGAGGCCCTTGAGCCTTGCAGCGTTCTCTCGGACGCCATCGCCGGCAAGCCGGCTCCTACAGGGGGTTTTTGTGAGTTGGAAATGTCTTGTCGCATTTGCTAGGCCATCACGTCGCTATCAATCAATTTTCCTACGTCATCGAACCGCTTAAGCTATCCGGCGTCTGTTTAATGTCCGTTGCGTTTGGTCGAAGGCATGTCCGAACCGTAATTTCTGATCCGCTACGTGCCAGGAAAGGCGCGGGATTTGCTCACGACAGGTTGTCTCTATGCACCGCAGGAATTTGCTCAAAGCGTCCATGGCCATTGCGGCTTACACCGGTTTGTCGGCCAGCGGCCTGCTCGCCGCCCAGGCCTGGGCCGGGAACCGTGCCGCCGATGGCAAGGCCGTGGCGTTCGACTTCGACACGCTCAAGGCCCAGGCCAAACAACTCGCCGGGACCGCGTACAAGGACACCAAACAGGTACTGCCGCCGACCCTGGCGACCATGACCCCGCAGAATTTCAACGCCATCGGCTACGACGGCAACCATTCGCTGTGGAAGGAATTGAACGGGCAGCTGGACGTGCAGTTCTTCCACGTCGGCATGGGTTTCAAGACGCCGGTGCGTATGCACAGCGTCGACCCCAAGACCCGTGAAGCGCGTGAAGTGCATTTCCGCCCTTCGCTGTTCAATTACGAAAAAACCACGGTCGACACCAAGCAACTGACCGGCGACCTCGGTTTTTCCGGCTTCAAGCTGTTCAAGGCGCCGGAGCTGGATCGCCATGACGTGCTGTCGTTTCTCGGCGCCAGCTACTTCCGCGCGGTGGATTCCACCGGCCAGTACGGCCTTTCTGCCCGTGGCCTGGCCATCGACACCTACGCGAAAAAACGCGAGGAGTTTCCTGACTTCACGCAGTTCTGGTTTGAAACCCCGGACAAGAACGCCACCCGCTTCGTGGTCTACGCCCTGCTCGATTCGCCGAGCGCCACCGGCGCATACCGCTTCGACATCGACTGCCAGGCCAATCAGGTGGTGATGGCCATCGACGCCAATATCAATGCGCGCACCACCATTGAACAACTGGGCATCGCGCCGATGACCAGCATGTTCAGCTGCGGCACCCACGAGCGCCGCATGTGCGACACCATCCACCCGCAGATCCACGATTCGGACCGCCTGGCGATGTGGCGCGGCAACGGCGAGTGGATCTGCCGCCCACTGAACAACCCGGCCAAGCTGCAATTCAACGCGTTTGCCGATAAAGACCCGAAAGGCTTCGGCCTGGTGCAGACCGACCACGAATTCGCCAGCTACCAGGACACCGTGGACTGGTACAGCAAGCGCCCAAGCCTGTGGGTCGAACCCACGACAGCGTGGGGGGAAGGCTCGATCGACCTGCTGGAAATTCCTACCACCGGCGAAACCCTCGATAACATCGTGGCCTTCTGGACCCCGAAAAAACCCGTGGCCGCCGGCGACTCGCTCAACTACGGCTACAAGCTGTACTGGAGCGCCCTGCCACCGGTGAGCACGCCGCTGGCCCAGGTCGATGCCACCCGTTCCGGCATGGGCGGCTTTGTCGAAGGTTGGGCACCGGGTGAGCACTACCCTGAAGTCTGGGCGCGCCGTTTTGCCGTGGACTTCAAGGGCGGTGGCCTGGATCGCCTGCCACCAGGCACCGGGATAGAACCGGTCGTCACCTGTTCCCACGGCGAAGTCAAAGACTTCAGCGTGCTGGTGCTGGATAACATCAAGGGCTACCGCATCCTGTTCGACTGGTACCCGACCAGCGACAGCGTGGAGCCGGTGGAGCTGCGCCTGTTCATCCGCACCCAGGACCGCACCTTGAGTGAGACCTGGCTGTACCAGTACTTCCCGCCGGCACCGGACCAGCGCAAGTACACCTGAGCAACCTTGTAGGCGCTGGCTGGCCAGCGATGGCATCACTGCGGTGTGACTGACACACTGCGGTGCTTGCATCGCCGGCAAGCCAGCGCCCGCCAGTGCTCAGAACCGCGACACGCTCTTCATCGCCCCAATCAAATACCGCATCGCCACCTGATCGTTCTCGGTCAGGGCGCGGTATTGCGCCAACAACTCCATTTCATCCGTGCTCAGCCTTCGCCCCCGCAAAGACACCCGGCGAGCCAGAATCGACGTCACCACACCCACTACACCATAGGACTTGGCCATGGACTGCTTCTCCTGATATCCATCAAATACTCCTGCTGCCCATTACCCGCCTCCTATGAAGCGCAATGCCTCAGTGAGCAAACCGACTGACTTCCTGGGCCAGAAATCAGGCTTACCCTAAGCGTAGAAACGATCTCGCAACTTGTGGGATTTTTTTAGAGTATTCACTTAAAAAAATTTCGCGGTAACAAAGACCTACAGCCCTATCCCACCTTGCGGCCATAAAAAAACCCACCGGTCAGGGTGGGTTTTGGTGAAGCGTGCTGCGGGTCAATCCCTCAAGTCAGACTCATGGATCGGTTGGTCACGATGGGTGGCGCGCTGATATTGCGCCGGCCAGATGGCCTTGCGCCCGCCCAGGTCATCGTCGGCATGCAGCGGCCAGTAAGGGTCACGCAACAGTTCACGGGCGAGGAAGATGATATCGGCCTGGCAGGTGCGCAGGATGTGCTCGGCCTGGGCCGGCTCGGTGATCATGCCAACGGTGCCCGTGGCGATGCCCGATTCTTTACGCACGCGCTCGGCGAAGCGGGTCTGGTAGCCGGGGCCGGTGGGGATCTCGGCATTGGCGGCGGTGCCACCGGAGGACACGTCGATCAGGTCGACGCCCAAGTCTTTCAGGCGGCGCGCCAGCTCCACGGTTTCATCCGGGTTCCAGCCGTCTTCCACCCAGTCGGTGGCCGACACCCGCACAAACAGCGGCAGGTCCTGGGGCCAGACCTCACGCACTGCCTGGGTCACCTCAAGCACCAGGCGGATGCGGTTTTCAAACGAGCCACCGTACTGATCCTGACGCTGGTTGCTGATGGGCGAGAGAAATTGATGCAGCAGGTAACCATGGGCCGCGTGGATTTCCACCACTTCAAAGCCTGCGGTCAACGCGCGCTTGGCCGCGGCGACGAAATCGGCGATCACTTGCTGGATCTGTCCCTCGTCCAACTGCTTGGGTTGGGTGTGCTGGGGGTCAAAGGCAATGGGCGATGGCCCCACTGGCACCCAGCCACCGTCTTCGGGCTTGACGCTGCCATGCTTGCCGATCCACGGCCGATGGGTGCTGGCCTTGCGTCCGGCGTGGGCCAGTTGAATGCCCGCTACCGCGCCTTGGGCGGCAATGAAACGCGTGATGCGTTGCAGCGGTTCAATCTGCTCATCGTTCCACAGGCCAAGGTCCTGGGCGGTGATGCGGCCATCGGCCGTCACAGCGGTGGCTTCGGTGAAAATCAGCCCGGCGCCACCCACGGCACGGCTGCCAAGGTGCACCAGGTGCCAGTCATTGGCCAGGCCATCGTCGCTTGAGTACTGGCACATGGGCGACACGGCGATGCGGTTGAGCAGGGTCAATTGACGGAGGGTGTAGGGTTCGAGCAGTTGACTCATGGCGCACCTCTTCTGGGTTCTGTGGGCACTATTCAAACAGTGCTTAGAGCCTAGTCGACAACGCTGGATTGCACAGGGTTCAGAAAGGAAAGCGGGAGCCGGTTGCCGGCTCCCGTGCTGCAACGTCTTACATTTCGACCTGGGTGCCCAGCTCGATCACCCGGTTCACCGGGAGTTTGAAGAAGCGCAGGTTGCCGTTGGCGTTCTTCAACATAAAGGCGAACAACGCTTCGCGCCAACGGGCCATGCCCTTGATTCGAGACGCGATGACCGTTTCGCGGCTGAGGAAGTAGGTGGTGCGCATCGGGCTGAAGTCCAAGTCATCGAGGTGACACAGCTTCAGCGCCTCGGGCACATCCGGCTCATCGGTAAAGCCAAAGTGCAGGATCACGCGGAAGAAGCCTTCGCCGTAGGCATCCACCTCGAAGCGCCGTGCGGCCGGGACGCGGGGGATGTCCTCATAGACCACGGTCAGCAGCACCACTTGTTCATGCAACACCTGGTTATGCAGCAGGTTGTGCAACAGCGCATGGGGCACGGCGTCCGGGCGAGCGGTGAGGAACACGGCGGTGCCCTGCACCCGATGGGGCGGCTGCACGCGGATACTGCTGATAAAGATCGGCAGCGGCAGGCCACCTTCGTCGAGGCGCTCCACCAGCAATTGCTTGCCGCGCTTCCAGGTGGTCATCAGCACGAACAGCACGATCCCCGCCAAGACCGGGAAGGCGCCGCCCTGGATGATCTTCGGCACGTTGGCGGCAAAATACAGCCCGTCGACCAATAGGCAGCAGACCAACACCGGCACGGCCAGGATCGGTGGCCACTTCCACAGCAGCAACATCACGGCCGACACCAGGATGGTGGTCATCAACATGGTCCCGGTCACCGCCACGCCGTAGGCCGAGGCCAATGCGTTGGAGGATTCGAAGCCCAGCACCAGCAGGATCACACCGACCATCAGCGACCAGTTCACCGCGCCGATGTAGATTTGGCCCTGCTCGGCACTTGAGGTGTGCTGGATGTGCATGCGCGGGATGTAGCCCAGCTGGATCGCCTGGCGGGTCAACGAGAACGCGCCGGAAATAACCGCCTGGGAGGCAATCACTGTGGCCAGTGTCGACAACACCACCAGCGGGATCAGCGCCCAACTCGGGGCCAGCAGGTAGAACGGGTTGCGCGCGGCCTCCGGGTCGCCCAGCAGCATGGCGCCCTGGCCGAAATAGTTGAGCACCAGCGCCGGCAACACCAGGATGAACCAGGCACGGGCGATGGGTTTGCGGCCGAAGTGCCCCATGTCGGCGTACAGCGCCTCGGCGCCGGTCAATGCCAGCACCACCGCGCCCAGGATGGCCACGCCGATGCCTGGGTGAGCTTCAAAGAAGCGCACGCCCCACATCGGGTTCAACGCGTTGAGCACTTCAGGGTGCAGGGTGATGCCATACACACCGAGACCACCGAGCACCAGGAACCACGTCACCATCACCGGACCGAACAGCTTGCCGATACGGTCCGTGCCGTGTTTCTGGATCAGGAACAGCGCCACCAGCACCACCAGCGCGATGGGCACCACCCATTTTTCCAGGCCATCGAACGCCAGTTCCAAGCCTTCAATGGCCGACAAGACGGAAATCGCCGGGGTGATCATGCTGTCGCCGTAGAACAGCGCTGCCCCGCACAGGCCACAGACCACCAGGAAACTGCGCAGCTTCTTGCGCTCCCCCGCCGCCCGTCGTGCCAGGGCCGTGAGCGCCATGATGCCGCCCTCACCCTGGTTGTCGGCGCGCAGCACGAACAGCATGTACTTGATCGAGACCACCCAGATCAGCGACCAGAAGATCAGCGCCAGGATCCCCAGCACGCCATCATGGTTGACCTGAACCCCATAACCGCCGTTGAACACCTCTTTAAGGGTGTAGAGCGGGCTGGTCCCGATATCGCCGTAAACCACCCCGACCGCTGCCACCAGCATGCCAATCGGTTTGGCGTTCGACTGCTCGGCACCTGCTGCCTGATTACTCGCGTGACCCATCAACCACTCCTGCCCTTTGACCTGAGGTCTTTTATAAACAACGCGTCTAAGCTGACCGTAGCATGCGCTGTTTTACTTCTCGTAACAGACGTTTTATTGACCTCGGGCTTTTACCCGTGTGCAACGGCGCGAAGCATAGCGCAGCACTCGTCGCATTTCCCTGCATAAAGCTGGTCAAGTGCGCTGCCCGTCGCTAGAATTGCGCACTTTTTGATCAGAGGCGCACCAAGCGCCCGTCCGCAGCCCTGTCGTGCCCGACTGGCGGCGTCATTCAATACCGAGGTTAGACATGTCCACCACCATCGCAAAGGCCAACCCCAAGGTTGGCTTTGTTTCCCTGGGTTGCCCGAAGGCTCTGGTCGACTCCGAGCGCATCCTCACGCAACTGCGTATGGAAGGCTATGACGTTGTGTCCACTTACCAGGACGCCGACGTGGTGGTGGTCAACACCTGCGGCTTCATCGACTCGGCCAAGGCAGAGTCGCTGGAAGTGATCGGCGAAGCCATCAAGGAAAACGGCAAGGTCATCGTGACCGGCTGCATGGGCGTGGAAGAAGGCAATATCCGCAACGTGCACCCGAGCGTGCTGGCGGTGACCGGCCCGCAGCAATACGAGCAGGTGGTCAACGCCGTGCACGAAGTGGTGCCACCGCGCCAGGACCACAACCCGCTGATCGACCTGGTGCCGCCGCAAGGCATCAAGCTGACGCCGCGCCACTACGCGTATTTGAAGATTTCCGAAGGCTGCAACCACAGCTGCAGCTTTTGCATCATCCCGTCGATGCGCGGCAAGCTGGTCAGCCGCCCGGTCGGTGACGTACTGGACGAGGCCCAGCGCCTGGTCAAATCCGGCGTCAAAGAGCTGCTGGTGATCTCCCAGGACACCAGCGCCTACGGCGTCGACGTGAAATACCGCACCGGTTTCTGGAACGGCGCGCCGGTGAAAACCCGCATGACCGAGCTGTGCGAAGCCCTCAGCAGCCTGGGTGTGTGGGTGCGCCTGCACTACGTTTACCCGTACCCGCACGTGGACGAGCTGATCCCGCTGATGGCCGCCGGCAAGATCCTGCCGTACCTGGACATCCCGTTCCAGCACGCCAGCCCCAAAGTGCTCAAGGCCATGAAACGCCCGGCCTTCGAAGACAAGACCCTGGCGCGCATCAAGAACTGGCGCGAGATCTGCCCGGAACTGATCATCCGTTCGACCTTCATCGTCGGCTTCCCTGGCGAAACCGAAGAAGACTTCCAGTACTTGCTGGACTGGCTGACCGAAGCCCAACTCGACCGCGTCGGCTGCTTCCAGTACTCGCCGGTTGAAGGCGCCCCGGCCAACCTGCTGGACCTGGCCGTGGTACCGGATGACGTCAAGCAGGACCGTTGGGAGCGCTTCATGGCGCACCAACAGGCCATCAGCTCGGCGCGCCTGCAACTGCGTATCGGCAAGGA
This sequence comes from Pseudomonas pergaminensis, assembly GCF_024112395.2. Lineage (NCBI taxonomy): Bacteria > Pseudomonadati > Pseudomonadota > Gammaproteobacteria > Pseudomonadales > Pseudomonadaceae > Pseudomonas > Pseudomonas pergaminensis. The sequence continues at coordinate 1,361,473 of NZ_CP078013.2, read as the reverse complement.
AATCGAAGTGTTGATCGATGAAGTCGACGAGCAAGGCGCCGTCGGCCGTTGCTTCTTCGATGCTCCGGAAATCGACGGTAACGTGTTTATCGACGACGCCAGCGGCCTGAAGCCGGGTGACAAGGTCTGGTGCACCGTGACCGATGCCGACGAATACGACCTGTGGGCTGAAAAGCGCGACTGATCGATGTAAAAATTTGAAAAAGCCCTGCCTCTGGACACGATGCAGGGCTTTTTTAGGTCTATCGTTTTGCCCATTGGCGCCAATTATCGGCAAGGGGCAGCGAGCATGCGTCAGCATTCGGTTATCCACACACCTAAAATCAGCGACTACGCGGAGTTGGCGCGCCTCTGGGAAGCCTCGGTGCGGGCCACCCACGATTTTTTGCCGGACAGCTACATTGTGCTGCTCAAGAATCTGGTGCTGACCCGCTACCTGGACGCCGTGATGCTGATCTGCACCAAGGACACGCGCCAACGCATCACCGGGTTTGCCGGGGTAGCGTGCGGTAAGGTCGAGATGCTGTTTATCGACCCGCAGCACCGGGGTGAAGGCCTGGGCCGGCAATTGCTGCGGTATGCGATTGAGCACTTGAATGCCGACGAACTGGACGTCAACGAACAGAATCCCCAGGCCCTGGGTTTCTACTTCAAACAGGGTTTTGAAGTGATCGGACGCACGGAGCATGATGGCCTCGGCCAGCCTTACCCATTGCTGCACCTGCGTTTGCGCCAGCAACAACACCTGCGCAGTGGCTGACAACGCGCAAAGCAAATGTGGGAGCTGGCTTGCCTGCGATACAGGCAACTCGGTGTATCAGGTGCACCACGGCGATGCCATCGCCGGCAAGCTCCCACAAAAAGCGCCAGCACTGAAATGGGGCCGGGATTAACCGGCGCCAGGCAGGTACAATAGCCGCCCCCTTTTGTTACGGCCCTTGTCATGACTGACCCCATACGCCTCTCCAAACGCCTTATCGAACTGGTCGGTTGCTCCCGTCGGGAGGCTGAGCTGTTCATCGAAGGCGGCTGGGTCTCGGTGGACGGTGAAGTGATCGACGAGCCGCAGTTCAAAGTCACCACCCAGAAGGTCGAGCTGGACCCGGAGGCCAAGGCCACCGCGCCCGAGCCGGTGACCATCCTGCTGCACGCCCCCGCCGGCGTGGATGCCGAAACGGCCATGGCGTCGATCAGCGCCGAAACGCTCTCGGAAGAACACCGCTTCGGCAAGCGCCCGCTCAAAGGGCACTTCCTGCGCCTGACCGCCAGCGCCGACCTGCAGGCCAAGGCCAGCGGCCTGCTGGTGTTCACACAAGACTGGAAGATCCTGCGCAAGTTGACCGCCGATGCCGCCAAGATCGAGCAGGAATACGTGGTGGAAGTCGAAGGCGATATGGTTGCCCACGGCCTCAACCGCCTGAACCACGGCCTGACCTACAAAGGCAAGGAGCTGCCTGCTGTCAAAGCCAGCTGGCAGAACGAAAACCGCCTGCGCTTTGCGATGAAAAACCCGCAGCCAGGCGTGATCGCGCTGTTCTGCGAAGCAGTTGGCCTGAAAGTCATCGCCATTCGCCGCATCCGCATTGGCGGCGTGTCCATCGGCAAAGTGCCGGTCGGCCAATGGCGTTACCTGTCCGGCAAAGAGAAGTTCTAAACCGCGCCCCTTTTCTCGGCACCGTCCCATGGCGGCGGTGCCCTCAGTTGAATACCAGGATTGCCTACCATGATTCACAACGACGTATTGCGCAGCGTGCGCTACATGCTCGACATCAGCGATAACAAGATGGTCGAGATCATCAAGCTCGGCGGCATGGACGTGACCAAGGACGACCTGCTGACCTACCTCAAGAAGGACGAGGAAGAAGGCTTCGTGTTCTGCCCGGATGAAGTCATGGCCCACTTCCTTGATGGCCTGGTGATCTTCAAGCGCGGCAAGGACGAAAGCCGCCCGCCGCAGCCGATCGAAACGCCGGTGACCAACAACATCATCCTCAAGAAGCTGCGCGTGGCCTTCGAGCTGAAGGAAGACGATATGCACGCCATTCTCAAGGCTGCTGAGTTCCCCGTGTCCAAGCCTGAGCTGAGCGCGCTGTTCCGCAAGTTCGGCCACACCAACTACCGTCCGTGTGGCGACCAGTTGCTGCGTAACTTTCTCAAGGGCCTGACGCTGCGGGTGCGTGCGTAAGCCATGAGTTACCACGTCTCGCCCGTCGGCTTCGTGCGCTCCTGCTTCAAGGAGAAGTTCGCCATCCCACGCCAGCCGCAGCTGGCGCCGGCCGCCCGTGGCGTGCTGGAGTTGGTGGCGCCGTTCGACGGGGGTGAGGCGGTGCAGGGCCTGGAGCAGGTCAGTCACGTGTGGCTGTTGTTCCTGTTTCACCAGGCGCTGGAAGACAAGCCCCGCCTGAAGGTGCGCCCTCCGCGCCTGGGCGGCAACACCTCCATGGGTGTGTTTGCGACCCGCGCGACCCACCGGCCCAATGGCGTCGGCCAGTCGGTGGTGAAGCTGGACAAAGTCGAGCCAGGACGCCTGTGGATTTCCGGCATTGACCTGCTGGATGGCACGCCGGTGCTGGATATCAAGCCGTATGTGCCGTATGCCGACATCGTCGACACGGCCACCAACGACATCGCCAGCGCCGCGCCGCAGCTGATCCCCGTGCAGTGGCTGAAGACTGCCCTGCAACAGGCACAAGGCCATGCGCAGCGCCTGGGCGAGCCGCTGGTGGAGTTGATCGATCAGTGCCTGGCACAGGATCCTCGGCCGGCGTATCAGACGCCGGGGCCAGAGCGAGAGTATGGCGCGCAGTTCTGGGATGTGGATGTGCGGTGGCACTATCCCGAGGCTGGGGTGATTTGTGTGCTGGAAGTGCTTTCGGCTGGATAAACCCAGAAAAACAATGTGGGAGCTGCTTTTTGTAGGAGCTGGCTTGCCTGCGATGGCATCACCTCGGTTTAACTAAAGACCGAGGCGTCGGCATCGCAGGCAAGCCAGCTCCCACACACGCCGGCTCCCACATTGTTTGGATCGGTGTTTATTTCTCGACGAACGCTCGCTCGATCAGGTAATCACCCGGCTCACGCATCCGTGGCGAAACCTTCAGGCCGAAGCTGTTCAACACTTCGCTGGTTTCGTCCAGCATGCTTGGGCTGCCGCACAGCATGGCGCGGTCGTCTTCAGGGTTGATCGGCGGCAGGCCAATGTCGCTGAACAGCTTGCCGCTGCGCATCAAGTCGGTCAGGCGGCCTTCGTTTTCGAACGGCTCGCGGGTCACGGTCGGGTAGTAGATCAACTTGTCACGCAGGGCCTCGCCGAAGAATTCGTTCTGCGGCAGGTGCTCGGTGATGAATTCGCGGTAAGCGACTTCGTTGACGTAACGCACGCCGTGGCACAGGATCACTTTTTCGAAGCGCTCGTAGGTTTCCGGGTCCTGGATCACGCTCATAAAGGGAGCAAGGCCAGTGCCGGTGCTGAGCAGGTAGAGGTGTTTGCCCGGCTTCAAATCGTCAAGCACCAGGGTGCCTGTCGGTTTTTTGCTGATGATGATCTCGTCGCCTTCCTTCAAGTGCTGCAATTGGGAAGTCAGCGGGCCATCCGGCACCTTGATGCTGAAGAACTCCAGATGCTCTTCCCAGTTCGGGCTGGCAATGGAGTAAGCGCGCATGAGCGGGCGGCCGTTGGGTTGTTGCAGGCCGATCATCACGAACTGACCGTTCTCGAAGCGCAGGCCCGGATCGCGGGTGCACTTGAAGCTGAACAGAGTGTCGTTCCAGTGATGAACACTGAGGACACGCTCGTGGTTCATGTTGCTCATGTACGGGGGACTCCTGGAAATGGGTCTGCGCCAAATGTAGTTGCGCAATTGCACAGCATTCTAATGGCGGCGACAATATCTGTTAACTGGATTATTAAGATAAGGGTTATCGGTTATATCGATATGCGATTTACTCTCCGTCAACTGCAAGTCTTCGTCGCCGTCGCCCAGCAGGAAAGCGTCTCCCGCGCTGCTGGCCTTCTGGCCTTATCTCAATCCGCCGCCAGCACTTCGATTACCGAGCTGGAGCGTCAATCCAGCTGCCAATTATTCGACCGTGCAGGCAAACGCCTGAGCCTCAACGCGCTCGGTCATCAACTGTTGCCCCAGGCGGTAGCGCTGCTGGACCAGGCCAAGGAGATCGAAGACCTGCTTAACGGCAAGTCCGGCTTCGGCTCACTGGCGGTCGGTGCCACCCTCACCATCGGCAACTACCTGGCCACTCTGCTGATCGGCAGCTTCATGCAGCAGCACCCCGAGAGCCAGGTGAAGCTGCATGTGCAGAACACTGCACATATCGTGCACCAAGTTGCGCATTACGAAATTGACCTGGGTCTAATCGAAGGCGACTGCAGCCACCCGGATATCGAGGTGCAAACCTGGGTGGAAGATGAACTGGTGGTGTTTTGCGCGCCGCAGCATCACCTGGCCAAGCGTGGTGTGGCGAGCATGGATGAGTTAACCCACGAGGCGTGGATCCTGCGGGAACAGGGCTCGGGCACGCGCCTGACGTTTGACCAAGCCATGCGCCACCACCGCAGCACGTTGAATATCCGCCTGGAACTGGAGCACACCGAGGCGATCAAGCGTGCGGTGGAGTCGGGGTTGGGGATCGGCTGCATTTCGCGGCTGGCGCTGCGCGATGCCTTCCGCCGTGGCAGCCTGGTGCCGGTGGAGACGCCGGACCTGGACCTGGCCCGGCAGTTCTACTTCATCTGGCACAAACAGAAGTACCAGACCTCGGCCATGCGCGAGTTCCTGGAGTTATGCCGTGCCTTCACCGCCGGGGTTCAGCGCAGCGACGAGATCGTGCTGCCGAGCATTGCCTGAAGGTCAGACCAGGATCACGGCCCACACCAGGGTGATCATGGTCAGCGCGACGAATTGCGCGGCGCTGCCCATGTCCTTGGCGTTTTTCGACAGCGGGTGGCGGTCCAGGGAAATGCGATCGATCGCCGCTTCCACTGCCGAGTTAAGCAATTCGACGATCAACGCCAGCAGGCAGACCGCGATGAGCAAGGCACGCTCGACCCGGCTGACATTCAGGAAAAAGCTCACCGGGATCAGGATCACGTTAAGCAGCACCAACTGGCGGAACGCCGCCTCGCCGGTGAACGCCGCGCGCAGGCCATCCAGGGAATACCCCCCAGCATTGAAGATACGTTTGATACCGGTTTGACCCTTGAAAGGCGACATAGATGTAGGCAACTGAACCAAAGGAGTGGGGAAACTAGATCACGCAAAGTCAAAAAAGCGTGAATCGCTGACAGCTTAATGCTGCGAAATTGACTCAAGTTGTTGCAAGAGCAGCGCCGCCTGGGTGCGCGTTCGCACGCCCAACTTGCGGAAGATCGCCGTCACATGCGCCTTGATCGTCGCTTCCGAGACGCTCAGCTCGTAGGCAATCTGTTTGTTCAACAACCCTTCGCACACCATGGTCAACACCCGGAACTGCTGGGGCGTCAGGCTGGCAAGGCCATCACGGGCGGCCTTGGCTTCGTCGGACACGTTGATTTCTTCAAATGCCTGCGGCGGCCAGGACACATCGCCATCCAACACCGTACGCACGGCTTTCTGGATATCTTCCATCGCGCTGGACTTGGGAATGAACCCGCTGGCGCCAAACTCCTTGGAGCGCACCACCACATCGGCTTCTTCCTGGGCCGAGACCATCACCACAGGGATCTGCGGGTATTGCCCGCGCAATAGCACCAGCCCGGAGAAACCGTAGGCACCGGGCATGTTCAGGTCGAGCAGCACCAGGTCCCAGTCGGATTTTTCGGTGAGGCGGGCTTCCAGCTCGGCAATGCTGGCCACTTCGACCAGGCGCACGTCCGGGCCGAGGCCCAGGGTCACGGCCTGGTGCAACGCACTGCGAAACAGCGGGTGGTCATCGGCTATCAGGATTTCGTATGTGGCCATTGATTAAATGATCCTGTTTTTTATGGGAGCCCTGATGGGTTCAGGGTTCGCCAGTACACAAGGCGACAGCCAGGCAGCCATCGCCACAGGGCACGCTCAACGTCAAAAGCACCTGGAACGACGTCGAAAATTCACGGTTGCACCCCAATCGGCGCCCAGCATGCCCAGCGTAGCCTAGGGGGTCAAGCACTACGCCCACGGGCATTTTAGCGGGGTGAGGGTTTAGGGTGCCATCATGCAAACGTCGTCTGGCTATACCGCCGGTACATGGGGCGCAAGACGAGTATGGACGATGTCCGTCGGGTCCAGGGGCAACTGGAACTTGGCCGCCAGATAATGGGTGCTGAAGACGTCGAGGTAGGCGTCCAGCACTTCGCAGGCTACTGGGTCATCGGCCAGCTCAAGGCACAGGGCCGCGACTTCGGCGGTACAGAAGTGGTCGTCGCGCTTTGAGCGGCGCAGCTTGTAGCGTGACAGCTGTTCCGGGGCCAGGCTGAGTACCGGCAAATGCTCCAGGTAGGGACTTTTGCGGAACATCTTGCGCGCCTCACTCCAGGTGCCATCCAGCAGGATGAACAGCGGGCGCTTGCCCTCCTCCACCGTGACTTCGCTGACGACACGCTCGGCGGCGACAAACTCGCCAGGGAACACGATGTAAGGCTGCCACTGCGGGTCGGCCAGCAGGGTGAGCAAGTCAGGATCGACCTCGGTGCGCGACCAGGCAAACGCCGTGGTGTCGTCGATGACATCGGCGATCAGCCAGCCGGTGTTGCTGGGTTTCATCGGCTCGACGTCATGCATCAGCAGGCACATGGCGGATTTCGCCGCGACCTTTGGCCGCCAGGCACACAGGCAATACTCGGGGATGACCCGGCAGCCGGGGCAGCGCTCGGCACGCGAGCCACGATTAAGAAACGGCCGGACGGCGCGGGCCAGGCGCTGAGTGCGCAGGCGGGAAACGGCGTGGCTCATCGGATGCGCCGCTGGAACGGGTAAATCGACACGGTAAAAACTCGTGGAAGGCGGAAGTGGCCGCAGTTTACCAGCGATACGCCTGGCTGTAGTGGCAGGGGCTCACCTATAATTGCGCGCCACTGAACGCACAGCGCAGTGGCTGGTCTATGCACCAGTAACCGAATCAGGAGAGTTTCATGCTGCGTTCCATGCTGCGTTTTGTCGCCCCATCCGTCGCCCTCGCGCTGGTATTGCCCGTGTGCGCCCAGGCGGCCTCGCTGCTGGAGGCCCAAATGAACCGGAAACTGCAAAGCGTCGCGGCCGAAAGCAACAAGGACCTGCCACGGGAAATCGACGAAAAAACCCTGGAAGTCGCCTACACCGTAGAAGGTATGCAACTGATCGACCACTTGAGCGTGTTGCCCGACCGCGCGGAACAGATGCGTGCCAACCCCAAGGCGGTGTATTTCCAACTGGGCCAGAGCGTGTGCCTGAATAAAGGCTACCGCGAGCTGATGGCCAAGGGCGCGGTGATGCGCTACGAAATCACCGAGAACAAGACCAACCGTCCTGTGGCATCGGTGAAGTTCGTGGAAGCGGATTGCCCGGCACCGGCTGCGGCCAAGAAGAAAAAGTAACCTGTGCCTGACCCTCGCGCGCTGCCGTCCGGTGGCGCGCACTCCCTGCGCTTCAACTCCCCGTACACAGCTAAACTCCCTGATGAGTGACCAATAAGCGGTTGCCAGCCAAGGGTTTTTCGGCCCATGATCACGCTATCCCAACCGCCCGTTCACAATGGTTTCCACACCGTTCTGTAACATTTTCAGGGCAAAAGAGGGTTGCCCTCCTGCGACTTGCAGTGCAAAGGTTTTTAAATCACAAGGAACATACAGAGTCCGTTTGCCGCCTGGTGAACCTGTGCAATGCCTTGGGCATGCAGCGACACATGCAGTGTCGCGGCCGCCGGACGAATTTCTCGCCGCAGGCCCCGCCTCTGTGAAGAAGGAGAAGTTGAATGCCTTACGAACCGAACGACAGCCTGCTCCGACATTTTGAAGAAAACGGCGCCGACCTCACGCAGCAGGTCGAAACCCAACTCCAGCTGATCGCCCCCAACAGCCCGAACATTCCGCTATACCGCGACATGATCCTCACCGTGCTGCGCATGGCTCAGGACGACCGCAACCGCTGGAACGCCAAGATTACCCTGCAAGCCATCCGTGAACTCGACCATGCCTTTCGCGTGCTGGAGCAGTTCAAGGGGCGGCGCAAGGTCACGGTGTTTGGCTCGGCCCGTACGCCGGTCGAAAGCCCACTGTATGCCCTGGCCCGCGAAGTGGGCGCTGCCCTGGCACGCTCGGACCTGATGGTGATCACTGGCGGCGGCGGTGGCATCATGGCCGCAGCCCACGAAGGCGCCGGCCTGGAACACAGCCTGGGGTTCAACATCACTCTGCCGTTTGAACAGCATGCCAACCCGACCATCGATGGCACCGAGAACCTGCTGTCCTTCCACTTCTTCTTTACCCGCAAGCTGTTCTTCGTCAAGGAGGCCGATGCACTGGTGCTGTGCCCGGGCGGTTTCGGCACCCTGGATGAAGCGCTTGAGGTACTGACCCTGATCCAGACCGGCAAGAGCCCACTGGTACCCGTGGTATTGCTGGACGCGCCCGGCGGCGGTTTCTGGCAAGGCGCCCTGGACTTTATCCGCAGCCAGCTGGAAGCCAACCGCTACATCCTGCCCACCGACCTCAAGCTGGTACGCCTGGTGTACAGCGCCGAAGAGGCCGTGGAAGAGATCAACCAGTTTTATGCCAACTTCCACTCCACCCGCTGGTTGAAGCGTGAGTTTGTGGTGCGCATGCATCACCCGCTCAGTGATCGGGCATTGGCCCACTTGCAGGGTGAATTCGCCAGCCTGCGGCTAAGTGGAGAGTTCCAGCAACTTGCGTATACCGGCGAAGAGCATGATGAGCCGAGGTTCAGCCATCTGACGCGGTTGGTGTTCAACTTCAATGGTCGCGATCAGGGCCGGCTGCGGGAGCTGGTGGATTACATCAACCTACCGGAGAACTGGGCGCAAGCTCAGGGGAAGGCGCAGCAACGAGTGGCGCCGGAGCCAGCGTGATTTTTTGAAGGCAAAAAAAAGACCCACTATTTTCATAGTGGGTCTTTTTTATCGGCGGTGGTTTAGAGGGGTGGGGACGCTTCGCAGCCCGGCGGGAGCAAGCTCCCTCACCACACGAAGTATTCAGTCGTCCATGTCTCGACCGCTCAACAAGCGACTGATCATCTCCATCGAAAACCCGCGATAACTCAGGAATCGCCCTTGCTTCGCACGCTCCCTGGCATCAATAGGCAGATGGCCAGAAAACTTGCGTCGCCAGGTGTCTTCCAACTGCGCCTGCCAGTTGATCCCGCATTCACGCAAGGCAAGGTCGATATCTGCGCGTTGCAGGCCTCGCTGACTCAGCTCTTCGCGAATACGCGCCGGGCCGTAGCCGGAGCGGGCTCGGTAGGAGACAAAACTTTCGAGGTAACGGGATTCGGAAAGCAGCCCCTCTTCCGTCAGGCGGTCGAGGGCTGTTTCGATCATCTCGGGCTCCGCGCCGCGCTGACGCAGTTTACGCGTCAGCTCGACCCGACCATGCTCGCGGCGAGCGAGCAGGTCCATTGCGGTGCGCCGAACGGCGACGAGTGTATCCAGTACAACGGTCATCGTTTGCTTCAGATATCAGTGTCAGCTTCTTCCACTTCTTCAACCGGCTCGCGGTTGGCGGCAGCTTTCACGTCTGGCGCTGCGGTCAGCAGCTTGTCGCGGATCTGCTTTTCAAGCGTGGCAGCGATGTCCGGGTTGTCCGCCAGGAACTTGGCCGAGTTGGCCTTGCCTTGGCCGATCTTGCTGCCGTTGTAGGCATACCAGGCACCGGATTTTTCAACGAAACCGTGCAGTACGCCCAGGTCGATCATCTCGCCGTTCAGGTAGATACCCTTACCGTAGAGAATCTGGAACTCAGCCTGACGGAACGGCGGAGCCACTTTGTTCTTCACGACTTTAACGCGGGTTTCGCTACCCACAACCTCGTCACCTTCTTTCACCGCGCCAGTACGGCGGATATCCAGACGGACCGAAGCGTAGAACTTCAGCGCGTTACCACCGGTGGTGGTTTCCGGGCTGCCGAACATCACGCCGATCTTCATACGGATCTGGTTGATGAAGATCACCAGGCAGTTGGCGTTCTTGATGTTACCGGTGATTTTACGCAGCGCCTGGGACATCAGACGGGCTTGCAGGCCCACGTGCATGTCACCCATCTCGCCTTCGATTTCAGCCTTCGGTACCAGGGCAGCCACGGAGTCGACTACGATCACGTCGATGGCGTTGGAACGCACCAGCATGTCGGTGATTTCCAGGGCTTGCTCACCAGTGTCCGGCTGCGAAACCAGCAGGTCGTCAACATTGACGCCCAGTTTGCCGGCGTATTCAGGATCGAGGGCGTGCTCGGCGTCGACGAACGCACAGGTGGCGCCCATTTTCTGCGCCTGGGCAATCACCGACAGGGTCAGGGTGGTTTTACCGGAAGATTCAGGACCGTAGATTTCAACGATACGGCCTTTTGGCAGGCCGCCAATGCCGAGCGCGATATCCAGACCCAGAGAGCCAGTGGAAATAGCCGGGATCGCCTGACGGTCGTGATCGCCCATACGCATTACGGCACCCTTGCCGAATTGACGTTCGATCTGACCCAGGGCCGCAGCCAAGGCTTTCTTCTTGTTGTCGTCCATTAAAGTCCTCACGTAATCAATAAGGCCTGGTCGGCCAACACCTGTATAAGTAGACAGTATTGTTCCACAAAGATCGGAGATCGCCTACCCCTGATTTTCTATTTCTGCTGCAGCTCGTCGCAACAAGCCCTCTAACGCGGCCTTTACCGTTTGTCGGCGGACCTCGTCGCGGTTGCCGGTGAAGTGCTCAAGCTCGGCCGTTATCTCTTCGCCCACGCCAAACGCCAGCCATACGGTGCCGACCGGTTTGTCTGGCGAACCACCGTCCGGCCCTGCCACACCACTGACGGCGACAGCAAACCGCGCCAGGCTTTTTTCCTGGGCGCCACGGACCATTGCCTCCACCACTTCCTGGCTGACGGCCCCCACTTTTGGAAACAACGTTTCCGGCACATTCAACTGCCGGGTCTTCTGGCGGTTGGAATAGGTGACGTAACCCGCCTCGAACCAGGCCGAGCTTCCCGGGATCCGCGTGATGGCTTCCGCGATACCACCGCCGGTACAGGACTCGGCCGTGGTGACGTGGGCATTGAGCACCTGTAAACGGCGACCCAGTTCAGCAGCCAGTTGAGTGATTTCCTTCACGGTCGTCTCCAGATGTGGGTGGGGATTTGCCTACCCTACAGGAGCAAATCGCCCATGCAAGCGACAGACTGGAACAAGAGATTAACGGGCGACAGCGCGCACGTAGGCCTGGCAGGCACGCAAGGCAATCAGGGCGCTGTCGCCGTCGTCGGTGATGCCGATAATTCGCTGAGCATGCGCTGGGTCAAGTCGGGCTCGCGGGGCTGCATGAACCACGCCGCCGGCGGCGGTGGCGGCTGGCATTGGGCAGCCACTGGAAGCGTCGAGAAGGACTGACAGCCGCACATCAGCAGTGGCCAGCCGGTCGCGCAGAACAGCCTGATGACGTTGCGCATCGCTCAATTCCCGAACATGTTGTTGGTCGCTGGCATTGAGCTGTTGCTCCAGGGCCAGCCGCTTGTCCTGTTCAGCCTGTTGTTGATGCAAGGCGGCCTGCGCCTGTGTTGCCGACAAGCGTTCAATCCGCCCCCCATATCGCCACGCCTGCACCTGCCAGACGGCAGCCATCAGCAGGCAAACGCCGATCAAACGGCACACGCTTAAGACGCGCATAATACTGCCTTGGCCCGCGCCCACAGGCGCAAACGATCCTCCAGCCCATTAAGCCCGCCGTTGATACGCCGCGTGATCGTGGTGAACTGGTCATGATCCGCCAGCTCGTTCAGGCCGTTGCTCCGCCAGAACCAGGCGGCCGATTCGACAGCCCATTGCGGCTGCTCCAACAATGTCGGTTCCCGCAACAGACGATCATCGCCGAAGAGTGCCTGGCTACAGGCCAGGTAGTTGCGACGCCCGGTGATCTGGATCAGCCCCCGGCCCCGGTACTGTTGGCCGTCACCATCCGCTTCGGGCGTGTTGCCCAGGCGCAGAGCCAACGCACCGGTATCGTACTTGCTCAAATACGCGTCACTGCCCAGTTCGCGCACGTAGTGCAACTCGCCGGACTCGTGGCCGATCTGCGCGAGAAAGGCGGCAGCGCGCTGCACGCTGTTGATTTCGTACCGAACAAAAGTCGCATTCAGCGCGGTTGAAAAAAGGCCCGCCATACGGCGAGCGCCTGGCATGATTTGAATCAATTGAGGCTGCGTTATCAACACCACAGTCACCTTGAAAGCCCCCCCTAGGTAGACAAACCAACGTCCGTGGTGGAACTGCGATAGGCACTGACCATTCCAGCCAGGTGCAACGAACTCGCGCCCCCAGTGATTAAGAAGATCACCCAGGTACGCCAATTCGCCAGGTCATCCTTGTGCCACCGACTGGCGATCACCGCCCCAACGAGGCCCGCAATCAACAATTCGAACCTGTCGATCTTGTCGAGCAGGCGCTGTAAATACTCCATGCGCTCGACTCCGTGGGGCATGACTTGAATTGGAACGGCCCCAGCAGCACTCCCAGCTCGGAGCAATGGGTGTGGTGGAGCCGAAAACGAAAAGGCCCCGATCATGTCGAGGCCCTGAATAGGTGCGCGGTCTTTCCCGCAGTCAGCCAAAGATCAGCCCGGCGTCGACGCCCCAATGCATCGATCTCGCCAATCCAGTCTCGCGCCACTCTGGAAGTCTGGTGTGAACAGAGCGCACGGGCTGCCGGTTTTTTTCCGTAGCGTTGCATTACCGGCTTATCAGCGTCCAGGCATCCCCCGAAGGGCCACCCTGGCTGTGGCGAGCCTGAATCAGAAATGAAAAAGCCCAGCGCGACGGCTGGGCTCTATTACGCAAGGAGATAGAAGATCATGGAGTCCAATAAGCAATCTTGCCGCCTGCACCAACAGCTACAAAATTGCCGTTGCCGTAGGCGACGCTCCGGATATCGGTTCCTGCGAAAGTGTTGGCTTGCTGAACCCAGCCGATCCCATCCTCGGAAACGGCTGTCTTGCCGCCGTCGCCGACAGCTACATACTTGCCATTACCGTAAGCAATGTCGCGGATGATGGTTCCACCGAAACTGGTATCTGCAACAGCAGTCCAGTTAAGCCCATCGGGTGAATATGCCATCTTGCCATCCGCACCAACGATAAACATTTTCCCGTTGCAAAGCTTCATGGAAAGGATGGTGCTAGTGCCGAAGGTGCTGGTTCTGGTCGAGAATGATTGCGAATCACCCGTCGCCATCTTCACAGCGCTAAGCAGCTTCCCATTCGATCCCGCAACCAACACAAAAACGCCAATGACGTTGACGCAGTGCACAGTCTCGCCAGAAGTGAAGGTCGTAGTGCGCTCCACCTGGCCTGACCAATCGCCATAACGGGAAAAGACTTTACCGTTAGACCCAACCAGTATCCAGGTCGCGTCGCTGCCGGAAATTGGCTGATAATACACAATGCCTTGCAAGTCTCCGGACACGCGAACAGTTGCCGTAATGTTTGTCCAAGCCCTTTCAGGGCGTGCTGTGCTGCCGTAGACCACATTGCCGGATTGAGAAAGGGCTTGAAGCTGTGTCCCAAGACCGTTCCAGTACAGATCGTTGAGGACCTTTCCGCTATCAGAGGTGACGACGTCCTTAAGCGTGGTCCACGCTGTACCAGTCGCGCCTCCGCTGACAAGCTGAGTGGTTGTGGGAAGACCGTTGCCACCAGCCGCATAAAACTTGCCATCCCCAAAAACCACGCGCCTAAGCATGCCGGTGTTATCCACCGGTTGCACTTGGGTCCAAAGATCTTGCAAGGTTTGAGACGCCGAATTTGCGTTTTCCATTTTAAACTCCGTTACTGAGCTGATTTAAGTTCAGGCCTCTATATTGGGCGTATGGCGCTCATGGGCGATTGCTCGAGGCTCGCGGCCTTTACATGATTCAGCGTCCCACATCGGGAACATTTGATCTGGAGCTCTGTAAACCCACCCGTGCGGGCGAGAAGTCTTTTGCAGTTACCGCATCTGAATTCTTTCAACATCTGCAAATTCCTTTTACTGAACCACCTTTTCCGTGTGATTGAGTAGGAAGCGGCGTTACATTCGCCGCCCTCTCACACCCACCTACACACAGGTCCGTAGACGGCGGCATGCCTGCGGGATCTTTGAGCAGAGACAGTCCGAGGTAGAAGTTCTGGGTGAAGGAAACAATCCAAGTGTCATAGTCCGCTTCCGCACTGCTGAGCACGGAAGGGGCCGCGACAATCGCAGTGGGCAAGTCGCATTGCTCGGGCGGCAAGCCCCAGCGGTTATCCAGGGCCAAATCCATCAGTCGGCTGGCCAGGTCGCAGGCGTCAAAGGGCGTCGAGCCACTGACGACCGTGGCCTTGAGTGAAACCGACAAGACATGCGCCTTGCGCCCGGCAAGGGAGCGAACGCCCGGGACATTGCGCTCCACGCTGATCAAAATGCCGGTTTTGTCGCCCGTGTCGGAGAAGTCATGGTGATTACCGACCCGTAGTTGTGGGAACGCGCGCTTCAGCGCTTCCCCAATCACCCTAGGCAGTTGGGACGGTTTTTCGAGAAGTGTCATCTGCTTGCATCCTTGCAGCGGTTACTGCTGATCCGGGCGGGAGTTCGAGGCCTGGTTGACCCCGATGCGCTTGGCCGCCCAGCGTTCATAAAGGCCGATGGCCACGTCCGCGCCGGCCATGGCGGTGAGGCAACCAATGGCGCCGGCCGTCCAGATCGACATGCCGGCGGCGTAACACAGCATCAGGGCCGAAACCCCGCAGACCATGCACGCGCCCGACCTCAAGGCCAGGCGTCGAATCAGCGACCAACCACGGGCGCCCTCTTTGTCCGCGCGCCACATTTCGCCGGACACCCCGCCGATCAAGGCCAGTACGATCACCAGCCAGATAGGCATTTCCGCTAACGCTTGCTGCTCGTTTGTCATGTCACGCCTCCTGGCTGAGCACTACCGGCAAAGGGCCGGCTCTTGGGTAAATCCATTTATAGGTAGGCATTCCAAAAAGCCCGGTTGCCCGGGCTTTTCAGTAATGATGTCCTCGGTCTTTCGGCGCTACTGGCGCGGTACGGACCTTTCCTCAATGTTTTTCCGACCACGATCCCTGTCTGCCGGATAACTGCTTCTGGTGCTTTACGCTGCACACCTGGGCCAGTTGCCAACCCTCTGAACCGTTATTAGGCCGGTTCATCGCTGCCTGTTCTTGAAGCGGTAAAACTAAAGAGCGTCGGCATCCTTGCCGGTGTTGCCTGGCATCCCTGCCATCGCTCTGATGGCGTCCTTGCCGATGTTGCGTGCCTTCCTTGTCTTCCTTGGCAGCATCCTTGCCGCCTCCACCAGGCCGTGTTTGGCTGGCTTGAGATGAAGAATATGCATGTATGCATATACAGTCAATGCATCAATGCATTTATTTTTTAACCAGGAAATGCATTGATGCATTCAAAGCCATACAGGCTGAGGGTTTGGTGATTTTCCGCAGACGAAAAAAAGCCCGCACATTGGCGGGCTTTGTCTTACGCAGGGAGGTTAACGGGCGTACATGCCCCACCAGAACACATGACCGAGGATGCTGATCTGCTCATCCTGGATATCCTGGAAACTGTAGTCCTCATCCGGATGCTCCTCGCGATTGAAACTGCGCAGGCGAATCCCGGAAGGCAGGCGATAGAGCTGTTTCACGCGCAACTGGCCATTGTGATTGATGGCATACAAGTCGCCATCGACGATATCACCAATGCCGCTTTTACCCGCATTCACCCCGACTGTCGCGCCATCGCGCAGCACCGGCAGCATACTGTTACCGCGCACCGTCACGCACTTGGCCTGGTCGAACTGCACCCCGTTATGCCGCAGGCTGCGCTTGCCGAACCGCAGGCTGGCTTTCTCGCTTTCCTCGATGACGAATCTCCCTGATCCAGCAGCCAATTCAACCTCGCGCAGAAAGGGGATCGACACCTCGTCGTCATTAACAGGGGTGTCGTCGTCCCACAGGCTTATGTCCTTGAGTTCGGAATGCATCGGGTCGCGCCCGTCATCGCGCGAAGCGCCGACCGGTGCGCGCCCGCGCACGTAATCGGTACTGACGCGGAAGTATTCGGCGATGCGTGAGATGTGCTTGTCCGACGGATCAACGATCTTTCCGCTGAGGATCCGGGACAGCGTGGATTGAGGCACGCCGGTACGCCGGTGAAGCTCCGTGGGGGAGATCCGGTCGCGGTCCAGCAATTCTCTTAAAGCGATAGAAACGTTGCGTTTTTGCATAACGCGGATAGTGACGGGAGTTTTGGGGGTTGGCAAATGCTAATTTGCATATCGTATGTATTGACTCGGTCGCTACCACTGGCCTGTGGCGGAACGCAGACTTGCGACCTGCGTCGCCCTAACCTCGCGTGTTAACCTTGCCGCCATCGCAAAAAATGCTGGGCCAAGCGCCCCCTTTGCCCCATCACTTTCAACGAATTTGCCTACGACCCAATGAGTAAAAACACGTCCGATCTGTCCTCCCACACCCCGATGATGCAGCAGTACTGGCGACTGAAAAACCAGCACCCTGATCAGTTGATGTTCTATCGCATGGGCGACTTCTACGAGATCTTCTACGAAGACGCGAAGAAGGCCGCCAAGTTGCTGGACATCACGCTGACCGCGCGCGGGCAGTCGGCGGGGCAGTCGATTCCGATGTGTGGGATTCCTTACCATTCGTTGGAGGGTTACCTGGTCAAGCTGGTGAAGCTGGGCGAGTCGGTGGTGATCTGTGAGCAGATCGGCGACCCGGCAACCAGCAAGGGGCCGGTTGAACGCCAGGTGGTGCGAATTATTACGCCGGGAACGGTGAGTGATGAGGCGCTGCTGGATGAGCGTCGCGATAACCTGATTGCCGCCGTGTTGGGCGATGAGCGTCTGTTTGGTCTGTCGGTGCTGGATATCACCAGTGGCAACTTCACGGTGCTGGAGATCAAGGGCTGGGAGAACCTGCTGGCGGAGCTGGAGCGCATCAATCCGGTGGAGTTGTTGATCCCGGATGATTGGCCAAAGGATCTGCCGGCAGAAAAACGCCGTGGGGCCAAGCGCCGTGCACCGTGGGATTTCGAGCGTGATTCGGCGCTGAAAAGTCTGTGCCAGCAGTTCTCGGTGCAGGACCTCAAAGGCTTTGGGTGCGAAACCCTGACCCTGGCCATCGGCGCCGCCGGTTGCCTGTTGGGCTACGCCAAGGAAACCCAGCGCACCGCCCTGCCGCACTTGCGCAGCCTGCGCCATGAGCGTCTGGACGATACCGTGGTGCTTGATGGCGCCAGCCGTCGCAACCTGGAGTTGGACACCAACCTGGCCGGTGGTCGCGATAACACCTTGCAATCGGTGGTCGATCGTTGCCAGACGGCCATGGGCAGTCGCTTGCTGACCCGCTGGCTGAACCGTCCGCTGCGCGACCTGGCTGTGCTGCAAGCGCGGCAGTCTTCAATTACCTGTCTGCTGGATGGCTATCGCTTTGAAAAGCTGCAGCCACAGTTGAAGGAAATCGGCGATATCGAGCGCATCCTGGCGCGGATCGGCCTGCGTAACGCGCGCCCCCGTGACCTGGCGCGCCTGCGTGATGCCCTCGGTGCCCTGCCGCAACTGCAGGTGGCGATGACCGAGCTGGATACGCCGCACCTGCAACAGCTTGCAACTACAGCCGGGACTTACCCGGAACTGGCAGCCTTGCTGGAAAAAGCCATCATCGACAACCCGCCGGCGATCATCCGTGACGGGGGCGTACTCAAGACCGGCTACGACAGCGAACTGGACGAGCTGCAATCCCTGAGCGAAAACGCCGGGCAGTTCCTGATCGATCTGGAAGCTCGCGAAAAAGCCCGCACCGGCCTGGCCAACTTGAAGGTCGGCTACAACCGCGTGCATGGCTACTTTATTGAGTTGCCGAGCAAACAGGCGGAGTCGGCGCCGATCGATTATCAGCGCCGCCAGACCCTCAAAGGTGCCGAGCGCTTTATCACCCCGGAACTGAAAGAGTTCGAAGACAAGGCACTGTCGGCCAAGAGCCGCGCCCTGGCTCGGGAAAAGATGCTCTATGAAAACCTGCTTGAAGACCTGATCAGCCAGTTGGCGCCGCTGCAGGACACCGCCGCCGCCCTGGCCGAACTGGATGTGCTGAGCAACCTGGCCGAACGTGCGCTGAACCTTGACCTGAACTGCCCGCGCTTTGTCAGCGAACCGTGCATGCGCATCGTGCAAGGTCGTCACCCGGTTGTAGAACAGGTGCTGACCACGCCGTTCGTTGCCAACGACCTGTCCCTGGACGACGATACCCGCATGCTGGTCATCACCGGTCCGAACATGGGTGGTAAATCCACTTACATGCGCCAGACCGCGTTGATCGTACTGTTGGCGCATATTGGCAGCTTTGTCCCGGCGGCCAGTTGCGAGCTGTCCCTGGTGGACCGTATTTTCACCCGGATCGGTTCCAGCGATGACCTGGCGGGTGGCCGTTCGACCTTTATGGTGGAAATGAGCGAGACCGCCAACATCCTGCACAACGCCACCGAACGCAGCCTGGTGCTGATGGACGAAGTGGGTCGCGGCACCAGCACCTTCGACGGTTTGTCCCTGGCCTGGGCGGCAGCCGAACGCCTGGCGCACCTGCGTGCCTACACGCTATTTGCCACGCACTATTTCGAGCTGACGGTGTTGCCGGAAAGCGAGCCGCTGGTAGCCAACGTGCACCTGAACGCCACCGAGCACAACGAGCGCATCGTGTTCCTGCACCATGTGCTGCCAGGGCCGGCCAGCCAGAGTTACGGCCTGGCCGTGGCACAACTGGCCGGCGTGCCGAACGACGTGATCACTCGCGCCCGCGAACACCTCAGCCGCCTGGAAACCACAGCCTTGCCGCACGAAACCGCAGTGGCCAGCCCGAAGAAAACCAGCAGCAAAGCCAGTGCGCCGCACCAGAGCGATATGTTCGCCAGCTTGCCCCATCCGGTACTGGATGAGTTGGCTAAACTTGACCTTGACGACTTGACGCCTCGAAAAGCGCTCGAAATGTTATATGCACTTAAGACTCGGATATAACGCAGACGCGTGCAAGCTGGTAGACTCTCGCGCGGTTTGGGATGCTGCAGGCTATTAGCCTGGCCTGCAGACTATCGCTCTCGAACCTCGCGAGCCCTGCCACAAAGGGTTTCGCTGCCGCCGCCTGAGGAGAGAATTAGAAATGACCTTCGTCGTTACCGACAACTGCATCAAGTGCAAGTACACCGACTGCGTCGAAGTGTGTCCGGTGGACTGCTTCTACGAAGGCCCGAATTTCCTGGTTATCCACCCGGATGAGTGCATCGACTGCGCCCTGTGTGAACCTGAATGCCCGGCCGTCGCTATTTTCTCCGAGGATGAAGTCCCGGCAGAGATGCAGGAATTCATTCAGTTGAACGTCGAGCTGGCGGAAATCTGGCCGAATATCACTGAACGCAAAGACCCGATGCCAGATGCAGCGGAGTGGGATGGCAAAAAAGGTAAGATTGCAGACCTAGAACGCTGATAGCGTCGCCCCCCAAAAGGCCCCTTGCGGGCCTTTTTGCGTTTCTGGAAGGTGGGTTTCACTTTCCTGCAG
Organism: Pseudomonas pergaminensis; assembly: GCF_024112395.2. Taxonomy (NCBI): domain Bacteria; kingdom Pseudomonadati; phylum Pseudomonadota; class Gammaproteobacteria; order Pseudomonadales; family Pseudomonadaceae; genus Pseudomonas; species Pseudomonas pergaminensis. The sequence goes on along the minus strand of NZ_CP078013.2, from coordinate 1,341,712 downwards.
GCAAAAAAAAGGGGCGGTTTGACCCGCCCACATTTTTTCCCTAGTCCCTGTATTCCTTTTCATCATCCTGATGAATCGCATCCTGCGACGTTCCTTCAACCATCGTTCCTTGATGGCTGTGTCAATCCGTGGACACAGGGCTGATCTTAGAGAGTTCCAAAGTAAGTTCAACAAGATCCAACCCGGCAACTGACAGCCTCCCGCACCCAAAACGATATAAATAATTGTTATTTTTCAATTAGATAGAGAATCCCCTAGCCAGTTTGAGACGCTCCGGGATGGAAAAAAAACCAAACACTTACGAGAAAGTAAGTAAATGCTTACACGAGCAATTGCGTAAAAGCGTAACAAGCAGCCTTTCTCAATCGCCGGACAAGAAAAAGCCCCGACACTGTCGGGGCTCGACGACCTGCAATCGCCTCAGTCGTCGCTGACAGAAATAGTCGGCATTGCCGGGCTTGCAGCTTCCTGCAACACGATCCGTGCTCCCACATGGCGGGCCAGTTCCTGGTACACCATGGCGATTTGGCCATCAGGGTCTGCTGCCACGGTGGGCTTGCCACCGTCGGCCTGTTCGCGAATCACCATCGACAGCGGCAATGAGGCCAGCAGCTCAACGCCGTATTGGCTTGCCAGCTTCTCGCCACCGCCTTCGCCGAACAGATGCTCGGCATGGCCACAGTTGGAGCAGATGTGCACCGCCATGTTCTCCACGACGCCCAGCACCGGGATATTGACCTTGCGGAACATCTCCACGCCTTTCTTCGCGTCGAGCAGCGCCAGGTCTTGAGGCGTGGTGACAATCACCGAACCGGCCACCGGGACTTTCTGTGCCAGGGTCAGCTGGATATCGCCGGTGCCTGGCGGCATGTCGATCACCAGGTAGTCCAGGTCGCCCCAGGCGGTCTGGGTGACCAGTTGCAGCAAGGCGCCGGAGACCATCGGCCCACGCCAGACCATCGGCGTGTTGTCGTCAGTGAGGAAGGCCATGGACATCACTTCCACGCCCAGGGACTCGATCGGTACGAACCACTTCTGGTCCTTGACCTTTGGCCGCGTGCCTTCGGCGATGCCGAACATCACACCTTGGCTCGGCCCGTAGATATCCGCATCGAGAATGCCCACCCGCGCGCCTTCGCGGGCCAACGCCAGGGCCAGGTTGGCCGCCGTGGTGGATTTACCCACGCCGCCCTTGCCGGAGGCCACGGCCACCACGTTCTTGACGTTGGCCAGGCCAGGGATCTGCGCCTGGGCCTTGTGTGGCGCGATCACGCATTGGATGTCTACCTTGGCCGAGGCCACGCCGTCGAGGCCTTCGATGGCCATTTGCAGCATCTGCGCCCAACCCTTTTTGAACAGGCCGGCGGCGTAGCCCAACTCCAGCTGGACCGACACCTGGTCACCCTGGACCTCGATGGCGCGAACACAGCCGGCGCTGACCGGGTCCTGGTTCAAATAAGGGTCGGTGTACTGGCGAAGAACGGCTTCCACCGCTGCGCGATTGACGGCGCTCATGGGCTACTCCCGAAAAAAGACTGACTGAAACAGGCGGCTATCCTAACCGTTCCAGCGCCTCAACGGCATGCTTTCGAAGGTTGGGAAGATTCTGAAACAGCGCCACGGGGTGAAATATATTTCCCGGCGCTTTATAGTGGCCGACCTCCGTTTCATCAAGTAGCCGAGCCCCATGTCCGAGCCACGCAAGATCCTCGTCACCAGCGCCCTGCCCTATGCCAATGGTTCCATCCATCTTGGCCATATGCTTGAGTACATCCAGACCGATATGTGGGTGCGCTTCCAGAAGCATCGCGGCAATCAATGCATTTATGTCTGCGCGGACGACGCCCACGGTTCGGCCATCATGTTGCGCGCCGAAAAGGAAGGCATCACCCCGGAACAACTGATCGCCAACGTGCAGGCTGAACACAGCGCCGACTTTGCCGAGTTCCTGGTGGATTTCGACAATTTCCACTCGACCCACTCCGTCGAAAACCGCGAGCTGTCGAGCCAGATCTACCTGCGCTTGAAGGATGCCGGGCACATCGACCAGCGTTCGGTCACCCAGTATTTCGACCCGGAAAAGAAAATGTTCCTGGCCGACCGCTTCATCAAGGGCACTTGCCCAAAATGCGGCACTGAAGACCAGTACGGTGACAACTGCGAAAAATGTGGTGCAACCTACGCACCGACTGACTTGAAGGATCCGAAGTCGGCAATTTCTGGCGCCACCCCGGTGCTCAAGGATTCCCAGCACTTCTTCTTCAAGCTCCCGGATTTCCAGCAAATGCTGCAAACCTGGACGCGCAGCGGCACCCTGCAGGACGCCGTGGCCAACAAACTCTCCGAATGGCTCGACAGTGGCCTGCAGCAGTGGGACATCTCCCGCGATGCGCCGTACTTCGGCTTCGAGATCCCGGGCGAGCCGGGCAAGTACTTCTACGTGTGGCTGGATGCGCCGATCGGTTACATGGCCAGCTTCAAGAACCTGTGCGACCGTACGCCGGAGCTGGACTTCGACGCGTTCTGGGGCAAGGACTCCACCGCCGAGCTGTACCACTTCATCGGCAAGGACATCGTCAATTTCCACGCCCTGTTCTGGCCGGCGATGCTCGAAGGTTCAGGCTACCGCAAGCCGACCGGCATTGCGGTGCACGGCTACCTGACGGTCAATGGCCAGAAGATGTCCAAGTCCCGTGGCACCTTTATCAAGGCGCGTACCTACCTGGACCACCTGTCGCCGGAATACCTGCGTTACTACTACGCATCCAAGCTTGGCCGTGGCGTCGACGACCTGGACCTGAACCTGGAAGACTTCGTACAGAAGGTCAACTCGGACCTGGTCGGCAAGGTCGTCAACATCGCCAGCCGATGCGCCGGGTTTATCCACAAGGGCAACGCCGGTGTATTGGTGGCCGAGAACGCCGCACCAGAGCTGACCGACGCGTTCCTGGCCGCTGCGCCGAGCATCGCCGACGCCTATGAAGCCCGTGACTTTGCCCGCGCCATGCGCGAGATCATGGGCCTGGCCGACCGTGCCAACGCCTGGATCGCCGACAAGGCGCCGTGGTCGCTGAACAAGCAGGAAGGTAAGCAGGCGGAAGTCCAGGCGATCTGCGCCACGGGCGTCAACCTGTTCCGCCAACTGGTGATCTTCCTCAAGCCGGTGCTGCCACTGCTGGCTGCCGACGCCGAGGCATTCCTCAACGTTGCGCCGCTGACCTGGAACGACCACGCCACCCTGCTCAGCAACCATCAACTGAACGAATTCAAGCCGTTGATGACCCGCATCGATCCGGTGAAAGTCCAGGCCATGACCGACGCTTCGAAAGAAGACCTGGTCGCCAGCCAGACCGACACCGGCGAATCGGCTCCGGCCGGTAACGGCGAGCTGGCCAAGGATCCGATTTCTGCTGAAATCGACTTCGACGCCTTTGCTGCCGTGGACCTGCGTGTCGCGCTGATCGTCAAGGCCGAAGCCGTGGAGGGTGCCGACAAGCTGCTGCGCCTGACCCTGGACCTCGGTGGCGAACAACGCAATGTGTTCTCCGGGATCAAGAGCGCTTATCCAGACCCATCCAAGCTCGATGGTCGCCTGACCATGATGATCGCCAACCTCAAGCCTCGGAAAATGAAGTTCGGCATATCCGAAGGCATGGTGATGGCGGCGGGTCCTGGTGGCGAAGAGATCTACCTGTTGAGCCCTGACAGCGGTGCCAAGCCGGGTCAACGCATCAAGTAAGCCTATGGGCCTGTGGCGAGTAAATTAGGCCTGTTGTAGGAGCCCGGCTTGCCGGCAATGGCGACCTCAGGGACGCCATTGCCGGCAAGCCGCGCTCCTACAAATCCATTACGAGCCTGTTCGCTTAATCGGCATACCCATGATCACAGCATGAACCTCATTCAACGTATCGACGCGCTGCTGCCGCAGACCCAATGCGGCAAGTGCGGGCACCCGGGTTGCAAGCCTTACGCCGAGGGCATTGCGCGCGGCGAGGCCATCAACAAGTGTCCGCCCGGCGGGCAGGAAACCATCGCCGGCCTTGCAGCCTTGCTGCGCGTGCCGGTGCTGGACCTGGACACCAGCCGCGGCGAGGCGCCCGCCCAAGTGGCCTACATTCGCGAGGCCGAGTGCATCGGCTGCACCAAGTGCATCCAGGCTTGCCCGGTGGACGCCATCGTCGGCGCCGCCAAGTTGATGCACACCGTCATCATCGATGAGTGCACCGGTTGCGACCTGTGCGTTGCGCCCTGCCCTGTCGATTGCATTGAAATGCACCCCGCGACCGGCGTGCTGCCGATGGTAGGTGGCCTGGCAGCCAATGATCATGAGCATCATGAGCGCGGCTTGAAGCGCGACCGGGCGCGGCGGCGTTTTGAGCAGCGCAACGCGCGCCTGCAACGGGAAGAAGCACACAAACTCGCCGAACGCCTGGCACGGGCCAAGCGCTCGGCGCCCGCAGCCCCCATGCCCGCCGATGCGACTCAGGCGGCCCAGGATGCGGCGGTCAAAAAGGCTAAAATCACGGTCGCCATGAGCCGTGCCCAGCTGCACAAGTCGTTGAAGGCGTTCGGCCACCCACCGACCTTCGAGCAGCAATCGCAGTTGATCATCCTGCAACAGCAGTTCGAAGCGGCTGAGCAGGCACTCACCGCCTTGGAAGCCGCCGCTCCAACAACCTCACCGCCGCCAAAAGACCCCGCACTCAAACGAGCGAAGATCCAATTGGCCATGCGACGTGCCGAGCTGAAAAAAGCCCAGGACCTGAACGCTGACGAGCAGCAACTGGCAACCTTGAGCGCTGCGCTGTCCAGCGCGGAGCAAGCCTTGCACAACGCCGAGGCTGACAGTGAGCAGCCCAGGCCCGATTTGCAGCGGGTGGAAAAACGCCCGATAGACGCACAACTGCGCCAGCTGAAAACCGCCCTGGCGTACGCCCGAGCCGATGTCAGCAAGCTGCAACGGCAGCCGGGGGCGAGCGCGGATCAACTGATCGCCGCGCAGCTCAGGCTCGAAGAAGCGCAACGCCAGGTGGACGTCTACGTCGACGCTTGATCCACCGCAAGCGCTGCCGGGCACCCTGGCGATGGTTTATCCTGCTCGGACGATTGCTCGCAGAACCCAAAGCCTGGATCCACCTTTCACATTTATGCCGACCGCCTGCAAGGAACCCACCGCCCGATGAATGCCGCTAAACGCCTGGAAATTTTCCGCAGGCTTCACGAAGACAATCCTGAACCGAAGACCGAACTGGCTTACACCACGCCGTTCGAGTTGCTGATTGCGGTGATCCTGTCGGCCCAATCCACCGACGTCGGCGTCAACAAGGCTACCGCCAAGCTGTATCCCGTGGCGAATACGCCGGAGGCGATCCATGCCCTGGGTGTGGAAGGGTTGTCGGAATACATCAAGACCATCGGCCTCTACAACAGCAAGGCCAAGAATGTGATCGAGACCTGTCGCCTGCTGATGGAACTGCATGGCAGTGAAGTGCCACAAACCCGTGAAGCCCTGGAAGCCCTGCCGGGCGTTGGCCGTAAAACCGCCAACGTGGTACTCAACACTGCCTTCCGGCAACTGACCATGGCTGTGGACACCCACATTTTCCGGGTCAGCAACCGCACCGGCATTGCCCGCGGAAAGAACGTGGTGGAGGTGGAAAAGCAACTGATGAAGTTCGTACCCAAGCCGTATCTGCTGGATTCCCACCACTGGCTGATCCTTCACGGACGCTATGTTTGCCAGGCCCGCAAGCCGCGCTGTGGCAGTTGTCGCATCGAAGACTTGTGCGAATACAAGGACAAGACGTCCGACGATTGAGGAATCATTGGTTTTCTCGATCAGCCGATTGAAAAAATCTTTTTTACCCAACCATGGATTATCGTTATAAGGAGCGCCAACGGCAGTCTTAGCCCGGAGTGAACCTTATGAGCACTGGCAAAGAACAACTGGAAGTGGAAGACGACCTCGTTGAGTCGGATGACGATGGGACAGAGGCACCTGTGGTTGAGGTCGCCAAGACTAATTTGAGCAAACGCCGCACCATCGACAATCTTCTGGAAGAACGACGCTTGCAACGACAACTGGCCGATTACGACTTCGATCTCTGATTGAGCGTCGACGGTCGGAAGCCTCCCTCACGGAGGCTTTTTTCTGCCGGTTACCCACGCCAACACGCGCTGCAGTGCCCTCCTCTATACCAAGCCGTTACGTTGGGCCAGCTCGATCAGGTCGACAAGGGAGCGGGCGTTGAGCTTGAGCAGCAAACGCGTCTTGTAGGTACTGACAGTCTTGTTGCTGAGGAACATGCCGTCGGCAATTTCCTTGTTGGTCCTGCCCCTGGCCAACTGCTGCAATACCATCATTTCCCGGCCGGACAAGCGCTCGACCATATCGGCCTCGCTGGCATTGCCCATGGTGGAGCGTACCGAGTTGAGCGCCTGGTTCGGGAAGTAGCTGTAGCCTGACAAGACTGCCTTGATCGCACTCAGCAGCTCGGTCAGGTCCTGTTGCTTGCACACGTAGCCGGCAGCCCCTGCCTGCATGCAGCGCATGGAAAAATGGCCGGGAGCCTGGGACGTCAGCACCAGCACCTTGAACGGGTTGGCCTGCTTGGTAGAAGACAGCCGGCAGATAACTTCCAGCCCATCAAGTTTGGGAATCCCGATATCCAGTATGACAATGTCCGGCATATGCTCCCGTGCAAGTTGCAACGCATCGACGCCGTTATCGGTCTCGGCAACGACCTCATAACCATGACGCTCCATTAGCATACGCACAGCAAGACGAATGACGGGATGATCATCCACGATCAGCACTTTATTCATGAGAAAGTCCAATTTCGCTGTTCGAATTATTTAGAGCAAGCACAATAGCCTAGTCGTTTCCTAGTTGGCATAGCATTCCCCCCCAAGCAACAGCAAGCAGAGACCCACCCCACAGCGATAACGGAATTAGCCTACAAAAAAACGCCTTCTCGGAGGTTTCTGATTTTATGGATCCTTTCAGACCTTTCCGGTGGCTTACATATTTTGAGTGAAATATCCCTGGGATATGCGGGGTCAGGTAAACGTGCCGTACGTAACTGTCAGGAAATGCCCCTTGCCTATCGCTTGAGCGTAAGAAAACTGTCAAGAAAAATCTGTCTATTTTAGTTCCATTCAACATATTCACTTACACCCCTAATTCCTACAGAACTTTCAGCGTTTTATATATTCGCTGTGCTTTCATGAGTGAATTTTCTGTAAGACTAGTTCCTATGCAGATGTAAAAATTTCATTCTCCCTACATCCTTTAAACAAAAATTCATTCAAAACCATTGAAAAGGAAAGGGACTTAGAAAAACATCAACGCACGTTTAAAAAAATAAACCCCACAACCCACCACAAAATCCACAGCCAAAAAAAATGGCCCCTTGAACAAGGGGCCATTCTTTATAGTGCGCCGAGACTTAGAACAACGAGCGACCTTTGTTGGCCGCAATGCGCATGCGCAGTGCATTCAACTTGATAAAGCCCGCTGCGTCCGCCTGGTTGTAGGCGCCGCCGTCTTCTTCGAAGGTGGCGATGTTGGCGTCGAACAGCGATTCATCGGACTTGCGACCGGTAACGATCACGTTGCCCTTGTACAGCTTCAGGCGCACAACGCCGTTCACGTGAACCTGGGATGCGTCGATCATCTGTTGCAGCATCAGACGCTCAGGGCTCCACCAGTAGCCGGTGTAGATCAGGCTGGCGTACTTGGGCATCAGCTCGTCTTTGAGGTGAGCCACTTCGCGGTCCAGGGTGATGGACTCAATGGCGCGGTGGGCGCGCAGCATGATGGTGCCGCCTGGGGTTTCGTAGCAGCCACGGGACTTCATGCCCACGTAACGGTTCTCGACGATGTCGAGACGGCCGATACCGTGTTCGCCACCGATACGGTTCAGGGTCGCCAGCACGGTGGCCGGGGTCATTTCGACGCCGTCCAATGCGACGATGTCGCCGTTGCGGTAGGTCAGTTCCAGGTATTGCGGCTTGTCGGGAGCGTTCTCCGGGGAGACGGTCCACTTCCACATGTCTTCTTCGTGCTCGGTCCAGGTGTCTTCCAGCACGCCGCCTTCATAGGAGATGTGCAGCAGGTTGGCATCCATCGAGTACGGGGACTTCTTCTTGCCGTGACGCTCGATCGGGATCGCGTGCTTTTCAGCGTAATCCATCAGCTTTTCACGGGACAGCAGGTCCCATTCGCGCCACGGGGCAATCACTTTCACGCCTGGCTTGAGTGCATAGGCACCCAGTTCGAAACGCACCTGGTCGTTGCCCTTGCCGGTCGCGCCATGGGAAATGGCGTCGGCGCCGGTTTCGTTGGCGATTTCGATCAGGCGCTTGGCGATCAGCGGACGTGCGATGGAGGTACCCAGCAGGTACTCGCCTTCGTAGACGGTGTTGGCGCGAAACATCGGGAAAACGAAATCGCGGACGAACTCTTCGCGCAGGTCGTCAATGTAGATCTCTTTCACGCCCATGGCTTGCGCCTTGGCACGTGCAGGTTCGACCTCTTCGCCCTGACCCAGGTCAGCGGTGAAGGTCACCACTTCACAGTTATAAGTATCCTGCAGCCACTTGAGGATCACCGAAGTGTCCAGGCCGCCGGAATACGCGAGAACGACCTTGTTTACGTCGGCCATGCCATCACTCCACGGGGTTGTACGGAAAGGCGTCGATTCTACCGACCAAAACCGCGAATTTACAGGGGCGCGACAGCAAATGAAGATAAAGCGACAGATTATGTCGAGCGGGCGACCGATGGTCGCCCCTTATGAGGTGTGCGCAGGGTTGCTCGGGCCGGTGGCCGTGGGGGCCGGTTTCTCGGGGGGAGCCACGCGCTCAAGCTGAATATTCACGCGACGATTGCGTGCCCGGTTGGCCGCATTGGTGTTCGGCGCCAGTGGGTAGCTTTCGCCATGGAAACGCAGGGTGATCTGCGATTCCTGGATACCGTTGGCCTTGAAGTAGTCCATGACTGCCAGGCCACGGCGGCGCGAGATGTCGCGGTTGGTCAAGCGGTTGCCGCTGTTGTCCGAATGGCCGTTCAACTCGATGTGGTTGACGGTGGGATCGGCTTTCATGAACGCGAGGATCACGTCGAGCTTCTTCTTGGCCGCCGCGTCCAGCTCGATACCACCGCCGGGGAACCCGACCTCGGTCTGCTTGACCTGGTCGTAATTCATCGGCAACAGCTTGGTGGTGCACAGCTGATAGTCGTTAAAGGCCTTGTTGAATTTCACCGGCAACAGGCGAATTTCCGAGTAGCCGCCCTCACGCCCGTAGTGGCGAACAGTCGGGCTGCGCCCTTCCAGAAGCCCCGTGAACAGGCGCCCGGCCTGGGCCTGGGAGCTGTTGAACAAGACGTCGCCGCTGCCGGCACGCACGGCGCCAAGGTTGATATCACCGCGCCCCGGCTGCCAAGGCGCAGCGGCGGCCAGCAAGGTCGCCGAGCCTGCGCCCAGCGAGCCATTATAGGCTTTCAGACGAAACGTCGCCTGCTCGCCGGCCCGGCGCACGAACTCACCCGAGCCGAAGTCGGTGATCGGCTGTGTCAGGCGGCACTCGAACTGGTCGCCTTCTACCTTCCACTCAATATTCTCCAGACGTGTCTGGAACGTGAGGGCCATCGCAGGCAGGCTGGCGAACACACTGAGCAGGGCTAGATAATGCTGGCGCACGGGAGGCTCCACTGGTTTCTACAACACTTCAAAGCGTCATACATCGATAAGGCATACAAAAGGCTATCGGTTGCATCCTGCAAAACTTGATAGCGGGTGCCTGCAAGAGTCTTTTCCGGTAGCATTCCCACCAGATTGACCCGCCTGGAATCCCCAATGTCCGACCGCCTGACCCTGCTGCGTCCCGACGACTGGCATATTCATCTTCGCGATGGTGCTGCGTTACCCCACACCGTGGCCGATGTAGCGCGCACGTTTGGCCGCGCCATCATCATGCCTAACCTGGTACCTCCGGTGCGTAACGCCGAGCAAGCCGATGCCTACCGCCAGCGTATCCTCGCTGCTCGGCCGGCCGGCAGCCGCTTCGAACCGCTGATGGTGCTCTACCTCACCGACCGCACCCAGCCCGAAGAAATTCGCGAGGCCAAGGCCAGCGGCTTCGTGCACGCCGCCAAGCTGTACCCGGCCGGCGCGACCACCAACTCCGATTCCGGCGTGACCAGTATCGACAAGATCCTGCCGGCCATCGAAGCCATGGCGGAAGTCGGCATGCCGCTGCTGATCCACGGTGAAGTTACCCGTGGCGACGTGGACGTGTTTGATCGCGAGAAGATCTTCATCGACGAGCATATGCGCCGTGTGGTCGAGCTGTTCCCGACCCTCAAGGTGGTGTTCGAGCACATCACCACCGCCGATGCCGTGCAGTTCGTCACCGAGGCCTCGGCCAACGTCGGCGCGACCATCACCGCGCATCACCTGTTGTACAACCGCAACCACATGCTGGTGGGCGGGATCCGGCCGCACTTCTATTGCTTGCCGATCCTCAAGCGCAACACCCACCAGGTGGCCTTGCTGGATGCGGCGACCAGCGGCAATCCGAAGTTTTTCCTCGGCACCGACTCCGCGCCTCACGCCCAACACGCGAAAGAAGCCGCGTGCGGCTGTGCCGGCTGCTATACCGCATATGCCGCGATCGAGCTGTACGCCGAAGCGTTCGAACAGCGCAATGCGCTGGACAAGCTCGAAGGGTTCGCCAGCCTCAATGGTCCGCGTTTCTACGGCCTGCCAGCGAATACCGACCGCATCACCCTGGTCCGTGAAGACTGGACCGCCCCTGCCAGCCTGCCGTTTGGCGAGCTGACTGTTATCCCGCTGCGCGCCGGTGAAACACTGCGCTGGCGCCTGCTGGAGGAAAGCAAGTGAGTGAAGACCATTACGATGACGAACACGAGCACAGTGGTGGCGGCTCCCGTCACCCGATGGCCGAGCGGTTCCGCGGCTATCTGCCGGTTGTCATCGACGTAGAAACCGGTGGTTTCAATTGCGCCACCGACGCGCTGCTGGAAATCGCCGCGACCACTATCGGCATGGATGAACAGGGCTTTGTGTTCCCGGAACACACCCACTTCTTCCGCGTCGAGCCGTTTGAAGGCGCGAATATCGAAGCGGCTGCCCTGGAGTTCACTGGGATCAAGCTTGATCACCCCCTGCGCATGGCGGTGAGTGAAGAAGCGGCGCTGACCGATATCTTCCGTGGCGTGCGCAAGGCGCTGAAGGCCAATGGCTGCAAGCGCGCGATCCTGGTCGGCCACAACAGCAGTTTCGACCTGGGCTTCCTGAACGCCGCCGTGGCGCGGTTGGACATGAAGCGCAATCCGTTTCACCCGTTCTCCAGCTTCGACACCGCAACCCTCGCTGGTCTGGCTTATGGCCAGACCGTGCTGGCGAAGGCCTGCCAGGCCGCCGGTATCGACTTTGACGGTCGTGAGGCTCACTCGGCCCGCTACGACACCGAGAAGACTGCCGAGCTGTTCTGCGGCATCGTCAACCGCTGGAAGCAGATGGGCGGCTGGGAAGACTTCAACGACTAACAGCGCTTTTGTGGTGAGCGGGCTTGCCACAGGCGCTTTTCCTGAGCACAAAAAAAACCGGCCCTTTCACAGGCCGGTTTTTTTGTACCTCGATTCTGGCTTACAGCTTGCCAGCGTTCTCGGTCAGGTAAGCCGCAACGCCTTCTGGCGAAGCGTTCATGCCTTTGTCGCCTTTTTTCCAGTTGGCAGGGCAGACTTCGCCGTGCTCTTCGTGGAATTGCAGGGCGTCGACCAGACGGATCAGCTCTTCCATGTTACGACCCAGTGGCAGGTCGTTGATGATCTGGGAGCGAACCACGCCTTTGTCGTCGATCAGGAATGCGCCACGGAACGCCACGCCGCCTTCGGATTCAACGTCGTAGGCCTTGGCGATGTCGTGCTTCATGTCGGCAGCCATGGTGTATTTGACTTTGCCGATGCCGCCATCGTTGATGGCAGTGTTGCGCCAGGCGTTGTGGGTGAAATGGGAGTCGATGGAAACGGCTACCACTTCAACGTTGCGCGCCTTGAAATCGTCCATGCGGTGGTCCAGAGCGATCAGCTCCGAAGGGCAGACGAAGGTGAAGTCCAGCGGGTAGAAGAACACCAGGCCGTATTTGCCTTTGATGGCTTCAGACAGTTTGAAGCTGTCTACGATTTCGCCATTGCCGAGGACGGCTGGGACGTCGAAATCCGGGGCTTGTTTGCCGACGAGTACGCTCATTGGATATCTCCTGATGTAGGGGTGACGATTGAAGTAAAAGGACCGGCCTTGAGTCTGCCGTGTTTAGGCGACAGCCCTGTGACGCAGTCACGCTTCGTGAAGACCGACCATCATACACTGAAAAAACCGTTCGTCAGTGCGGGCGCGGTGCCAGCGAATACCCTACGAATCTACTTTGACAATCATTCTCGTTAACATTAAGATCCATCGCACTTAAGCCTTAAACCCGCGACGGTTCTCCCTTATGTATGTGTGCCTCTGTACTGGCGTCACCGACGGACAAATCCGCGAAGCAATCTATGAAGGTTGCTGCAGCTACAAGGAAGTGCGTGAAACCACCGGCGTTGCCAGCCAGTGCGGTAAATGTGCTTGCCTCGCCAAGCAAGTGGTACGGGAAACCCTGACGCAGCTGCAGACAGCCCAGTCCGCGCTCCCCTATTCAGCAGAATTTACACACGCCTGATTAGGCGTGTTTTAAAGAACCGGACTTAGTGTCCGGTTTTTTTATGCCCGCAATTCAATTAGTTAGCGTCAAGACGCGGAACACAAACATTCTTATTCCGATTAATTTTCATTTATTATTCAATAACTTAGGTTTGACACTAGGGAATTCGCCGCTCAAACTCCGCCTTATACACAGCTATTACAGGGCAGGACCCCAGTCATGAAAGGCGACATCTCAGTCATCCAGCAACTCAACAAAATCCTTGCCAATGAACTGGTCGCGATCAATCAGTACTTTCTGCATGCGCGCATGTATGACGATTGGGGCCTGGAAAAGCTGGGCAAGCGCGAATACAAAGAATCCATCAAGGCCATGAAAGACGCTGACGCGTTGATCAAGCGCATCCTGTTCCTGGAAGGTCTGCCGAACGTGCAGGACCTGGGCAAGCTGAACATCGGCGAGCACACCCAGGAAATGCTCGGCAGCGACCTGGGTTTCGAGCGCAAGAGCCACAGCGACCTCAAGGCCGCCATCGCTCACTGCGAGACCAAGGGCGACTTCGGCAGCCGTGAGCTGCTGGAAGACATCCTCGAAGACCAGGAAGAGCATATCGACTGGCTGGAAACCCAATTGGGCCTGATCGACAAGGTCAGCCTGGAAAACTACCTGCAATCGCAGATGGGCGAATAAGCCCTCAGCGCGCCGGTACAAAAAAGCCCCGCTCTCTCACGAGAAGCGGGGCTTTTTATTGACCGATGACGGGTAGGCGCCGGCTTGCCGGCGCCTACACGATTACGCGTCGGTCTTGGCTGCGGCGTTGGCCGCTGCTTCTTTGATCAGCGCCTGCAACGAACCATCAGCCGCCATCTCAACGATGATGTCGCTACCGCCGACCAGCTCACCGGCTACCCACAGCTGTGGGAATGTAGGCCAGTTGGCATACTTTGGCAGGTTGGCGCGGATTTCGGGGTTTTGCAGGATATCCACGTAAGCGAATTTCTCGCCACACGCCATGATGGCCTGGGACGCCTTCGCGGAGAAACCGCACTGAGGAGCGTTGGGCGCGCCCTTCATGTAAAGCAGAATGGTGTTGTTGGCAATCTGCTCTTTGATCGTTTCGATGATATCCATGGAACACCTCGGCTGGAACTTTGCGACTCACAGGTCGGCACGGTGGCGCATTGTAACGCAAAATTCCAGCCTGGTGCTCAGGCGGCTGCTACCTGCACCGGAACGCCATTCAACGCCGCATTGCCGGATAACTCATCCAACTGCCGCTCGTCGGTCAAGTCATTGGCACTCGCCCCCGGCTGTCCGCTGGCGATCGTCATCTGCACACCCGGTCGTCCATGGCCCCAACCGTGAGGCAGGCTGACCACGCCAGGCATCATGTCCAGGCTGGCGACTACTTCCACTTCGATCATGCCGATGCGCGAACTCACGCGCACACGCTGGCCATCATTCAGCTGCCGGCTGGCGAGGTCATCCGGGTGCATCAACAATTGATGGCGCGGCTTACCTTTCACCAGCCGGTGATAGTTATGCATCCAGGAATTATTACTGCGCACATGACGACGGCCGATGAGCAGCAGTTCGTCGGCCAGGGGCATCGGCTGCGCCGCAAAACGCGCCAGGTCGGCGAGGATCACCGCCGGTGCCGCTTGCACCTTACCATCCGTGGTTTTCAGACGTGCGGCAAGGTTGGGCCGCAGTGGCCCGAGGTCCACGCCGTGGGGATGATCCGCCAGCATGGCCACAGATAACTTATGACTGGAGGCATCACCGTACACCCCGGCGCGCAGGCCGAAATCGATCATGTGCGAAGGCGGCATCGTGGGCTTGAGCGTCGTGCCGGTCTGTGCGGCAAACGCCTGGGCCAGGCCGACGAAGATCTCCCAGTCATGCAGCGCGCCCACGGGCTTGGGCAGAATCGCCCGGTTGAACCGGGTGACATTACGCACCGCGAACATATTGAAGGTCGTGTCGTAGTGATCGTTTTCCAGCGCCGACGTGGACGGCAGGATCAGGTCGGCATACCGCGTGGTCTCGTTGATATAGAGGTCGATGCTGACCATGAATTCCAGGCCATCCAGGGCTTGCTCCAGTTGCCGGCCGTTGGGCGTCGACAGCACCGGGTTGCCTGCCACTGTCACCAGGGCACGGATTTGCCCATCGCCTTCGGTGAGCATTTCTTCGGCCAACGCCGACACCGGCAGCTCGCCGCCGTATTCCGGGCGCCCGGAAACCCGGCTCTGCCAACGATTGAAATGCCCACCACCGGTCGATGCCACCAGATCCACCGCCGGTGTGGTGCAGAGCGCCCCACCGACACGATCCAGATTGCCCGTCACCAGGTTGATCAATTGCACCAACCAATGGCACAGGGTGCCGAACGCCTGGGTCGAAACACCCATGCGCCCGTAACATACCGCTTTGTCGGCGGCGGCAAAGTCCCGCGCCAGTTGGCGGATCTGCTCGGCAGGCACTGCACACTGACGGCTCATGGCCTCGGCGGTGAAGCCGGCGATGGCACGGCGTACATCCTCAAGGCCTTCAACCGGCAGATGGCTGTCGCGGGTCAGGCCTTCGGTAAACAAGGTGTTGAGTACGCCGAACAACAATGCCGCATCACCGCCTGGACGCACGAACAGATGCTGGTCGGCCATCGCCGCCGTCTCGCTGCGCCGAGGGTCGACCACAACCACTTTGCCGCCCCGCGCCTGGATCGCCTTGAGACGCTTCTCCACATCGGGCACGGTCATGATGCTGCCGTTGGACGCCAGTGGGTTGCCGCCCAGGATCAGCATAAAGTCGGTGTGATCGATGTCCGGGATGGGCAGCAACAGACCATGGCCGTACATGAGGTAACTGGTGAGGTGGTGGGGCAACTGGTCCACCGAGGTAGCGGAAAACCGATTGCGCGTCTTCAGTTGCCCAAGAAAGTAGTTGCTGTGGGTCATCAACCCATAGTTATGCACGCTGGGATTGCCCTGATACACCGCCACTGCATTCTGCCCGTGCCGCGCCTGAATGCCGGCCAACCGCTCGGCAACGCGTGCAAAGGCCTCATCCCAGGCAATTGGCTGCCATTCGCTGCCCACCCGCAACATGGGCTGGTGCAGGCGGTCGGGATCATTTTGGATATCCTGCAGCGCCACGGCCTTGGGGCAGATATGCCCACGGCTGAAACTGTCCTGGGCGTCGCCCTTGATCGAGGTGATTGCCAGGCTGCCGTCGTCGGCCTGGGTGGTTTCGAGCGTCAAGCCGCAGATGGCTTCACACAGATGGCAGGCACGGTGGTGGAGAGTCTTGGTCATGGCCAGTCTCTTATCAGGGCTTTGATTCCACTATGGGCCGCTGAAGGCCAAGGCACCACCAACGTCAGTGCCGTGAATCGACAAGCATCAGGCCCGGCCATGGCTAAGCATGAGCAAATGTTTCAGAAACTTCGCACAGCCACGCTGAAACCGACTCAGCCTGGCCCGCAGCCGCCTCCGCGCATTGCAAAAGGTTGTGACGCCAGTGTACAAATGACCCGCTGCTGTCTGGTATTCGTCTTCAAAAGCGCTCCGGCGCCCTGCTTGAACACCCCTAAAAACCGTAGCCCTATTGGTAAGACGCGACATTTAATTATAAGATCGCGCCTTCCCCTATTTCGTCGCCCCGTGCGGCTTTCGCCGCAGGTCTCGCCCGTTGTCACAATAAACAAGGCTTTGAGTATCTGCGGTCTGTTGCAAAAAGGTAGTTAATGATGAGCGCAAGGCACTTTCTCTCCCTGATGGATTGCACGCCCGAAGAGCTGGTCAGCGTGATCCGTCGAGGCATTGAGCTTAAAGACCTGCGTAACCGCGGCGTACTGTTCGAGCCTTTGAAAAACCGCGTGCTCGGGATGATTTTCGAGAAGTCGTCGACCCGCACCCGCGTGTCCTTCGAAGCCGGCATGATCCAACTGGGTGGCCAGGCCATCTTCTTGTCCTCGCGCGACACCCAATTGGGCCGTGGCGAGCCAATCGCCGACAGCGCCATCGTCCTCTCGAGCATGCTTGATGCGGTGATGATCCGTACCTTTGCCCACAGCACCGTGACCGAATTTTCCGCCAACTCCCGCGTGCCGGTGATCAACGGCCTGTCCGATGACCTGCACCCGTGCCAGTTGCTGGCCGACATGCAAACGTTCCTCGAACACCGTGGCTCGATCCAGGGCAAGACCGTGGCCTGGATCGGCGACGGCAACAACATGTGCAACAGCTATATAGAAGCCGCCATCCAGTTCGACTTCCACCTACGCGTTGCCTGCCCGGAAGGCTACGAGCCGGACGCGCGCTTCCTGGCACAGGCCGGTGACCGTGTGACCCTCGTGCGCGACCCACGCGACGCCGTGATTGGCGCGCACCTGGTGAGCACCGACGTCTGGACCTCCATGGGCCAGGAAGACGAGACCACCCAGCGCCTGGCCCTGTTCGCGCCGTACCAAGTGAACCGCGCGCTGCTCGACCTGGCCGCGCCGGATGTGCTGTTCATGCACTGCCTGCCAGCCCACCGTGGTGAAGAGATCAGCCTCGACTTGCTCGACGACCCACGCTCGGTCGCCTGGGACCAGGCTGAAAACCGCCTGCACGCGCAAAAGGCGCTGCTCGAATTCCTCGTTCCGCCGTCGTACCACCACGCATGAGCCATTCATTACTGCTGAACCTGCGCAATCTGGCATGCGGCTATCAAGATCAACGGGTGGTGCAGAACCTCAATCTGCACCTCAACGCCGGCGACATCGGTTGCCTGCTGGGTTCTTCGGGCTGCGGCAAAACCACCACGCTGCGGGCGATTGCCGGGTTTGAGCCGGTGCACGAAGGTGAAATCAGCCTGGCGGGTGAAGTGATCTCCAGTGCCGGTTTCACACTGGCACCAGAGAAACGTCGTATCGGGATGGTGTTCCAGGACTACGCACTGTTTCCTCACTTGAGCGTGGCCGACAACATTGCCTTCGGTATTCGCAAGCATCCGCAGAAAGACCGCGTGGTGGCTGAGTTGCTGGAGCTGGTCAACCTGAAGAACCTGGGCAAGCGCTTTCCCCACGAGCTTTCCGGCGGCCAACAACAACGCGTCGCCCTCGCCCGCGCGTTGGCGCCGGAGCCGGCCCTGTTGTTGCTGGATGAACCCTTTTCCAACCTCGATGGCGAGTTGCGGCGCAAGCTCAGCCACGAGGTGCGCGACATTCTCAAGGCACGCGGCACCAGCGCGATCCTGGTGACCCACGACCAGGAAGAAGCCTTTGCCGTCAGCGATCAGGTCGGCGTGTTCAAAGAGGGCCGGCTTGAACAGTGGGACACGCCCTACAACCTCTATCACGAACCGCAGACGCCCTACGTCGCCAGCTTTATCGGCCAGGGTTACTTCATCCGTGGCCAATTGAGTTCGCCGGAATCGGTCAGCACCGAGCTGGGTGAGTTGCGCGGCAACCGCGCCTACACCTGGCCCACCGGCGGCGCGGTGGACGTGCTACTGCGCCCGGACGACATCGTCTACGCCCCGGACAGCGGTTTGAAAGCGCGGATCGTCGGCAAGACCTTCCTCGGCGCGTCGACCTTGTATCGCCTGCAACTGCCGACCGGCGCGCAGCTGGAGTCGATTTTCCCGAGCCATGCCGACCATCAGGTCGGTGCGGATGTGGGGATCCGTGTAGCCGCCGAACACCTGGTGCTGTTCCAGGCCTCAGGCAGCACCGCCGCGCAGATTCCTCAAGTCGAATCCGGCGTGCGCCGCTACAGCCCCGCCAACTGAAGAAACCGGATCAACCTGGGAGCGGGCTTGCTCGCGAAAACGGAGTGTCAGTCGACCTATTGATTGACTGATACACCGCCTTCGCGAGCAAGCCCGCTCCCACACCTGGCTCATACACGTCTAAATGGACGTCAGGCGCGACCAATCGGCGCGAACTTGGCCTGGGTATGCTCAGCCAGCACCACGGCTGGCAACTCAACCTCCAAGCCCCTTCTCCCCGCACTCACAAAAATCGTCGCAAATGGCTGCGCCGTCACATCGATAAACGTGCGCAACCGCTTCTTCTGCCCCAACGGACTGATGCCGCCCAACAGGTAACCGGTGGAACGTTGCGCGGCTGCCGGGTCGGCCATTTCGACTTTCTTGACGCCTGCCGCCTGCGCCAGGGCTTTCAGGTCCAGACTTCCGACGACCGGCACCACTGCCACCAATAATTCACCCTTCTCACTGCTGGCCAGTAAGGTCTTGAACACCCGCGCCGGGTCGAGGCCCAATTTCTCCGCGGCTTCCAGCCCATATGACGCCGCCTTGGGGTCATGTTCGTAACTGTGGATTCGATGTTCGGCGCGAACTTTTTTCAACAGGTCCAATGCGGGCGTCATGGCGGCTCCGAGGCGTGGCAAACAGATGGCCAATTCTAGGCCAAGCCCACATAAAACGCTCTAGTCCGCACTCTCTTGCGGTACACGCGAAATGTGCCAAGCGTGATCATTCACCAAACCAATAGTTTGAAAGTGACTGACAGTTCACTTTCGACCTTTGACAGCCGTCATTCTTGTCTATATTTTTTCGTTTCCGAATACTGTAGGAATAGACCCGCAGTATTGAAGCAGTAAGCCGCGACCGGGATGGGGATCCTTGCCACGGTGAAAATCGCGCAACAATCCGTTGAGGTTGTGCGCCAGACAAGAACAACAACTGAGGTTTTCCATGACAACTGCTCTTCAACAGCCTTCACTTTCGAGCCAATGCATGGCCGAGTTCCTGGGGACTGCGCTTCTGATCTTCTTCGGTACAGGATGTGTCGCTGCGCTCAAGGTCGCGGGTGCCAGCTTTGGCTTGTGGGAGATCAGTATCATCTGGGGGGTTGGCGTCAGCATGGCGATCTACCTGAGCGCCGGTATTTCCGGGGCCCACCTCAACCCGGCCGTCAGCATCGCGCTGTGTATTTTCGCTGACTTCGAAAAGCGCAAACTGCCCTTCTATATTCTCGCTCAGATCGCCGGCGCCTTCTGCTCGGCGGCCTTGGTGTACACGCTCTACAGCAATCTGTTTTTCGATTACGAACAAACCCACCATATGGTGCGTGGCTCCCAGGCCAGCCTGGAATTGGCGTCGGTGTTCTCCACCTATCCCCATGCGCTGCTGAGCACTGCCCAGGCGTTCCTGGTGGAAATGGTCATCACCGCCATCCTGATGGGCGTGATCATGGCCTTGACCGATGACAACAACGGCCTGCCCCGCGGCCCGTTGGCCCCGCTGCTGATTGGCCTGCTGATCGCCGTGATCGGCAGCGCAATGGGCCCACTGACTGGCTTTGCGATGAACCCGGCGCGGGATTTCGGGCCCAAGCTGATGACCTTTTTCGCTGGCTGGGGTGAAATGGCCTTTACGGGCGGCCGCGATATTCCTTACTTCCTGGTGCCGATTTTCGCGCCGATTGTGGGTGCATGCCTCGGTGCTGCGGCCTATCGCGGGCTGATTGCCCGCCACCTGCCGAGCGCCGCACCTGCTATAGCTGAAGAAACACCTGACACGGCTGTCAACTGCAAGACGCGTATT
Organism: Pseudomonas pergaminensis; assembly: GCF_024112395.2. Taxonomy (NCBI): domain Bacteria; kingdom Pseudomonadati; phylum Pseudomonadota; class Gammaproteobacteria; order Pseudomonadales; family Pseudomonadaceae; genus Pseudomonas; species Pseudomonas pergaminensis. Next base: position 1,321,429 of record NZ_CP078013.2, on the reverse strand, counting down.
TCCTGATAGCGCTGGCCGGGTCCCCACTGCCTCTTTACGGACCCGGCTGATTCCTTACTTCCTTATTTTCCGTCCAAGGCAATCGACATGACCGACATTCAGAATAAGAACTACATCATTGCCCTTGATCAGGGCACCACCAGTTCCCGCGCGATCATCTTTGATCGTGACGCCAACGTGGTCTGCACCGCCCAGCGTGAATTCACTCAGCATTACCCACAAGCCGGTTGGGTCGAGCATGACCCGATGGAAATCTTCGCCACCCAGAGTGCGGTGATGGTCGAAGCGCTGGCACAGGCCGGCCTGCACCATGACCAGGTTGCTGCCATCGGCATCACCAACCAGCGTGAAACCACCGTGGTGTGGGACAAAGTCACCGGTCGCCCGATCTACAACGCGATCGTCTGGCAATGCCGCCGTAGCACCGAGATCTGCCAGCAGCTCAAGCGCGATGGCCACGAGCAATACATCAATGACACCACTGGCCTGGTCACCGACCCGTACTTCTCCGGCACCAAGCTCAAGTGGATCCTCGACAACGTCGAAGGCAGCCGCGAGCGTGCGCGCAACGGCGAACTGCTGTTCGGCACCATCGACAGCTGGCTGATCTGGAAATTTACCGGCGGCAAGACCCACGTCACCGACTACACCAACGCCTCGCGCACCATGCTCTTCAACATCCACACGCTGGAGTGGGACGCGAAGATGCTGGAGATCCTCGACGTACCGCGCGAAATGCTGCCGGAAGTCAAATCCTCCTCGGAAATCTACGGCCGCACCAAGAGCGGCATCGCCATCGGCGGTATCGCCGGTGACCAGCAAGCGGCACTGTTCGGCCAAATGTGCGTCGAAGCCGGCCAAGCCAAGAACACCTACGGCACCGGTTGCTTCCTGCTGATGAACACCGGCGACAAGGCGGTGAAATCCAAGCACGGCATGCTCACCACCATCGCCTGCGGCCCGCGCGGCGAAGTGGCCTACGCCCTGGAAGGCGCAGTGTTCAACGGCGGTTCCACTGTGCAGTGGCTGCGTGACGAGCTGAAGATCATCGCCGATGCCACCGACACCGAATACTTCGCCGGCAAGGTCAAGGACAGCAACGGCGTGTACCTGGTGCCAGCCTTCACCGGCCTGGGCGCGCCTTACTGGGACCCGTACGCCCGTGGCGCACTGTTCGGCCTGACCCGTGGCGTACGCGTGGATCACATTATTCGTGCAGCGCTGGAGTCGATTGCCTACCAGACCCGTGACGTGCTCGACGCCATGCAACAGGACTCCGGCGAACGCCTCAAGGCCCTGCGTGTGGACGGCGGCGCCGTGGCCAACAACTTCCTGATGCAATTCCAGGCCGATATCCTCGGCACCCAGGTCGAGCGCCCGCAAATGCGTGAAACCACCGCACTCGGCGCCGCCTACCTGGCTGGCCTGGCGTGCGGCTTCTGGGGCAGCCTGGACGAGTTGCGCGGCAAGGCGGTGATCGAGCGCGAATTCGAACCACAACTGGACGAAGCGGCCAAAGAGAAGCTCTACGCCGGCTGGCAAAAAGCAGTCAGCCGCACCCGTGACTGGGAACCGCACGAAGGCGCTGAATAAGCCAAGCGCCGGACCCATATAGGGTTGTAACTGGCAGGGAGCGGATTCCTGCGTCATCATGGGCCACTTTTGTATGGCAGCCCAAAGGACGCCCCATGAATCTGCCTCCACGCCAACAACAAATCCTCGAACTGGTCCGCGAACGCGGCTATGTCAGTATCGAGGAAATGGCGCAGCTATTCGTTGTCACCCCGCAAACCATCCGCCGCGACATCAACCAACTGGCGGACGCCAATCTGCTGCGCCGCTACCACGGCGGCGCGGCCTATGATTCCAGTGTCGAGAACACCGCGTACGCCATGCGTGCGGACCAGATGCGCGACGAGAAACAGCGCATCGGCGAAGCCATCGCCGCGCAAATCCCCGATCACGCCTCGCTGTTCATCAATATCGGCACCACCACCGAATCCATCGCGCGCGCGCTGCTCAACCACAATCACCTGAAAATCATCACCAACAACCTCAACGTCGCCACCATGCTCAGTGCCAAGGACGACTTTGACGTGCTGCTCACCGGTGGCAATGTGCGCCGTGACGGCGGTGTAGTGGGCCAGGCGAGTGTCGACTTTATCAACCAGTTCAAGGTCGACTTTGCGTTGGTGGGTATCAGCGGTATCGATGAAGACGGCAGTCTGCTGGACTTTGATTACCAGGAAGTACGCGTATCCCAGGCGATTATCGCCAATGCACGCCAGGTGATCCTGGCGGCGGACTCCAGCAAATTCGGGCGCAACGCCATGATTCGCCTGGGCCCGATCAGTTTGGTGGACTGCCTGGTGACCGACCAGCAGCCAGTGCCGGCGCTGGTGCAGCTGTTGAGCCAGCATAAGGTTCGACTGGAAGTCGTGTAACCCTGGGGTGAGCGGGCTTGCCCCGCTCACCACATCAGTAGCTTGTCCCGCCCGCAGATGTTCACAAATTTTCCTTTCCAGCCGCTTCGATGAGTTTTTTCAATCGAAGTCAGGTGGCTGTGCGCGCGTTTATCAGCTACCATTTTCGCAAATGAACATTAATGTTCGAATTCCAATACGAAAAGATCGCGAGGCCAGCCGATGAACCCTTCTACCTTGCCTGCCCCACCGCTTGCCGAAGTCTATGACGTTGCCGTTATCGGTGGCGGGATCAATGGCGTCGGCATTGCAGCAGACGCAGCCGGGCGCGGTTTGTCGGTATTCCTTTGCGAAAAGGATGACCTGGCCAGCCACACCTCCTCCGCCAGCAGCAAGCTGATCCACGGCGGCCTGCGTTACCTCGAACATTACGAATTCCGCCTGGTGCGCGAAGCGCTGGCCGAACGCGAAGTACTGTTGGCCAAGGCCCCGCATATCGTCAAGCAGATGCGCTTCGTGTTGCCGCACCGCCCGCACCTGCGCCCAGCGTGGATGATTCGTGCCGGCCTGTTCCTGTACGACCACTTGGGCAAGCGCGAAAAGCTCGCCGGTTCGAAAAGCCTCAAGTTCGGCCCTGACAGCCCGCTGAAAAGCGAAATCACCAAAGGCTTCGAATACTCCGACTGCTGGGTCGATGACGCCCGCCTGGTGGTGCTGAATGCCATGGCCGCCCGCGAAAAAGGCGCGCACATTCACACCCAGACCCGGTGCATCAGCGCACACCGCAGCAAGGGCCTGTGGGAAATGAACATGGAACGCGCCGACGGCAGCCTGTTCTCGATCCGCGCCCGCGCACTGGTGAACGCCGCCGGCCCATGGGTCGCCAAATTCATCAAGGACGACCTGAAGCTGGACTCGCCCTACGGCATCCGCCTGATCCAGGGCAGCCACCTGATCGTGCCGAAACTGTACGAAGGCGCCCACGCGCACATCCTGCAGAACGAAGACCAGCGCATCGTCTTCACCATTCCGTACCTGAATCACCTGACCATCATCGGCACCACCGACCGCGAATACACCGGCGACCCGGCTGCAGTTGCGATCACCGAGGGTGAAACCGACTACATGCTCAAGGTGGTCAACGCTCACTTCAAGAAGCAACTGAGCCGCGACGACATCGTCCACACCTACTCCGGCGTTCGCCCGCTGTGCAACGACGAGTCTGACAACCCGTCAGCCATCACGCGCGACTACACCCTGGCACTGTCCGGCGGCACGGGCGAGGCGCCGATCCTGTCGGTGTTTGGCGGCAAACTGACCACCTATCGCAAGCTGGCTGAATCGGCGATGGCGCAACTGGCCCCCTACTTCACCCACATGCGCCCAAGCTGGACTGCTACCGCCAGCCTGCCCGGCGGCGAAGACATGACCACGCCAGAAGCCTTGGCTGACGCCATCCGCAGCAAGTTCGACTGGGTGCCAAGCGAGATCGCGCGCCGTTGGTCCACCACCTACGGCAGCCGCACCTGGCGCCTGCTCGAAGGCGTGCAATCGCTGGCCGACCTGGGCGATCATCTGGGTGGTGGCCTGTACACCCGCGAGGTCGATTACCTGTGCACCGAGGAATGGGCAACCCAGCCTCAGGATGTGCTGTGGCGTCGCACCAAGCTTGGCCTGTTCACCACCCCGGAAGAACAGGACAACGTGCAGCGTTACCTGTCCAAGGTCGAGCAACACCGCGCAAAGATTGAAGCGGCCTGACCAGGCCGCCATAAAAAGCCCCTGTGCCACGAGGTCCAGGGGCTTTTTCATGCCTGCACCTTCCCTCTTTCACCATTCGGTTTTCCGAACGGCGTACACCGTACCATTCGGTTTGCCGGACCCATGCTTCGAAAACCAACCGTCACACAAAGTTAATTTTCTTATAAATCAAATAGATAACCTTTAATTCCAGGTATGGCACGACTCATGCTCTACACTCTTGGACGATTGCCTGAGACGCCTCAGGAGCCGTCACGGGCATTCGCTGTACAAGAGAGCCGTTTAGCCGGCTTCATAAAAAAAACAAATGTCGAGGAAGTATTGATGCGCATCGTTCCCCATATTCTGGGCGCAGCTATCGCTGCTGCTCTGATCAGCACTCCAGTGTTCGCCGCCGAACTCACCGGCACCCTGAAGAAGATCAACGACTCCGGCACCATCACTCTCGCTCACCGCGACAGCTCCATTCCGTTTTCCTACATCGCGGATGGTTCGGGCAAACCAGTGGGCTACTCCCACGACATTCAGCTGGCCGTCGTCGAGCAACTGAAAAAAGACCTGAACAAACCCGACCTGAAGGCCAAGTACAACCTGGTCACTTCACAAACCCGTATTCCGCTGATCCAGAACGGCACCGCGGACCTCGAGTGCGGCTCCACCACCAACAACGCCGAACGCGCCCAACAAGTTGATTTCACCGTCAACATCTTCGAAATCGGCACCCGCCTGCTGGTCAAGAAAGACAAGGATGGCAAGCCGAGCTACGCCGACTTCGCTGACCTGAAAGGCAAGAACGTCGTGACCACCGCTGGCACCACGTCCGAGCGCATCATCAAGGCGATGAACGCCGACAAGCAGATGGGCATGAACGTCATCTCCGCCAAAGACCACGGCGAATCCTTCCAAATGCTGGAAAGCGGCCGCGCCGTTGCGTTCATGATGGACGACGCCCTGCTGGCCGGTGAAGAAGCCAAGGCCAAGAAGCCGGACGACTGGGTCATCACCGGTACTCCGCAGTCCTTCGAAGCCTACGCTTGCATGGTTCGTAAAGACGACCCAGCCTTCAAGAAAGCGGTCGATGACGCCATCGTTGCCCTGTACAAATCCGGCGAAATCAACAAGATCTACAGCAAGTGGTTCGAGAGCCCGATCCCACCAAAAGGCCTGAACCTGAACTTCCCGATGAGCGACAAGGTTAAGGAGCTGATCGCAAACCCAAGCGACAAGCCAGCCCCTGACGTAAAAATCTGATACCTGACTAAGCTTATCTCCTGAGGGAGCCAACCCTCCCTCAGGCGTCTGTTACTACCTGCTGGCTTTACTTTGGAACACTCGACCTGGCGGTTTTCGAGCCGATCGCGTGTGCCTGGCGTTCATCGCCAGGCGGGAATGGATTTTCCCCAAGCGGGTGCTTGTACATCGATCGATCTCGAGGGGAGACCCTAATGAATTACAACTGGGACTGGGGCGTGTTCTTCAAGTCCACTGGCGTGGGCAGCGAGACTTATCTCGACTGGTACATCGCCGGTTTGGGCTGGACCATCGCCATCGCTGTCGTGGCATGGATTATCGCCTTGCTGCTGGGGTCCATTCTGGGCGTCATGCGCACCGTGCCAAACCGCATCGTAGCGGGCATCGCGACCTGCTATGTGGAACTGTTTCGTAACGTGCCGCTGCTGGTTCAGCTGTTTATCTGGTACTTCCTGGTACCCGACATGCTGCCGCAGAACCTGCAGGACTGGTACAAACAAGACCTCAACCCGACCACCTCGGCCTATCTGAGCGTTGTCGTGTGCCTGGGCCTGTTCACCGCCGCCCGTGTGTGTGAGCAAGTGCGTACCGGTATCCAGGCGCTGCCACGCGGCCAGGAATCCGCGGCACGCGCCATGGGCTTCAAGCTACCGCAGATCTACTGGAACGTGCTGCTGCCGCAGGCTTACCGGATCATCATTCCGCCGCTCACCTCGGAATTCCTCAACGTCTTCAAGAACTCCTCCGTGGCGTCCTTGATCGGCCTGATGGAACTGCTGGCGCAAACCAAACAGACCGCCGAGTTCTCGGCCAACCTGTTTGAAGCCTTCACCCTGGCCACGCTGATCTACTTCACCCTGAACATGAGCCTGATGCTGCTGATGCGCGTGGTCGAGAAGAAAGTCGCGGTGCCCGGCCTGATCTCCGTGGGGGGTAAATAATGGAATTCGATTTCAGCGGCATCATCCCCGCCATCCCGGGCCTGTGGAACGGCATGGTCATGACCTTGCAGTTGATGGTCATGGGCGTGATCGGCGGTATCGCGCTGGGTACGGTCCTGGCGCTGATGCGCCTGTCGTCCAGCAAACTGTTGTCCCGCGTGGCTGGCGCCTACGTGAACTACTTCCGCTCGATCCCGTTGCTGCTGGTGATCACCTGGTTCTACCTGGCGGTGCCGTTCGTGTTGCGCTGGATCACCGGCGAAGACACCCCGATCGGTGCGTTCACCTCGTGCGTCGTGGCCTTCATGATGTTCGAAGCCGCGTACTTCTGTGAAATCGTGCGGGCCGGCGTGCAGTCGATCCCCAAGGGCCAGATGGCGGCGGCACAGGCAATGGGCATGACCTATGGCCAGACCATGCGCCTGATCATCCTGCCCCAGGCGTTCCGCAAGATGACTCCGTTGCTGCTGCAACAGTCGATCATCCTGTTCCAGGACACCTCGCTGGTCTACACCGTGGGCCTGGTGGACTTCCTCAACTCCGCCCGCTCCAACGGCGACATCATCGGCCGCTCCAATGAGTTCCTGATCTTCGCCGGTGTCGTCTACTTCATCATCAGCTTTTCCGCCTCGCTGCTGGTCAAGCGTCTGCAAAAAAGGTTTGCCGTATGATCTCTATCAAGAACATCAACAAGTGGTATGGCGACTTCCAGGTGCTGACCGATTGCAGCACCGAGGTTAAAAAAGGCGAAGTGATCGTGGTGTGCGGGCCGTCCGGCTCGGGTAAATCCACCCTGATCAAGTGCGTCAACGCGCTGGAACCGTTCCAGAAAGGCGACGTGGTCGTGGACGGCACCTCGATTGCCGACCCGAAGACAGACCTGCCGAAACTGCGCTCGCGCGTGGGCATGGTGTTCCAGCACTTCGAGCTGTTCCCGCACCTGACCATTACCGAAAACCTGACCATCGCGCAGATCAAGGTGCTCGGCCGCAGCAAGGAAGAAGCCACCAAGAAGGGCCTGCAACTGCTGGAGCGCGTCGGCCTGTCGGCGCACGCCCACAAGCACCCGGGCCAGCTTTCCGGCGGCCAGCAACAACGTGTGGCAATCGCCCGCGCCCTGGCCATGGACCCGATCGTCATGCTGTTCGACGAACCGACCTCGGCGCTGGACCCGGAAATGGTCAACGAAGTGCTCGACGTGATGGTGCAACTGGCCCACGAAGGCATGACCATGATGTGCGTGACCCACGAAATGGGCTTCGCCCGCAAAGTCGCCGACCGCGTGATCTTCATGGACGCCGGCAAGATCATCGAAGACTGCCCGAAAGAGGAGTTCTTCGGCGACATCAACGCCCGCTCCGAACGCGCGCAGCACTTCCTTGAGAAAATCCTGCAGCACTAAAAAGCAGGCCCGTTTTCCCTGTGGGAACCGGTTTTGTGTAGGAGCTGGCTTGCCAGCGATAGAATCACCTCGGTGTCACAGACACACCGAGGTGCCTGCATCGCTGGCAGGCCAGCGCCTACATGAGCCATGTTCGTCACAGGGCTTGCGGCTCTGGTTGACCCAAGGCATCTGTGATGAAATGCGACCCCAACCAATTTCGCGCCGCACCGCCATCACTTGCCGTGAAACCACGTCTGATCCGCCAACTGTTCCTGCCACCGTTGATCATCGCCCTGATGATCGGCCTGGGTTATATCGGCTTCTGGATCAGTGAGTACTACGGCATCCGCACCCTCAGCGACACCGGCGAACGTCAGCTGGAGTTGCATGCCCGCACCGTCGAAAGCGAACTGAGCAAATACACCTACCTGCCCAGCCTGCTGGAACTGGAGTCCAGCGTCTCCACGCTGCTGGCCGACCCGAACCAGGAAACCCGCAAGACCGTCAACGATTATCTCGAAGGCCTGAACCGACGCAGTCGCAGTCGGGCCATCTACGTGATGGACACCACCGGCCGTGTGCTGGCCACCAGTAACTGGCGCGATGCCGACAGTTACCAGGGTGAAGACCTGTCCTTCCGCGCCTATTTCCAGAACGCCGTACGTGGCCAGCCCGGGCGTTTCTATGGCATCGGCAGCACCAACGGCGAACCCGGCTACTACCTGGCCCACGGCCTGGAGGAGCATGGCAAGATCATCGGTGTCGCCGTGGTCAAGGTGCGCCTCGAAGCCCTGGAAGAACGCTGGCAACGCGCACGCCTCGAAGCCTTTGTGAGCGACGAGAACGGCATCATCATTCTCTCCAGCGACCCGGCCCGCCGGCTCAAGGCCGTGCGCCCGCTGAGCGATGACACCAAGGACCGCCTGGCCCACAGCCTGCAATATTACTGGGCAACGCTGAACGAGCTGGAGCCCCTGGCCCGCGAGCGCCTCAACGAAGGTACCGAGAAACTGACCTTTCCCGCCAACAGCGAAGTGGTCAACGACGAGCATGAAGTCAGCTACCTGGCCCAGACCCGCCCGCTCAACGATACCCCCTGGAATTTCACCCTGCTGACCCCGCTCAACGACCTGCGCCGCGCCGCGATCAACCAGGGCATCCTGGTGGCGGTCGCGTTTGGCCTGGTGGCGTTTTTGCTGATTGCCTGGAACGAGCGTCGCAAGGTCATCGCCACCCGCCTCGCCGCGCGCGAAGCCCTGCAAGAAGCCAACAGCCAGCTGGAGCGGCGGATTGCCGAACGCACCGCCGACCTGCGCGCCAGCAATGAACGGCTCAAGGGCCAGATCCGTGAACGGCGCCAGGCCGAGGAAACCCTGCGCCGCGCCCAGGATGAACTGGTGCAGGCCGGCAAGTTGGCGGCCATCGGCCAGATGTCGACCAGCATTGCCCACGAATTGAACCAGCCCCTGGCCGCGCTGCGCACCCTGTCCGGCAACACCGTGCGCTTCCTCGAACGTGGCGCCCTGGATACTGCCAGCGCCAACCTCAAGACCATCAACGAACTGATCGACCGCATGGGCCGCATCACCGCCAGCCTGCGCTCCTTCGCCCGACGCGGCGACGATCAGGGTGAAGCCAGCCTCGCCAAGGCGGTGGACGCCACGTTCCAGGTACTCGGCGCACGCCTGGACAGCCTGCCACTGACCCTGCACCGCGACTTTTCCAACGCCCAACTGCAAATCGACCAGACGCGCCTGGAGCAGATCCTGGTCAACCTGATCGGCAATGCCCTCGACGCCATGCAAGCCCAACCGGCTCCCGAACTGTGGCTGGAAGGCAGCACCGTCGACGATAAATACCGCCTGCAAGTGCGCGACAATGGCCACGGCATCGACCCCGAGGCGCGCAAGCATTTGTTCGAACCGTTCTTCACCACCAAACCCGGCGAGCAAGGCCTGGGCCTGGGCCTGACCCTGTCCGCCAGCCTCGCAGCAGCCACCGGCGGCAACCTCGCCGTGGAGCACCCGGCCAGTGGTGGAACGGCCTTTGTCTTGTGCCTGCCGTTGGCGGGCGCTCAAAAAGCTGAGTCGACATGAATACAGACGCTACAGCCCTTAAAGACGACCTCACCGTACTGATCGTCGAAGACGACCCCCATGTGCTGCTGGGCTGCCAGCAAGCCCTGGCCCTGGAAGACATTCCCAGCGTCGGCGTGGGCAGTGCCGAAGAAGCATTGAAGCGTATTGGCGAGAACTTCGCGGGCATTGTGATCAGCGATATCCGCCTGCCGGGCATCGACGGCCTGGAGTTGCTCACGCGCCTCAAGGCCCTGGATAAAAGCCTGCCGGTGGTGCTGATCACCGGGCATGGCGATATCTCCATGGCCGTCGGCGCGATGCGCAACGGCGCCTACGACTTCATGGAAAAGCCCTTCTCCCCCGAACGCCTGGTCGATGTCGCCCGCCGCGCACTGGAGCAGCGCGGGCTGGCGCGGGAAGTCTGGTCGCTGCGCCGCCAACTGGCCGAGCGCGACTCGCTGGAAGGCCGCATCATTGGCCGTTCGCCAGCCATGCAGAACCTGCGCGAATTGATCGCCAACGTCGCCGACACCTCGGCCAACGTGCTGATCGAGGGTGAGACCGGCACCGGCAAGGAACTGGTCGCACGCTGCCTGCATGACTTCAGCCGCCGTCACTCCCACCAGTTCGTCGCCCTGAACTGCGGCGGGCTGCCGGAGAACCTGTTCGAGAGCGAGATCTTCGGCCACGAAGCCAACGCCTTTACCGGTGCGGGCAAGCGTCGCATCGGCAAGATCGAACACGCCCACGAAGGCACGCTGTTCCTCGACGAAGTGGAAAGCATGCCGATCAACCTGCAGATCAAACTGTTGCGGGTGTTGCAGGAACGCACCCTCGAACGCCTGGGTTCCAACCAGAGCGTCGCGGTGGATTGCCGAGTGATCGCCGCCACCAAGTCCGACCTCGACGAACTGAGCCGCGCCAGCCAGTTCCGCAGCGACCTGTACTACCGTCTCAACGTGGTGACGCTGGAACTGCCGCCCCTGCGCGAACGCCGCGAAGACATCCTGCAACTGTTCGAACACTTCCTGCAGCAGTCGTCACTGCGTTTTGACCGCAGTGTGCCAGAGCTGGACAACCAGACCCTGTCCAGCCTGATGAGCCACGACTGGCCCGGCAACGTGCGTGAACTGCGCAACGTCGCCGAACGCTTCGCCCTCGGCCTGCCCGCCTTCAAGAAAAGCGGCGCCAGCAGCGGCAGCCAGGGCCTGGCCTTTACCGAGGCGGTGGAAGCCTTCGAGCGCAACCTGCTCAACGACGCCCTGCAACGCAGCGGCGGCAACCTGACCCAGGCCAGCCAGGAATTGGGGATGGCCAAGACCACGCTGTTCGACAAAGTCAAAAAATACGGGTTGAGCCACTGATGGATCTGGTATTGAAGGCCGCCCTTGGCGCGGCAGTGGTGTTGATCCTGGCGGCGCTGGCCAAGACCAAGAACTACTACATCGCAGGCCTGGTGCCGCTGTTTCCGACCTTTGCGTTGATCGCCCACTACATCGTCGGCAAGGGCCGTTCGGTGGACGACTTAAAGACCACGATCCTGTTCGGGATGTGGTCGATCATTCCGTACTTCGTGTACCTGGCGACGTTGTATGTGATGGTGGATCGGATGCGGTTGGAAGCGTCACTGGCCGTGGCGGCGGTGGCGTGGTTGATGGCCGCTACGATATTGGTCAGCATCTGGGTCCGCGTTCACGCCTGACCCAACACGGTCAAAACTGTGGGAGCGGGCTTGCTCGCGAATGCGGTGGTTCAGTTGGAACATATTTGACTGACACACCGCTTTCGCGAGCAAGCCCCCTCCCACATTTGAACCTCAGTGTGTCAGCGGACGATCTTGTCGACCTGGATACCCAGCTTCTTCAGGCGATACCAGAAACTGCGCTCCGATATCCCAATCTTCGCCGCCGCCGCAGCCTGTACGCCGTTGCTCTCCTGCAACGCTGCCAGGATATAGGCCTTCTCGACCTCTGCCAGCGCCGCATCCAGGTCCTGGGGAATGCCCGGCCCATCGCTCAGAATCGCCGTCACACCGCCCTCGCTCGGCTTGGACGCAAACAGGTAACCCGGCAGGTCGATATCCTCGATTACCGGCGACGCCGCCACGATGGTCGCGCGCTCTACGCAGTTCTGCAGCTCACGGATATTACCCGGCCAGTGATACGCCGCCATAGCCTGCAACGCCTCCGGGCTGAAGCCAGTGATACGTTTGCCGGCGGTGGCACTCAGGGTGTGGGCGAAGTGGCGGGCCAACGGCGCGATGTCTTCCACCCGTTCACGCAAGGCCGGCAGCGGGATCGGGAAGACATTGAGGCGGTAATACAGATCTTCGCGAAACTCTTTGTTGGCCACCGCGTCCAGCAAATTCTTGTTGGTGGCGGCAATGACGCGCACGTCCACCTTGCGCTCGCGCGGGTCGCCCACCGGTTCGATCACCCGCTCCTGCAACGCCCGCAGGATCTTCGCCTGCAACGCCAACGGCATGTCGCCCACTTCGTCGAGAAACAACGTGCCCTTGTCGGCCTGTTGGAAGCGTCCTACCCGGTCGGCCACCGCACCGGTAAACGCGCCTTTGCGATGGCCGAACATTTCGCTTTCCAGCAAGCCTTCCGGGATCGCCGCACAGTTGACCGCAACGAAAGGCTGGTCGGCACGGCTGCCGTGTTTGTGGATGGCGCGTGCGACCATTTCCTTGCCAGTGCCGCTTTCGCCGGTCAGCAAGATGGTGGCGCTGCTGTCGCGCACCGAGTCCACGGCTTGCAGTACTTTGCGAAACGCCGGGCTGTCGCCCACCAGGCTGTCGAACTGCGCGTGTTCATCCAGCTCGGCACGCATGCGCGCGTTGTCGCGCATGATGTCGCGAAACTGCAGGGCCTTGGCCACGGTGATGTCCAGCTCGTCGATGTCGAACGGCTTGGCGATGTAGTCGTAGGCGCCGTTGCGCATCGACTGCACCGCGTTTTTCACCGTGCTGTAGGCGGTCATCACGATCACCGGCACATGGGGGTAACGCACCTTGATCTCGGCGAGCAGCGCCGGCCCGTCCATGCCGGGCATGCGCCAGTCGCTGATCACCAGGTCGATGTCTTCCTGCTCCAGCACCTTGAGCGCGTGCAGGCCGTTGCCGGCGATAAACACCTGCACATCGTTCTGGCCCAGGGCCGACGCCAGCAGGTCGCAGAGCTTGGGTTCGTCGTCGACTACCAGAATGTTATGCGTCATGACTGTCCTCGTCGTCTTCGCCAATCGCCGGAATGTACAGGCTGAAGGTGGCGCCGGCATCTTTCTCACTGGCACATTCGATGCTGCCGTCGTGACTTTCCATGATCGAATAGACTTTGGCCAGGCCCAGGCCGGTGCCAGAGGCCTTGGTGGTGACGAATGGCGTGAAGATACGCTCGATCATTTCCGCCGGGATACCTTGGCCGGTGTCGGCGATGCTGATCACGGTGTTGTCGTCCAGCGTGCGAATGCCCACGGTCAGGCGCCCGCCTTCGGGCATCGCGTCGATGGCGTTGAGGATCAGGTTGAGGCACGCCTGCTTGAGCTGTTTGGCGTCCGCGTAGATCGTCGCCCCCGGCGCCTGGTCATCGATGTGCGCGTCGATGTTATGGGTGGCCAGTTCCGGGGCGCAGAAACCGAGGATTTCCTCCACCAACGGGCGCGCAGGCTGCAACACGCGCAGCGGCGGGTTGGGCTTGGCGAAGTCGAGGAACTCGGTGATCAGGTCGTTGATGCGGCTGACTTCACTGATCACGTATTCCAGGTGGCGCTTGTCGGTGTCCGCCAGGTCGGCGCGGCGGTGCAGCAACTGTGTGGCCGTCTTGATGATGCCCAGCGGGTTGCGGATCTCGTGGGCCAGGCCCATGGCGACTTCACCCAGGGCATGCAGGCGATCACGCCGGCGCAGCTGGGCTTCGAGGTAATGCAACTCGCCCAGGCGTTCGGTCATATGGTTGAAGGTGCTGCTCAACTGCGCCAGCTCGTCGCCGCCACTGACCACCACGCGGTGCGCGTAATCGCCGGAGATCACCGCGCTCACGCCTTGGGACAGGTCTCGCAGCGGCTTGGTCAGGCGCCGCGACACCAACACCCCCGCCGCCAGCGACAATGCCGAGCTGAGCAGGAAGATCAGCACGAACAGGTTGCTCTGGTTCACCAGCCCCACCAGGCTGGTGTGGCGCAGCAGGCCGCTGAAAATCACGCCCTGCAAGTCGCCGGCGTCGTTGAAGATCGGCCAGTACAACCCACTGTAGTTATTGGTGAACTGCTCGCTGGGCTGCTTGGTGCTGCGCATCGCAGTTTCGACGTTCTTGGGGATGCGCGAGGGGTGATCCTCGAAGCGCTGGGTGGAGAAGATCTCGGAGAACCCATCGGGGTTGGCCAGGTACAGGCGCAGGTCGAGGGAATGCACATCGGCCACGCTGGTGAGGAAACTGCTGTCCAGGTACGTGGCCACCAGCAGCAGGTAATCGACGCCGTCCTGGGTGGTCTCGAAAGTGGACACCACGATCCCGGTGCTCACCCCGGCCACCTGCACGGTCTGCAACACCGCGTTGCTGGTCAGGCTGATCTGTTTGACGATGTCGTCGGAGGCGGTGCTGAACACCAGCTTGTGGTCGCTGACGCGGATCAGTGCGACCACGTCGATGTCCGTGGCATCGGCAATGTCGGCAGTCAGCCGGTCGTGCTTGGCCGCCTGCCGGTTGGAGGGCGGGCTGGTGTAGCGCAGGAACAGCTTGGCCATGCGCGCGTTGTCATGAAGGATGTCGCCGATTTCGTCCTTGACGATCTTGGTCGACTCCTGCAGCCAAATGCGCACGTTGCTGTCGAAGATCTGCGACAACGTGGTGGCGGCCAGCTCTGCTGCGATCATGGTGGGAATCACGCTGACCAACCAGAACGCCAGCACCAGCTTGCGCTGGACGCTCCAACGCGAAATGGCAAAGGGGCGGGCTTTCTGGCGGGTCTTGGTGATCATCAGGTTTCGCTTATCGCAGCAGCCATGGCAGGGTCGGAACGATCCGGTCGAATAAACAGTTTTACAAGCTTGAGCAGGCCGTTGACCAGCCGGTTGCGGTGGCGAAAAAACACACTGTTGCCCTGGAACTCGCAGCCCAGGCGCAGCTTACTGGCATACCCGGCCTGGCCGCACTCATACACGGCAATATTGTGTTGAATACAGTAGTCGACATTGGTCAGCCAACTGCGGAAGTACAGGTTGTAGTCGCGGGTGAACGCGACGTCATGCCCGAAAAACTTGTCCACCAGCCGGTGTTGGTCGACCAGCACCAGGTTGAACGCCACCAGTTGCTCGTCCACCCAGTAAAGAACACAGACCGCGCGCTCATCAAGCCGTTCGAGCACCGAGGTGAAGTAACCGGCTGGCAGCCGCTCGAACTGCAACTCGGCACGCGTGAGCGTGGCTTCGTACAGGCGCATGACTTCGGGCAGCACGTCGTCGATGTTGCGCCGCCATTCTACCCGCGGGCCCGGCGCGCGCAGCTTGCGGCGCAGGTCCTTGCGGGTGGATTTGCCCAGCGAGCCCAGGTAGGCATCCACCGAACCATAGGGCAGCGGCAACACGCCCGTGGGCAGGCTCGGCATGCTTTGGAAGCCCGCCGCCCGGCAACTCTCGAGCCAGTGCGGGTCTTTGCTCGGCGCATCCTTGACCGCCACCAGGCCGATGCCGAAGTCATCGGCATCCTGGCGAGCGGCCTGCAGCAGGTGCTTGAGCAACAGCGGACGCGGGGCATCCGGCACGCTGCTGGCGAAACCCACGTCACAGCGTTCGGCCACTGGCGATCCGAGGGCATACAGCCCCAGTTGCAAAAGCCCCGGCCACAATCGCTCCACACGCTCGGCCAAGCGCTTGCCGGCACCCGACACCGTGGTGTCGAGGCGATAATGCGTGATGAACGCGGCCGCCACCGCCACCAGCGTTCCATCTTGATAAACCGCGAGATAACGCCACTGAAAATCATCAATGGCGGCGTTTTCCACGGCAACGTAATAGTCCCAGTCCTCCAGGGCACCCGGGAAACAGTCGTTCCAGGCACTGCGCTGGATAGCCCGGATGGTCGGGAAGGCTTGGGCGGTGATCACATCGTGTCCTTAAGGCTTATGCCCGCTGTCGATAATCTTGAGGGGCCGGGATGGCCTGGGCATGCTGTTCGACGAACCCCGCACTCAATTCGATCACCCGGCGGTATTGCAGGTCGACGGTGATCATGTGGTAGCAGTTGTCCAACAGGATCTTGGTCACCGGCCCGCCGAGGTGGCGTTCCACGTAATCGGCGTTCCAGCGGCTGGTGATGTCGTCCTCGATGGAGTGCAATACCAGCGCCGGTACGTTGATCGACGGCATGCGTTTTTTGACCACGGCGTTCATCCAGTGCAATTCACGCACTGTCACGCCCTCCATCGTCAACAGGCCCGCCTCGCTGCTTTCGCCTTCCTTCATTTGCCGTTCAACGATGGCGCGCAGGCGTTCATTCTTGATGCCGTAGGGCGGCTTCTCGGTGAATCGAAACAGGCGTACGCCGAACGGGATACGGATGAGCAACGGCGTGATGAACGCCATTTTGTTGATGCTCCACCCGTCGTACTTGAGCGTGGTGGAATACATCAGCAAACCGGCCACCTGGCCCGGATGCTCCGACGCCAGGTACATCGACATCACCGCGCCCATCGACAAGCCGCCGACAAACACCTGCGCGTGGCGTTGCTTCACGCCCACGAAGGTCTTGCGCACGCCTTCGTACCAGTCCAGCCAGCCCGTGGCCTGCAGGTCACTGTTGTCACCGCAGTGCCCGGCCAGGGTGGGCACGTACACCGTGCAGTTGCCCGCCTTGGCCAGGCCCTTGGCGACCTGGCGCAATTCCGTCGGGGTGCCGGTCAGGCCGTGGATCAACAGGATCCCGACCGGGCCGTCACCGAGAACGAAGCCGGCGGTACCTTCACCGAGGTCGATCTCTGCTGTGTTCACCGGTTGGTCGCCCGCACCAGCAGTTGCTCGAGCAGCTTCAGGCCCAGTTCGATTTCCGGGTAGCTGATTTCCAGGGACGGTGCCAGGGTGATCACGTTCTTGTAGTAACCGCCCACGTCGAGGATCAGCCCGAGTTTCTGGCCGTCCACCACCATGTCGCCCTTCATGCCTTCTTCGACCATGTAGTCCAGGGTCGCCTTGTCTGGCGTGAAACCATCCGGGCCGCAGATTTCGCAGCGCAGGGCCAGGCCCAGGCCGTCGACGTCGCCGATGATCGGGAAACGTTTTTGCAGGTCTTGCAGGCCTTCGAGGAAGAATTTGCCCTTGGCCATGACCATCGCGCCGTAGTCGACTTCGTTGGTCATCTTGAACATTTCCAGGCCGACCGCCGTGCCCAACGGGTTGGAGGCGAAGGTGGAGTGGGTGGAACCTGGCGGGAAGACCTTCGGGTTGATCAACTCTTCACGGGCCCAGATGCCACCCAGCGGGTTGAGGCCGTTGGTCAGGGCCTTGCCGAACACGATCACGTCCGGTTGCACGTCGAAGTGCTCGATCGACCACAACTTGCCGGTGCGGTAGAAGCCCATCTGGATTTCGTCGGACACCATCAGGATGCCGTGCTGATCCAGCACCTGCTTGAGTTCGCGGTAGAAGTTCATCGGCGGGATCACGTAGCCGCCGGTGCCCTGGATCGGCTCGACGTAAAACGCGGCGTATTCGCTCTGGCCGACTTTCGGGTCCCACACACCGTTGTATTCGGTCTCGAACAGGCGGGCGAATTGCTGCACGCAGTGGCTGCCGTATTCTTCCTTGGTCATGCCTTTAGGGCCACGGAAGTGGTACGGGAACGGAATGAACTGCGCACGCTCGCCGAAGTGGCCGTAGCGGCGACGGTAGCGGTAGCTGGAGGTGATCGACGAGGCGCCGAGGGTACGCCCGTGGTAGCCGCCTTCGAAGGCGAACATCAGGCTCTTGCCGTTGGTGGCGTTACGCACCACCTTCAGGGAGTCTTCGATGGACTGCGAACCGCCGACGTTGAAGTGCACGCGACCGTCGAGGCCGAATTTCTTCTTGGCGTCCACCGCGATCATTTCCGACAGCTCGATCTTGCCCTTGTGCAGGTACTGGCTGGCGATTTGCGGCAGCGTGTCGATCTGCTGTTTCAGCGCATTGTTCAGGCGCGGGTTGGCATAGCCGAAATTGACCGCCGAGTACCACATCTGCAGGTCGAGGTAGGCCTGGTCTTCGGTGTCCCACACGTAGGAGCCTTCGCAGCGGCTGAAAATACGGGGTGGTTCGATGTAGTGAACGGTGTCGCCGTAGGAGCAATACTTGGCTTCTTTATCCAGAAGAACCTGGTCTTCGGCGGTAGCGATACGGATATCAGACATGGTGGAAGAGTTCCTGGTTGTCAGCAGTAAAGGAGTTGGCGTTGGCGGCGATGCCTTGTGGCAGCAGCGCCAGCAATGCCGGCACTTCGGCGAAGGTGTCGAAGCGCGCGTGTGGGATGTCGTGGGCCACGCAGTAGTCGGCGAGGCTGCCCTTGGCAAACACAAAGTCGGCGGTGGAGGCCACGCACATGTCGGACTTGCCGTCGCCGATCACCAGCACGCGCTTGTTGCGCGGCGTGGACTTGCACTTGCAGTTGCCGGAGGCGGCACGGCAGGCATCGCTGGCATACGGGAAGTCGATGCGCCAGCTGTTCTGGTCGACCTGGCGCAGGCGGTTGGCGAGGATCGGCAGCAGGGTCACGTAGTTGCGTGACAGAATCCGCGCAATGCCCTGCTCGATGCCGTCGCTGACCACTTCGATGGATGCACCCAGGCCGATCACGTGGTCGACGAAATCCGGGAAGTCCGGGTCGATCTCGACGCTGTCGAAATACGAAAGCAGCTCGGAGGGGGTGGCCTTGATCAGCGCCAGTTGGCGGCTCAGGCATTCGCGTGAACCGATATGCCCATCCAGCCATTCCTGTTCGATGGTTTCCCACTCGGGGCCGGCGAAGCGTTGGAGGACGTTGTCGATGACATCGGTGGGGGTGATGGTCCCGTCGAAGTCACACACGATATGCCATTGGATCATCGTTGTTTACCTTGGAGGAGCGCGCTGTGTGCGCTTGCAAAAAGGTGTAGAGCAGGGACTGTGCCAACTGGCGCAAGCCCAGCGGGGCTGGGGCTTGGCTCGGCTTCGAGGGTGATTTGTGTCGCAGGAGCTACAATTTTTGTAGCTTGCTACAAACAAGATGAGTGCTTGCGCGGGGTCGATGCTTTGCGCGTTCATGCGCACGTAATCAATCAAGGAACAGTGACCATGTTGAGGATCACTTGCGCTGCACTGGCCGGTTTACTGGGCCTCTGGAGCGTTTCGAACGCGGCTCAGGCCGCCGGTATCACCGGCGACGTCGGCGCAGGCGTCAGCTACCAGCCCCATGACCCTACCGGCAGCCGCTACGAAACGCGGCCCGTTCCCTACGTCGATCTGGACTGGGGCACTGTCAGCCTGAGTACCGACGACGGCTTGACCTGGAGCGCCTTGGACACCAACGGTTTTACCGCCGGCCCGTATATCAATTACCTGCAGGGGCGCACCTCGAACGGCTCGCTGCAGGGCTTGCGCAATGTGTCGGACATGGCCGAGGTAGGCGGTTTCGTTCAGTACGCACCGGCTGATTTCTGGCGGGTGTATGCACAGCTGGGCCAGGCCGTCGGCGGCGGCCATTCGCAGAGCGGCGCGCTGGGCAAGGTCGGCGGCGAATTGGGCTACCCGTTGGGCAGCGGTGTGATCGGCAGCAGTGGCCTGGTGGCGCACTTCGCCGATGCCCGCCAAACCCAGACGTTTTTCGGCGTGGATGACAACGAGGCAGCCGCTTCGGGCTTTCGGCCGTACAACGCCAGCGGCGGCTTCCAGAACGTGACGCTGACCCAGAGTTTCGAGTTTCCGCTGGCGGCCAAATGGTCGTTGCTGACCAGCGCGAGCTGGGTGCATCTGGTGGGCTCGGCGGCGGACAGCAGCATCGTCCGGCAGACCGGCGAAGTGAACCAGGGCCAGGTGCAGACGGCCATCAGCTACACATTCGATTGAGGTTGGTCTGGGGTTTGCAATGAGGTGCTGGAATCCATTTTTCCAGGACACTCTTCATGGCTCGCCCCGCTTACCGCCTGCTGCATCACTCGCTCTGGGACCTCGTGCCCATCGCCCTGGGCCTGGCGCATTTCGCCTTTGTCATCTGGCTGGTTGCCGCCTTCCATCGCCTGAGCTGGTGGGCGCTGGTGCCCCTGGCACTGATCTACGCGATCAGCTTGTCGTGGAGCATCAACAGCATCTCCCACAACCAGATCCACAACGCCTACTTCACCCATCGCGCGATGAACCGGGCCTTCGACCTGCTGCTGTCGATGACCATCGGTTTTTCCCAGACGCTCTACCGCGATATCCACAACCGCCATCACCGTGGTAACGCCGACCTACCGGGGCCGGATGGCACAACCATCGACCCGCTGTCGATCTACCAGCGCGGCCACAATGGCCAACCAGAAAACCCGTGGGCCTATACCTTCCTGAGTTTTTTCCGCGACGATCCCAAGCCGTTCTATGACGAGATGAAGCGCAAACGCCCGGCCGATGCACGCTGGGTCAAAGTCGAGATCATCGTGACGGTGGCGTTCTATGTCGCCCTGGCGTTCTACAACTGGCAGGCGGTGCTGTGGCTGTTGCCGGTCTGGTACCTGGGCCAGTGCCTGTCGTCGCTCAATGGCTACTACGAACACTTCGGCGGCAACCCGGACCTGCCGATTGCCTGGGGCGTGAGTTCCTACAGCGTGCTGTACAACCTGATCTGGATGAACAACGGCTACCACGCCGAGCACCACTACCGACCGAAGATGCACTGGACCAAGGTGAAGGCGTTTCATCGGGAGATTGCCGAGCAACAGCGTGAGGCGGGGGTGAAGCAGCTTCCAGTGTCACACGGGTTGGGCTTTCTGGTGGCGCACAGAAAACCCTGACTCGCCACTAACCCCTGTGGTGAGCAGGCTTGCCCTGCGCGAGGCAAGCTCGCTCACCACAAAAATCAAACCAGGCCAACGTGATCAGTTTTCTTCGCCTTCGGCCAGCAGGGCGATGCCGGCGATAATCACCGCCACCCCCACCCAGTGCAGCGGGCTGATATGTTCCCCCAGCCCCAGCCACGACCCCAGCAACACCACCACAAACACCAGTGAGCTCAGCGGAAACGCCAGGGACAGGCTGCTGCGCCGCAGGATCAGCATCCACACGAAAAACGCACCGATGTAGCTGGCGATCGCCGCCAGGATCCCGGGGTTGCGCGCCACTTCACCCAGCCACTGCCAGTTGAAATCCATCTGCCCCAGTTGATCCCCGGCCACTTTGGTAAACAGCTGACCGGCGCTTTCGGTGCAGATCAACAAGGCCCACAGCACCACCGTGCCGAAGCGCCCGTGCAGCCATCCGGTATTCATCGTTTGCGTACTCATGCCTGGCTCCCTGCAATCGCCACCAACATCACTCCCAAGGTAATCACCAGCGTGCCCAACCAACGGCGGCGGCTGACGGTCTCGCCCAACACCACTTTGCCCGCCAGCACCACCCCGCAATAGGCCAGCGCGGCGGCCGGAAACAATAGGCTCAAGGGCGCGCGGGACAAGGCTTCGAGCCACACGAAAAATTCGATCGCATAAGCACCGATCCCGGCCCACAGCAACGGCGCATTGAACACTTGGCCCCAGAACGCATTCAGGCGAAAGCCGCCGTCCAGCTCGGGCAAACGGTCCAGGCCGATCTTGAAACACAGCTGGCCGATCACATCGAGCACGATGGAAAACGCCACCAGCAACACCACGGTCAAGGTCACGGGAACAGCTCCTCAAACAGATCAATCAAGGCTTCATTGGTGGCAGCGTTACGCTGCAGGTCTTGCGCGCTCCAGCGCTCGGGTGGTGGCTGGTCCGACTTGGCTTCCCAGCGCTTGAACGCGTTGCTGAAAGCCGGCTGGGCGAACTCGCCGCATACATCAATGCCGATGATGCGCTTGCGCGCGGCCAAGGCCCGCAGGGCTTGCAGCAGGTGGGTCAGGCGCATGCCGCCCTGGTCCCAGTTGGTGGCCGCGTCTTCACTGGCGAGCACGTCTTTGTCGAGGGTGATCCAGATCGCTTCGGTGGGCAGGCTGCTGATCATCTGCTCCAGGAAAGCCGCCCAATCCAGCTCGGCCAGGTTGCGCCAGTGCAGGTGGTCTTCCTGCTGACGATGGCCGGCGCCGTCCCCGACCCGCCCCCAGACTTTCGAGGGCGCGTGCTGCCAGGGAAACAGCTGCAAGTGCCCGCGCTTGAGGGCGCCAAGGTTGCCGCCGCGCAGTTGCGGGTTATGCAGGTCATCGCTGCAGGGGCCGAGGGTGACGATGCGTTTGATCGCCGGCATTTTCAGCGCGCGATTGACCCACGAACCACAGTGGCGCTTGGGCGCAAAGCGCACCCAGTCGGGGTGGTTGTCGAAGTGGATCAGGCTGATCGGTTCTTTGAGATCGGCGAGAAACGCCGGCGTGAGGTGATGGTAATCACCCGAGCCGACAAACAGGATTTCCGGGCGCGCATCCGTGGGCCGGGGCCGTTGGGCCATGCGTTCGGCGAAGCGCTTCCAGGTTTTTTCGGTGGACCACAGGCGCAGCTTGGGGCCCAGGTCGAGCAGGTCGATACGGTGGGCGCGGCCATTGGCCAAACGCCGGGCAATCGGCGCCTGGCCCGTGAGGCTGTGGTCGAGGTCAAGAATGTTCAAGGCAGTGTCCCCTAAGGCTTTAGGGGGTCAATGCAAAGGACGGGCCAGCACTTATTTCAAGAACCATTGAATAACACATGTGGGAGGGGGCTTGCCCCCGATGGCGGCGTATCAGTCAAGGATGTTCTAACTGATCCACTGTCATCGGGGGCAAGCCCCCTCCCACATGTTGAACTCCGTTCGGCTTTAGTTTTTCGCGTCGTTGATGATCTGGCGAATGGCACCGACAAAGGCTTCCGCTGGCTGGCCACCGCTGACGGCGTACTGGTCGTTGAACACGATGGTCGGCACCGAGCTCACGCCACGGGAGATCCACAGCTGCTCTTGCTCACGCACTTCGGCGACGTATTCGTCGGAGGCGAGAATCTCGGCTGCGCGTTTGATATCCAGGCCGACACTTTCGGCGATGATCGCCAGGGTGGCGTGGTCGGACGGGTCCTGCCCATCGGTGAAGTACGCCTTGAACAGCGCTTCCTTGAGGTTGTACTGCAAACCTTCGAGCCCGGCCCAGTGCAGCAGGCGGTGTGCGTCGAAGGTGTTGTAGATGCGGCTCTGGCCATCGGTGCGAAAGGCAAAGCCCAGCTCGGCGCCCATGTCGCGGATGCGCGCACGGTTGGCCTGGGATTCTTCAGCGGTGGAGCCGTATTTCTCGGTGATGTGCTCGACGATGTTCTGACCGATGGCAGGCATGTTCGGGTTCAGTTCGAACGGTTGGAAATGGATCTCGGCCTGCACCTCGGCGCCAAGCTGGTCAAGGGCTTCGGTCAGCCCGCGCAGGCCAATGATGCACCAGGGGCAGGACACGTCGCTGACGAAATCGATTTTCAGGGGAGTACTCATGACAGGCAACCTCGCAGGCGCAAATGGGCCACAAAGGTTGCACGATACACCAATGTCACAGCAGCTTCGAAGGGCCGACCGGATCGATCTGCGCCCAGTGCGCCGCGTCTTCACGATGGGCTTGCAGGTACGGCAGCACTGCCGCCAGCAACGGCGCCTTGAACGCTTCCTGGAAACGATGGGCCAGGCCGGGGATCAGTTTCAACTGGCTGCCTTGTATATGCGCCGCCAGGTGCACGCCGTGCATCACCGGCAGCAGCGGGTCGGCGGTACCGTGCACCACCAGCGTCGGCACGCGCAATTGGTTGAGCAAGGGCACGCGGCTCGGCTCGGCGAGGATCGCCATGATCTGGCGCTTCACGCCGTCCGGGTTGAAGGCCCGGTCGTAGGACAGCGCCGCCTGGTGCAGCAAGGCCTGGCGATCATCCTTCACGTTCGGGCTGCCCAGTGCGGCGAGCAGATCCGCCTGTTGCTCCAGCGCCACTTCACGGTTCGGCGCGCTGCGCCGCGACAGCAATTGCACCAGCGCCGCATTCGGCGCCGGCAGGCCTTCGGCACCGGAACTGGTCATGATCAGCGTGAGGCTCTCGACCCGCTGCGGCGCCATGGCGGCCAGGTGCTGGGCGATCATCCCGCCCATGCTCGCGCCCAGCACGTGGAATTGCTCGATCTGCAAGGCGTCCATCAAACCGATGGCGTCATCGGCCATGTCAGTCAAGGTATAGGGCGCCGCCACTGGCAGGCCAAGCTTGTAGCGCAGCACCTCGAAGGTCAGGTTGGCGCTCGCAGGCGCCTGGCGCCACGTGGACAGGCCGACGTCGCGGTTGTCATAGCGGATCACCCGGAAACCTTGCTGGCACAGGGCGACGACAACTTCGTCGGGCCAGTGGATCAACTGCCCACCCAGGCCCATCACCAGCAGCAAGGCCGGATCGGACGCACGGCCGATGCTCTGGTAGGCGATGCTCACCTGAGCCAGGTCGACCGTTTGGGTCGGGACATTGACGTCACATCGAGAAGCCGCAAAAGACGGCAGGCCGAACAGTACAGCGGCCAGTAAAAGCAACACGCGCATGAAAAACACCGAAACGCAGAACCCCAGTAGAGCGCGAGTCTGATGAAGTTTGTTCAAGCGCGCTGCCACACTTGCGTGACATTTTGATGAAGCCCGCTCAACGGTCGTCCGCTATTTATATCCCACCCTGGGTCATGGCCATCGCTCTCTAATCCTTCTTAAATGAAGGAGCGACCCCATGACCAACATCCAAGACCTCAACGTGTACGAGTTCGGACTATCACACCTGCTTTTGCCGGCGAGCATTGACGAAAACCTGCTGCTGGACGCCACACAACGCTGGCAAAGTTGCTACGAAGACATGCGCGAGTTTATGGCTGGCACGCCATCGGTACGCACAGTGATCAACCAGATGCTCCAAGAACACTTGACGCTGGACGGCGAGCGCGTTGGGCTGAGGTTCCTGGCAACTGAAGCGCGTAGTTCAAGCATCATCTCCCTGTACGAAGCCTGCCTTTACATGCAACAGCATCCCTTTTTGGATACGAGCCAAGTACCCGAGGGCCAACTCATCCACCTACCGGCCAACCACCGTTTTTCAGGCTATACGGTGCCCATGTTGCTCGATGAGCTCAGAGGGTTGGATCTGGAGCAGGCAATCAAGGATGCCTGGACCCGGCACTTTTTAAACAACCGAGCGCCCCGCCAACCGGTTTCATGTCATGCAAGGGCGACCGAACTGTACAAGATCCACTTCGAGGCCTCGGGCGATGTACTGCTGGCCCAAGGCTCGATAAATGCCACGGCGCTCAACCCGATGTTTGCCCTTATTGATCCCCTCCTGGCAGCACCTGGGAGCGAAAATATCTGCATCGAACACATCGTGCTAAAGCGCCCCGCTGCCGATGCACGCGTCTTGCCTGGGTCATGGGTGTTTACCCTTGATACCGACCAGCCGGTCAGCCAGTAGCTGTACTTACCCGCACATCAACCGGCGTGGCGCACGTTCGCCAAACGTACGGACATGGAGCGTTGGTTGATCGATCAGCAACAAGCCTTGTTTTCGACTCCGAACTCCGATCCCCTCGCTACGATTGACTATCGTCTCAAGACCAGGCCGCTGGAAACCGGTATCAGCGACTGGCTGAATCTATTGGCCGAGGCCCAATATCACGAAGCGATCAAGCCCGTCCCCGGTTTCGAAATCGATAATGCCAACATGGCACGACTGCCCATCGAAGCATTTGATAAACAGCGCCAGAGCCAATCACTGTTTGCCCTGGCACCTGAACAGCCGAAACCCACCCCCCTTGAGGAGGAGATGCTCTCGCAGTTCGGCCAGCTCTACCCAAGCCTGCCATTGAGCCAACGCCAGGCCCAAGTGCTGCAACAACGCACCGCCCTGGACGGCCTGCTCGACAAAGATGATTCTGTAACCAACCGCAAAACGCGCTTGCAGCAATTCCAGCAGCAACTCGATAATTTGCGAGTACAACAGGACGCATCAGCCGTCGCAGCACGCCTCATGCTGAAAAGACGCACCCACGATGTGGCAACCCTCAATACCCAATTTACCGCTCTTTACAATGCGCGCGTAGCGGGGCTAAGAATCGAAGCGCAAATTCAGCATGCGTTGAACCAAATCAGCGCCGATGAGCTGAAACTGCTGGAGGTCATCCTTGATTCGCCCGTGGCCGAAGAGCGATTCATTGAAGTAGCGGTCTGTTCGATGAGCCTCTCGGTCACCGAACAGACCAATACCACCAAAAAAATCACTGAGAGCGAGCTCAAAGGACCGCTGGTATTCACTGCCGCAACCGACTTGAAACTACCGTCGACATCCGCCGCCAGTTACTTGGTTTACTGGCCGGGCACTGGCGGGGGCTTGCAACGCTTCGCGTCCCGACAAGCACTGCAAGGAGCCTTGTTCAACATCGCGCCCCAGGACGACCGGCTTGCCTTGGCGCTCAAGGAGCTGACCGACAACCCCTTCGAACACAGCCTCAGACTTCAGCAAGTCAATTTTGAGGAACGTGCGGCGCAGTTGCGCTTGACCTATGCCACCCCGGACGATGCCGACAAACTGGTCGAACGCCTGGAAAAATTACGCGAAGAAACCGTCGAAATGCTCGTGGTGCCCGAGCACAGCGCCCGCGAAGCGGCGTTTTTGGAAATCGTGGAGCAGAACAACAGCAGTCATCTGGCGGCAAGCATCCCGACCTGGCTGGACAAGCAAACCGAGGAACAGCGGGAACTGCTCAGGACTCGGCTCAAGGCGTACATTCCCGCACTCAAGCGCTCCCAGGCCTTGCTCGACCAATCTCTGCCCTCACGGGATGAATTCGTCAGGCTTAAGATCGATTCACGCTTGCGCAAAGACTTCTCCATCACCCAGGATTTTACCGTAGAAGTGGACCTGCCTGATTCGACAAGGGATATCCGAGATCCCGTAACCGGCGGCAGCGGAGTGGGCGGAACCCCAATCAAGATAATCACCGCACCCAGCCTGAAACGCAGCAAGATGTCGCTTGATGAACTGGCCGTGAGGAACATCGACAGCAGCATGGGCAAGCGGCTGCACTACATGACCCTGGACGTGACGGCTGACAACACCGCGGAGTTCGACAGGCTCAAGGCGGGTATAGACGCTGCCTACCTGGTCAAGATGGTCCAGGACCTCAACCTGGCCAACGCCTACGAAAAGCGAATAGTCCAAGCCTTCAGAGGTACCTCCCAGGAGTCGGCATTCCAATTGAACTACCGCCGTGAATGCCTGGCGGAACCACTGCGCTTGATGCTCCAGACTCAAGGCCAGTTGGCGTTCATGCAAAACCATATCAACGCTGACGAGCGCCTGGTGTGGGACACCGCGATCGACGCCGATACGCAGCAAGCATGGGAGGTCGGCACCCAACGTATTGCCCTGCTGCCGGCAATACTGGTCGATGACAGCGACACTAACCGCTATGGCACAGTCACGCTCTCAGGTATCAGCTTCATTCAGGAAAAAATCTCCGGGATGACGTTACTTTACCTGCCCGATGCGCCGGATGATCGATGCTTGCAGCGCTTCGACAGCCTGGAACTGGCGCGCAGGAAACTGTTTGATCTCTGCAGTATCGACACCATGGCCGAGTACGTGGCAAGCCGTGCCTTGACAGGAGAGCTCCAGTCTCACCTCAACCGCATTGACCAGGCCACGGTCAAACACTATGACGCGATCATCGGTGTCGGCTCCCCCTGGCCAGTCACTACTTCGCTGGCAGCTCATCAATTGGATGCCCACATGGGACGCCTGATCGAGAGCAATCGACAGTACGCTCGCTCCAATGAGGACCTGGCGGATGAGAAATACGCGCTCAAATCAGGTGGTCTGTTCAACGGCATCAAAATCGCGGTGAGTTTTCTTCCACTGATCGGCACCGCGGTTTCCCTCGTCGATGCCACCACTAGCCTTTACGCTGCGGTCGATGCCCTCAGGAAAGGCGACATGCACCACGGCATCGAGCAACTGGCCTCGGTGTTCGAATGCCTGGTGTATGCAGGCATGGACGCGCTGACCTTTGCCGCCGTGCCTGCGGCACGGCCCAACACCGCCAAAACGTTGATGCTGCAGCGCCAACTCAAACACATACTGCGCCCTGACTTCTGGCGCAACCTGAAGTCACGCCAGGCGAAAACCCAGGTTCATCGTTTCGCCGGCTACGAATTCGATCAACTACTCGAGCTCGGCAGCCTGCAAGCGGTGCAAACCGGTCCTTATCGCCACACGCTACGGCATACATCCGGCGAGCATTTCATCGCGGACGGTGGACGTTACTTCAAAGTGAAGTTTGAACCAACAGCCCATGAAATGCGGCTGGTCGCCAAGGGGAAAACCTACTCGCCGGTCATTGCCTTTGACGAAGCGCAGCAATGGAACACTTACTCGGCGCTGCATGGCGGCTATCTCACCGGGTATAGCGGCGGCAGCCGACGAGGACAGGGAACATCGCGTGCGGGTTCGCGCGTGCCAGCCGCTGTGGAGCAGCAGACTCCGCCAGCGGTAGCCACCGTACACACGCAACGCCAGGCAACACTCAACGATCTTGATAGGCTCTCCAAAAAGCTCGGCGCACAAGTTGAAGTGACCAACCGCGATACGATGAGATTGGACAACGAATTCAGTACCGCCACCACCGCGACAGGCACGACATCGAGGCACCAAGCGACCAAGGCACTGGACCTGCGCTTGATCGAAGACGCTGACCTCGCCAAACAGGTATACGCGTTGAATCAAACAGCCGCCGGGTTCCTAGGCAGTACATTGCAGCAGACCGTCGCCAAAAGTCAAAACTGGGCGGCCATGATAGTGGGCAATCGTTACGCGCTTCGGGCATTGAACGCCAAGCGACGAATACTTGGCTTGCAGGGTGACTTTACGCAGTTAAAGAACCGCATGAAGGCAATGTCCCCCGACGGCGCTGAATACCTGCACGCTGAAAAAGTGCTCAAGCAATATCGAATTGAAATGCTTGATGAGCTGAAACAGGTAGAAATCATGCTTGGAGAAGTGACTGGCTGGTTGGACCGCATAACCTTCCCGTCCATGAGGGCAGAAGTGATCAAATTTGCATCGCCGTTGCAGATAATTTTCACCGAGCACCGTACGCAGCTGGCAAAGGCCGAAATGTTGTTGGAACTGCTGCGTGCTGAACGCCAACCGGGGAACCCTAGCTGGATCTATCAAGAAAGGGTGTTGGAACTGGCCACCGACAAACTGAAACGCACCATCGCCGCCCACCGGGAACTTCCCACGGCCAACATCAGTAAGGCCCAGCGCAACCAAGTGCTAAGCAACACCCTCGAGGCTTATGAACTGTTTCACCTCGATCTGACAACCTGGAACGCCATGTCACCCAGCCACTTTGACGCGAACTATGTTTCACAGATGCTGGACTCCCTGACCCAACTCATGGAGCGAGCACGCAAGGGCATAAAAAAAGCCTACACCGCCCCCCAGGCAGAACACACCAAAACGCTCTTTGAAACCGAGGATGGACAGGTTCTGGTGGGCACTGAGAAACCGGCGCAACAGCAATCACCGAGACAATTTATTGTGGAGGACAGCGAGGGCAAACCTGTGGAGGTGTGGGAGCAAATGTCCGGCAGCCAGCGATACCGCTTGAACGCCGAGCTGAGCCAGCCCAAGACTCAGCCCCCGGCGCTGCCTAGCGACCTGCCGACCATGGTGACCGAAGCCCAGGCCCGTTTAGCCGCCGTGGATGCCTTCGAAAACAAAGTCCGCGCTTACCAAACGATGGAACCGATCAACCTTGAGCACATGTTAGTCAGTGAAGCCGAGGCCTTGGAACTTCGAGCCAACCAGCTACAAGGCCTATCCCCCACGCACCCACTAATCGAACAACTGCGCAGTCGGGCAACCCCCCTCAGGCCCGCCGGACAAGCCCTGCGTATCGAGCGTACGCTGGCCAGCAAGAAACCGACCGAAGGCTATCTGGACTACTTGATGGAACACAATCGCGTTGAGATCCGCAAAGTCGGCATTCGCCGCGGGCAGACACAAAAACGCCCCGACGGAGAAACCGACTACTTTCAGGAATATTCCATTCACGACACAGCCAGGCCGCAGGACGCACCAAGCTGGTTCGCCCACTTTCACTACGTGAAGGCCAACTCAGCGTTCGATACCTTTGCCAAAGCGCACCTGAAAATCGCTGCGGAACGGTATCGGGGTCTGCACTGGCAAATGAAGAAGAGCGGCAAGGGTGTGCAATTCGCCGACCTGACTATATGGCGCGGCAATATCGGCAAATACTATGCAAAGAAACACTTCGAAGCCCTGAACTGATTTAAATCACGCAACGGCCAACATGAATAGTTTTCAATGTTTTATCATTAAGCACAAAATTCATTCATGGAGGCCGTCGTGCTGGAAATCCGTCATCTCAAAACCCTGCACGCCTTGCGCGAAGCCGACAGCCTGGTGGAAGCCGCCGAGCGCCTGCACCTGACGCAGTCGGCGCTGTCCCACCAGTTCAAGGAGCTGGAAGAACGCCTGGGCATGCCGCTGTTCGTGCGCAAGACCAAGCCGCTGCGCTTCACCAGCGCCGGCCTGCGCCTGCTGCAACTGGCCGACGCCACCCTGCCGCTGCTGCGCGGTGCGGAACGCGACATCGCCCGGTTGGCCGGCGGCACTGCCGGGCGCCTGCACATGGCGATCGAGTGCCACAGCTGCTTCCAGTGGCTGATGCCGACCATCGACCAGTTCCGCGATGCCTGGCCGGAGGTCGAACTGGACCTGGCCTCCGGCTTTGCCTTCGCGCCGCTCCCAGCCCTGGCCCGCGGCGACCTGGACCTGGTGGTGACCTCCGACCCGCTGGAGTTGCCCGGCATTACCTACGTGCCGTTGTTCACCTACGAAGCCATGCTCGCGGTCGCCAACCAGCACCCGCTGGCGCACAAACCATACGTCGTGCCGGAAGACCTGCTGACCGAAACCCTGATCACCTACCCGGTCGAGCGCGACCGCCTGGACATCTTCACCCGCTTCCTCGAACCCGCCGACGTAGAACCGGCCCAGGTGCGCACCTCGGAACTGACCGTGATGATGATGCAATTGGTGGCCAGCGGCCGTGGTGTGTGCGGCATGCCCCATTGGGCGCTGCATGAATACAGCTCGCGCGGTTACGTGAAAGGCAAGCGCCTGGGTGAGAAAGGCTTGTTTGCAACGCTGTACGCGGGGATTCGCGCAGACATGCTGGATGCGCCGTATATGCGCGACTTCCTGCTGACCGCCAAGGACACCTCATTCTCCACCCTCGATGGGGTCAGCGCGGTGCGCTGAACCCTGCACCGCCTCGTAAACGAAGAGATCGCCTGGGTGTGCCTGAGGTACCGAGGTGCCTGCATCGCCGGCAAGCCAGCGCCTACAGTTAGATCGTGGGGTGACAGTTAAATTGTGGTCGTCTGCCGGGCCGCCTTCGCAGGCAAGCCAGCTCCCACATTTTGATCGTGGGGTGACAGTTAGATAGTGGTCGTCTGCCGGGCCGCCTTCGCAGGCAAGCCAGCTCCCACATTTTGATCGTGGGGCAACAGTTAGATAGTGGTCGTCTGCCGGGCCGCCTTCGCAGGCAAGCCAGCTCCCACATTTTGATCGTGGGGCAACAGTTAGATTGTGGTCGTCTGCCGGGCCGCCTTCGCAGGCAAGCCAGCTCCCACATTTTGATCGTGGGGCAACAGTTAGATTGTGGTCGTCTGCCGGGCCGCCTTCGCAGGCAAGCCAGCTCCCACATTTTGATCGTGGGGCAACAGTTAGATAGTGGTTGTCTGCCGGGCCGCCTTCGCAGGCGGGCCAGCTCCCACATTTTGATCGTGGGGCAACAGTTAGGTAGTGGTTGTCTGCCGGGCCGCCTTCGCAGGCGGGCCAGCTCCCACATTTTGATCGTGGGGCAACAGTTAGATTGTGGTCGTCTGCCGGGCCGCCTTCGCAGGCAAGCCAGCTCCCACATTTTGATCGTGGGGTGACAGTTAGATTGTGGTCGTCTGCCGGGCCGCCTTCGCAGGCAAGCCAGCTCCCACATTTTGATCGTG
Source organism: Pseudomonas pergaminensis (assembly GCF_024112395.2). Taxonomy (NCBI): domain Bacteria; kingdom Pseudomonadati; phylum Pseudomonadota; class Gammaproteobacteria; order Pseudomonadales; family Pseudomonadaceae; genus Pseudomonas; species Pseudomonas pergaminensis. Next base: position 1,289,368 of record NZ_CP078013.2, on the reverse strand, counting down.
GGGCAACAGTTAGATAGTGGTCGTCTGCCGGGCCGCCTTCGCAGGCAAGCCAGCTCCCACATTTTGATCGTGGGGCAACAGTTAGATTGTGGTCGTCTGCCGGGCCGCCTTCACAGGCAAGCCAGCTCCCACATTTTGATCGTGGGGCAACAGATAGATAGTGGTCGTCTGTTAAGCTTCCTCACCACAGGTGCAGCGTTGTGCAGATACCTATGGCTATCGCCGGCAAGCCTGCCACAGTCGGAAATCACTGGTGCTGCAATTCGCGCCACATGTGGATCTTGTCAAAGTAATCGACCCCCACCCGCACCGCCAGCGGCTCCAGGCCGTACTGGATGAACCCGCAGCGCTGGTACAACGCAAAGGCGGCATCATTACCAGCAGTGACCGTCAGTTGAATCACCTTCAGGCGCGGGTACTGGCGCGCCTCAGCCAACGCCGCTTCGACCAATTGACGGCCCAGCCCCTGCTGCTGGTAAGCCTGGGTCACGTACATGCCGAACAAAGTCACTTTGTGCCGTGCCTTCTCCCGCGGCTCGAACGCCAAGCCGACAATGCCGGCCAGTTCATCCCCTTCAAAAGCCCCCAGCAACCGGTCCAGTGGGCTGCTCAAGCGCTTCTCCCACCAACTCAAGGGCATCGCGGCACGCTCCGCCACGCTGGAAGTGAACGCCTGGGGATAGGCGCCATACGCCTCCAGCATCAACGCCCGATAAGCCTCGGCGTCGCTGGCCTCCAGCGTGCGGATGCTCATGCCGTCAGCGATGCACGATAAAACGGCAGGATCAGATCCCGCGTCAACGGTGCCAGGGCCAGGCCTCCGTCGCCAGCCGGGTCGATCCAGCGCACTTCTTCGATCTCCGCCGCCGGGCTCACCGGCACGTCAATCTGCACTTGGAACAGCTCGGCTTCCACGGTAAAACCCGGCTCATTGACCGCCGGTGCGGAAAACTTGCCAAGGTAGACCGCCGCGCCGGGCTCAATGCGCAGGTTCAGTTCTTCGTGCAGCTCACGGGCCAGCGCGTCGGCAGGTTGCTCACCCGCGTCGATCTTGCCGCCAGGTTGCATGAAGGCTTGCGTGCCGCGCTTGCGCACCAGCAGGGTCTGGCCGTCGCTGCCGATCAGGAGGGCGGCGGCGATGCGGATGGTGGAGGGCATGTACAGTCTTCCTTGAAGGCAAAGATGTAAGGATCACATGAAGTGCCTTAACCGGAAAGCAATGCCTCGTCGGTGTCCTTGATAAACACGCTGTACCGCGCCCCTTCCATGGTCTCAAAGGCAATTAACTTATCCACCAATGGCAGGTTCAACACCTTGCCGGCATTGAGCAGCAGCATGCCGTTGTCCGCATTGAGATTGCGCGCCAGCACCATGCCCTCCGCCAGTTCCCGGGTGCCGAGCACTTTGACGTTGGGGTCGCCCAACGTCACGTCATTGAGGTAAGTGGCGCAGACCAGCACAAAGTCTTCGACCATCACCGGGTCATACAGCCGCCCGGCGTATTTGCGGATGTACAGCAGCGCTTCGTCGCTGTTCATCTGCCGCTCCAGGATCAGGCCTTTTTGCAGTTCGATAAAATCCACCGCCAGTTTCAGCAAACGCGAGCCGGCGGGAATCGCTTCACCCTTGAGGTGGTCAGGGAAACCGCTGCCGTCCCAGCGTTCCTGGTGATGGCGGATCAGCCGCGCGGCGTCTTTCATCGGCTCCAGGGTCATCAGCAGCGACTCGCTCTGGGTGGCGTAGGCGCGATAGCGTTCACGGTCGCTGCTGTGCAGCAGGTCCGAGGGCGACGCCATCATGCTGTCGCTCCAGCTCAGCTTGCCGATGTTGTAGAGCGCGGCGGCCATGGTCAGGTCGCGGTTGCTGGCGGAGTCCACGCCATGGGCCACACACCAGGTGCGCACCAGTTCGATAATCTGCCGGTTGGTCTGTTTGGTGCGCGGCAGGCGCAGGTTGGCCAGCAGCGAAAACACTTCGGTGCCGGTGGCGTAGCTGTGCTTGAGCTCTTCGTAGGCCAGATCGAGCATGTCGGCGGTTTGCTGCAGCTCGCTGGTGCGCGCGGCCACGCGTTTTTCCAGGGTGGCGTTGAGCTGCTTGAGTTCGTCGTTCTGCTGCTGGATCAGTTGTTCAAGGCGCAGGCGCTCCAGCTCGGAATGCTGATGGGCCAGGGATTGGCGCAGCGCCAGCAACAATTCTTCATCCTTCCAGGGCTTGCTCAGGTACCGGTAGATTTCACCTTCGTTGATGGCCTTTACGATCAGCGTCAGGTCGGTCTCGCCTGTCAGCAGAATGCGCACGGTGTGGGGGTAATGCTGGTGGACATGCGCGAGCAATGAGGCGCCGTCCATGTCCGGCAGGCGCGCGGCGCTCATCACCAGGTCGACGGGTTGGCTGGCCAGGATGGCCAGGGCATCGGCAGCGCACGTGGCGCTGTGCAGGTCGAAGGGTTCCAGTTGCAGCAGTTGCGTAAGGCGTTGGAGCACGTCGGGGTGGGCGTCGATCAACAGCACCACGGCACGTCTGGCATCGGTAAATGTAACTGACTCTCCCATGGGACACCTCGGATCGTCGGTGTGCATTCCTTAGGGTCCGGTCCTGCCTTCCTGGCTATTACTGAGGAGTTTAGTCGGTTTTTTGCAAAATAATGGCTTTACGATATCAGCGCAAAAAAAGCCGCTCCAGAAACCGGAGCGGCCTTCGAGGTGAAGCACGTGATAGTCACGCCTCGGCTTTTTTCGGGGTCGAGCCAAACGAAGCGAAACGCTTGTTGAACCCGGCGATCCGGCCTTCGGCCTGGGTCTTGCGCTGTTGGCCGGTGTAGATCGGGTGCGAGGCGCTGGAAACGTCCAACGGGATATACGGGTACGTGTTGCCGTCGCTGTGGGTGTGGGTGCGATCGCTGTCGGCGGTGGAGCCGATCAGGAAGAACACGTCGGCGGCGGTGTCATGGAACAGCACGGTGCGGTAGTCGGGATGGATACCAGCTTTCATAAGGCCTCCGGGGCGTCTGGGTGCATTTAATGTGTTACACAGTAACACAAATCATGCGCCCAAACGAGAACCGATTGCAATAAGAATAGGCCCACAGCTTCTATGCGGTTTCCTGAAAGTCCATTTCCGGTGGCTGTTGCGAGAATCCGCGCGTCAGCACACCCAGGTAAACCAGGCCGATCGCCAACCACACCAGGCCCAGGTAGATCGCCAGGTGATCGAGGCTGACCATCAACCACAGATCCGCCAGCAGGCCGATGGCCGGGAACACCAGGAACAGGATCAGTTCCCGCACGCCGCGCTGCTTGGCCCCGATCCAGTAGTGAAAGATCACCGAGAGGTTCACCAGGCTGAACGCCAGGAACGCACCGAAGTTGATGAACGAGGTAGAGGTGGTCACGTCCAGCTTCAGCGCCAGCAAGGCCACGACTGCACACAGCAGGATGCTGTTGACCGGCGTGCCGAAACGCGCATGCAAGGTGCCGAAGAACGACTTGGGCAACACGCCGTCGCGGCCCATGGCAAACAACAAGCGCGAACCACTGGCCTGGGCCGAAAGCCCCGAGGCGAACTGGCCGACGATCAGGCCGATCAGGAAGATCGACACAAACAGGTCGCCACCGATGTTGCGCGCAATCTCGTAGGCCGCCGAATCCACATCGGCAAATTCGAACGACGGATGCGCGACCTGCACAAAATACGACACACCGACGAAGATCAGCCCGCCGATCAAGGTGATCAGCATGATCGCCCGGGGAATGGTGCGGCGTGGGTCGCGGGTCTCTTCGGTGAGGGTACTGACCGCGTCAAAGCCCAGGAACGAATAACAGGCAATCGCAGCCCCGCTCGTGATCAGTGGCATTTGCATCTGGCCATTGAAGAACGGCGTGATCGTCCACAGCGGCGTGCTCGCATCGCCACCGATGTAGTGGATGCACAACGCGACAAACGCAATCAGCACCAGAAACTGCACCAGCATCAGCAGCGCGTTGATGCCGTTGGCGAGTTTCAGGCCGATGATATTGATCGCCGTGGTGATGCCGATGAACGCCAGCACCCAGACCCACTGCGGCACGGCGGGGAATGCCGAATGCAGGTATGCCGCGCCGATCAACCAGATCGCCATCGGGAGGAACAGGTAGTCGAGCAACACCGCCCAACCGGCGATGAATCCCAATTTGGGGCTGATCGCCTTGCGCACATAGCTGTAGGCGGAACCGGCCACCGGGAAGGCCGAAGCCATGCGCCCGTAGCTCATGGCGGTGAAGAACATCGCCACCAGGGCGGCGAGGTAAGCGGCGGGGACCATGCCGGCGGTGGATTGCGCCAGGATGCCGAAGGTGCCGAGCACAATGATCGGCGTCATATAGGCGATGCCAAACAGCACCACCGACCCTAACGACAGGGTGCGTTGCAAACGAGCCATGAGCGATTCTCCGCTGATTTATTAGATTTATGGCAGAACTGAAGTCGATGAAGCGGATGCACTAATTGTTATGGTGTACAGCGCCTACAGGGGTTGTGTCAGTTTTTCGGGATCAGCAGCTCACGCGTCCCATCGCTGCGCTCGATCACCTCGCCGGGCAATTTCATGCGCTGGTCGTCGAGGTAGCGGTAGTCCTTGTGCGCCGCCTCCAGTTGGTCGAGATCCAGCTCGACCGTGAATTGCCCTTCGTCACGCCCGGCTTCGAACAGCAACGTACCGAACGGGTCGACCAAGGCGCTGCCACCGGCGAACACCAGGCCGCCGTCGCCCTCTTCCACGCGGTTGACCATCAGCGCGAACACCTGGTTTTCCTGGGCACGCGCCATGATCGCGGTACGGTGCGTGGGGCCGTAAGGGTCCATGTTGCCGTTGGTGACGATCAGCAATTCAGCGCCCGTTTGCGCCAGGGCGCGGGCGGTTTCCGGGAACTCGATGTCGTAGCAGATCAGCAGGCCGACGCGCATACCGTTCCACACACAGGTGGGGTAACGGTCGCCCGGGTTGAACACGCCACGCTCTAATGGCCACAGGTGAGTCTTGCGATAGCGCAAGGCAATGCCTTCGGGGGTGATCAGCAAGGTGGTGTTATAGAATTGGCCGCCGTCGTTCTCGGCGATACCGATCACCACCGCAATGTTGCGCGCGCGAGCCGCCTCGATAACGGCTCTCACGGTGGGGCCATCCAGGGGCTCGGCGATGTCGGCGACGGTTTCAGCCGAGGGAAAGCCCGTCAGGTGGGTTTCCGGGAATACGATCAGTTGCGTATCGTCGGCGCAGGCAACGATTGCCGCCAGGGCGCGCTCAAGGTTGTAAGCTGTGTCGTTATCACGACCGGCCAGTTGGGCGAATTCGACCTTCATGGGTATTCCTTGTTCTTTATCTGTGTCGCAGTATGCGCAGCCAATACCCGCCAGGGAATTACGCGGCCGGGGTAACACGTTAGGGGTAGATCAATGACCATGTCGCTGCAGGACATCGCCTGGCACCGCGCGGTGGGGCAAATGATAGACGCCCTCGACCAGCCCAACTTCTGGACTCAGCTTGTCCGCTTGCTGGACCAATACGTGCCCTTCGACAGTTGGGTGGTGTTGCTATTCAGCAGCGAACACCGCCCCCTGGTGTTCGCCGAATGCCCCGGTGCCGACGGTACGCCAGACCAGCTGTTCCAGGACTACCTCAATGGCCTGTACCTGCTCGACCCCTTCTACATTGCCAGCCGCGAACACTCGCGCACCGGCTTGTTTCGACTGGCGGAAGTCGCGCCGGAGCACTTCGAACTCACCGAGTACTACCAGCGCTACTTCCGCCTTAACGTGGTCGCAGATGAAATCCAATTTAATTGCCATCTGCCGGATGGGCGTACGCTATGCCTGTCGTTGGGTTTGAAGCAGCGTTTCGACCAGGCGCAGATTGCCCTGCTGTCGCTGATTCAACCCTGGGTGCTGAGCCTGCTGCGCCAACGCTTGCCCTATGAACTCAACCAGGTCAGCACCCCGCAGCCGCCGATCCAGAATGATGATTGGGGCGCGCAACTCACCGCCCGCGAGCTGGATGTAGGCCGCTTGATGCTCAGCGGTTGCTCCAGCAAGGAAATCGCTCGTAAGCTGGAAATCTCTGTTGAAACCGTGAAAGTCCATAAGAAACACATCTACAGCAAGCTAGGGATCAAATCCCAGTCGGAGCTGTTCTCGATCTTTCTACAGGCGCAAAACGCCTGATTGAGCCCCGTAGGAGCCCGGCTTGCCGGGCGCCTACAGGTCCTGATGAGTGAAACCAAGGAAAAACGTATGAGTCTGTCCCTGCTGAGTCGTTACGCCTTCTTTGCCGTGTGTGTCATTTTCACCCTCGCCAGCCTCCCCTTTATCGAACATGACTGGCTGTGGCCTATTACCCTCGTCACGGGCGTGCTGAGCCTGATCGGTCTGTTCGACCTGCTGCAAAGCCCCCACGCGGTACGCCGCAACTACCCGATCCTGGGCAATATCCGTTATCTGGTAGAAGCCATCCGCCCGGAAATCCGCCAGTACCTGCTCGAATCCGACAGCGACGCCCTGCCCTTCTCCCGCGCCCAGCGCTCGCTGGTCTACTCACGCGCCAAGAACGAGACGGCGGACAAACCCTTCGGCACCTTGATCGACGTGTACCAGTCGGGCTTCGAATTCATCGGCCACTCCATGCGCCCGGCGCCGCTCAGCGACCCCAGCGCATTCCGCGTGATGGTCGGCGGCCCGCAGTGCACGCAGCCGTACTCAGCATCGGTGTTCAATATCTCGGCGATGAGCTTCGGCTCGCTGAGTGCCAACGCGATTCGTGCGCTGAACCAGGGCGCCAAGCTCGGCAACTTCGCCCATGACACCGGCGAAGGCAGCATCAGCCCCTACCACCGCGAAAACGGCGGCGACCTGACCTGGGAACTGGGCAGCGGCTACTTCGGCTGCCGCACCAGCGACGGCCGTTTCGACCCGGAACGCTTCGCCGCACAGGCGCAGAACCCGCAAGTGCGCATGATCGAAATCAAGATGAGCCAGGGCGCCAAACCCGGCCATGGCGGGATCCTGCCCAAGCACAAGGTGACACAGGAAATCGCCGAGACCCGCGGCATCATGATGGGCGAAGACTGCATCTCGCCGTCACGCCACAGTGCCTTCTCCACGCCCATCGAACTGATGCAGTTCATCGCCCAACTGCGCGAACTGTCCGGCGGCAAACCGGTGGGGTTCAAGTTCTGCCTGGGTCACCCATGGGAATTCATGGGCATCGCCAAGGCCATGCTCGAAACCGGCATCCTCCCGGACTTCATTGTGGTGGACGGCAAGGAAGGCGGCACTGGCGCCGCGCCCGTGGAGTTCACCGACCATATCGGCGTGCCACTGCGCGAAGGCCTGCTGTTCGTGCACAACACCCTGGTGGGCCTGAACCTGCGCGACAAGATCAAGCTAGGCGCCAGCGGCAAGATCGTCAGCGCCTTCGACATCGCCAGCGTGCTGGCCATCGGCGCCGACTGGGCCAACTCGGCGCGCGGCTTTATGTTTGCCATCGGCTGCATTCAATCGCAAAGCTGTCACACCAATAAATGCCCGACCGGCGTTGCCACCCAAGACCCACTGCGCCAACGCGCCCTGGTGGTGCCGGACAAAGCCCAGCGCGTGTTCAACTTCCACCGCAACACACTCAAGGCCTTGGCGGAAATGCTCGCCGCGGCGGGCCTGGATCACCCCTCGCAGCTGTCGGCCAAGCATCTGGTGCGGCGCATGTCGGCGACCGAGATCAAGTTGTTCTCGCAGTTGCATGTGTTCCTCAAGCCCGGCGAGTTGTTGACCGGCGAGGTGAATGGCGAGTTTTATTCGCGGATGTGGCAGATGGCGCGGGCCGACAGTTTTGAGCCCCATGAAGCCAGCGCTGCGTAACATCAATACCCCAACCCCTATCGCTGAACCGGACCACCGACGGCATCGTTGAAACAAGGAACTTCACATGCCGTTACTGGACTTCGCCGCCATCGCCGGGCAACTGCCCGACAGCTGGAAATCCACGCGCCTGGGCCAGGTCGGCCCGGCGCGGATCAAGGTGTTGCGCATGGACGAACAGGCTCACGAGGAGGAAACCCATGCCTACAACGAAGGGTTACTGGTGATCGATGGTCAGTTGCGCTTGAGCATCGGCAACAGCGAGATCAGGGTAGGCGCCGGCCAGATGTACCTCGTGGAAGCCGGTATCGCCCATGCGGTACTTGCGGGCAGCCATGGCACGCTGGTCATCATTGATGTCTAGAGACATTCAGTAATACCCAACCTTTGCAATTGCTTACAAATACCGCCAACCTGCGCCCGCCCGACGTGCGGCGTACGACTACACCCGCGCTCGCCTGTCATTACTAAACACTTTGTTCAAGAGCTTGTAGCCATGCCGAACGGACGCGACCCGCGCATCGATTTTTTTCGGGGCCTGGCGTTGATCTTCATATTCTGGGATCACGTCCCCCACAATCCCCTGGGCCAGATCACCTTGCGCAACATCGGTTTCAGCGATGCCGCCGAGGTGTTTGTGTTCCTCGCCGGTTTTGCCGCCGTGTTGGCGTACGGCAAGATCATGCAGCGCGACGGCTACTGGATGGCCTGCCTGAAAATCCTGCGCCGCGCCTGGGTGCTGTACGTGGTGCATATCTTCCTGCTGGCCTTGCTGATGGGCATCGTGTTCTTCGCCAACAGCCATGTGGAAACCCGTGACCTGGTCGAGGAAATGGGCCTGACGCACTTCGTCACCCACCCGCAACAAGCTCTCACCGACGAGTTGCTGCTGCGCTTCAAGCCCAACCTGATGGACCCACTGCCGCTGTACATCGTGTTACTGGCGGGGTTGCCGCTGGTGCTGCCGATGCTGGTACGCAAAGTCGAGGCCGTGGTGGCGGTGTCACTGGCGATCTACCTGCTGGCCCCGTGGATGGGCTGGAACCTGCGGGCGATCAGCGACGGTGTGTGGTACTTCAACCCGGTCACCTGGCAGCTGTTGTTTGTGCTGGGCGGCGCGGCGGCGATCTACAGCCAGCGGCCTAAAACCGCCGAAACCCGGCCCTTGCTGCGTCAGCCACTGTTTGTTGCTTCGGCGGTCTACGTGCTGGTGGCCGGGGTGATCACCCTGTCGTGGCGCTGGCCCGAGATCCACGATGCGTGGATGCCGGCGGCGCTCAGCAACTGGCTGTACCCCATCAGCAAGACCGACCTGTCACCGGTGCGCCTGGTGCATTTCCTCGCGCTGGCATACGTCACCGCCAAGCTGTTGCCGGGTGCCGGCTGGACGCAGAACCGCGTGGCCGGCGAAATCTGCCGCATGGGCCGTTATTCCCTGGAAGTGTTTTGCCTGGGGGTGGTACTGGCGCCCCTGGCGGACATGATCAACGCCATGGCCAACGACGCCGTCGCCATGCAGTTGACCACCGCCGTGATCGGCGCGTTGCTGATGGCCGGCCTCGCAGCCTGGTTGGAGTTGATCAAGCGCCTGGACCGGCAACCCCGCGCCGCGCTACATAGCTAGCGCCCAACGGTAGGGGCCAGATGCTTCCATTGCCTTCCACTTAACCCGTGAAAGGACATGGCCCCATGCCTACCCATCTACTGCTCAATGGCTTGTCGGGCAACCTGCAATCCAGTGAATCCTGGGCCCGCCAGCAAGCCCTGGAAATGATCCGCGAAACCTTGGCGCGGACGATGAGCAGCCTGACCCCACAGGAGCAACGGGACTACGTCAGGCTGCAACGCGAAGCCCACCAGGCGATCAAGGCGGTGGACCGCGAAAATGCGGCCCTGCTCCAAGCCTTCCAATCCGACGGCACGACTCAGCTGCGCAACCGCATCGGCGGCCTGGACCCGCACAACCTATTCCTGCACACCCGCTACCTCGAAGAGTTGCAACCGCCACTGCCCTGGGAACCCCGCGCCAGCGCTCACCTCAATGGGACTCACCGCAGCCGCTTTCGCCGTGCCTACGACGAATGGAAATATCGCCCCCATGTCTCCACGTTATCGCTGTGGGACGCCGCCTGCCTGAACTTCGATTTCGCCACGTCCCAGCCTCAGGCGTCAGGGCAGACATTTGTCGAATCGTCTTACCTGAGTGGCGCAGACAACCTTCAACTGACCGTCAGCCAGTTCATCGCCATTGCCCGTGACCTGGACCTGGGCGGTCAACTCGACAAGCGCCTGCAAACCGCCTTGGGCCAGGGCGGCAAATTGCAGGGCCTGCTGCAAGCGAGCAGCGAGGCCTGCCTGCGCTTTGAAGCGCTGGAGGCGTACCGCAACCGCGCCCACACTGGCGTGACCCGCGACCTTCTTGCCAGCCTCAACGCCGCCCTCGACGGCAGCGGCCCGGCCCTGCCCTTCGACACCCTGGGCATGAGCACCGGGATCACCGTGTTGCCTGCCGTGCCGTTCGTACCGTCAGGGCAAACCGTGCCGGTACCGCTGCTGCTGATCCGCGTCGCCGCCCACGGGGTGCTGTCATACTTCCCCTTCCGACCTGGGGGCGCCCTGCGTTACCACCGCGACGCCAACGCCGCGCACGCGGCGTTCATGCAGCAACTCAAGACCAGCCACAGCGAAGGGGACTTGGGCTGGTTCGCCCGCCAGTTGCCGATGGCTGAAATGCACGGATTCAAGCAACTGCTCAAGGATGCGCCACGCCCGGTAGGCCTGAGCCCCGTAGCCGGTTTCCTCTACGACACCTTCCACCGCCTGTTCCCGCAACGTGCCCTTGATGGCTTGCGCTTTACCCCCGACCCCAAGCACGGTCGCAAGGAGTCCCTGGTGCAAGCCTGCACCTACCGTGAGGTGCAGCGCTACCAGGCCAACCTCTCGACCCTGGCCACCCGTCGTTCGGAGCGTGACTTGCAGGCCCTGATCGATGGCGTCGCGGCCATGGCCCGGGAAGTCTTGGAGCTGCTGCTCACGCCCATGCCCGGCGGCGTCACCGGGCTGAATCGCGTGATGCAAGTGGCGGTGTTCGGCAGCCTGGCCTATAGCGTGATCATCGGCATCAACGAAGCGGCGCGTGGCGAAGCCAGTGAGTTTGCGTCTGCCCTGGCGGACATTGCCGACTTGGCCATCAATGGCCTGTTGATCACCACCGCCGGCCGTGTGCACAACCAGCGCATGACACGCCTTTTGCACCAACTGGGCAACCCGCGCAAAGTGACCCATGCCGACGGCAGCCACGCCCTTTGGAAGCCGGATATCGGCCCCTATGCGATCCTTGATCAGCACCTGCTCGACGGCCAAATCGCCAACGCCCAAGGGGTGTACCAGGTCGACAGTAAACAATACGCGTGGCTGCAAAAAGATCAGGAGCGCCACGTCGTGGAGGTCAGCTATGACGCGCAGAGCATGCGCTTTGTGCTCAAGCTCGAAAACGCCGGCCGCTTTGCCCCACCGATCCTGTTCGACCCGGCGCTGCAAGCCTGGACCCTGGACCTGCACAACGCCCACACCCTTTCGGACATCCAACTGGCCGAGCGCATGTTGCCCGACGGCTCCACGGCCGTGCCCCGTATCGAGATGGAAAGGATGCTACGCAGCACCGCCGCCGACCGCACCACCCTGGATCGCGTGTGGGCCGGCGACCCCGCACCCGTCAACCTCACCGAAGGGGTCCGGCGCCTGCAGGCCGACCGAGTCATCGAGCAGTTGATCAAGGACTTCTCAAGACGCGGGCATATGCCGCCCCACGCCGATGGCACCGTGTTGTGCCTGTTGACCCAAGTGCCCGCCTGGCCGGTCGATGCGTGTATTAACGTGCACGACCAGCGCGGCGTGCTGATCGAACGTTATGCCGCCCGCGAGAATGGCCTCTCCCACACCGTCGAATTGATGCGTCGTGACGATGGCACCTACGGCGGACTGACCGATCCCCTCACCTCCGCGCACACTCAGGAACAGCTGTTCGAATTGATCCTGAACCAGCAACCCGCCACCTCACTGCTCGGCAAGGAAGGCAGCCCACACCTGACCGTGGCTCAACGCATTGCGCGCCTGCGCGTGCAAATCAGTGAACTGGCAAAAACCCACCGCCACCCGTTGTTTACCGCCATGACGCGCTACGACGGTTATGCCCGCGACGAAGTCCCTGTTGAGGACAGCGCACGCCAGTGGCTGCCGATCCAGGTGCCCCCACCGTTGGTGACCGTCACACCACTACTGAAAAAACTGCGCGGGCTCTACCCGCCCCTGACCTCGGCCAACCTGCAACAACTGTTGCTGCAAACGCCCCTCGATGCCAACCAACAAGCCGCCTTCCTGCGCGATGCCAGCCTGCCCCAGGCGGTGCGGGAGAACCTCGAACACCATCGCACCGCCCTGCGCATCGACATCGTGATCGACGGCCTCTACCACCCTCGGGCCTACAACCCGGACACCGACCTATGGGCACGCGATTTCATCGCCAGCCTGTTGCGCAGCACCTGCAAGCGCGACTTTGTGGTCACCGAGGTGAGCAATGGCCCCCCGGCCGATCGCTATGTCTCCAGCGGTCCCGATGACACCACCGTGGAACTGCTGCACTACGGCCAGGGCCACTATGAGGCCTACGACATGCGCAACGCCGGGCCGATCCCGGTGTCACCGGCCATTGACAGTCTCTACTTGGCCGTGGGCTCGGTCCTGCAACCCGGCGAGCGCCTGAAACTGGGGATGAACAGCGCCAGCGATGCCCAAGGCTTGCGCGACACCCTGGGCGACTTGATGAGCACCCGACGCAGCCCTGAAGGACAGGTCAGCCCGCTGGACCAGTCGCTTGGCCAGTATGAGCAAAGCGTGGTGCTGCCCCATGACCTCAAGCCCGACGCCCTGGGCCTCTATCAGTGGGAAGGCCAACAGTTGCTGCCGCTGTATGGCTCGCTGTACCCGATCGTCTACGACAACCGGCTGCGCAAGTGGCGGCTCAAGCACCCGCAAAAAGTCGGCGTCGATACCCCGCGCCTGGAACATAACCGCCAGGGTGCCTGGCGCCTGTCCAGTGAAAACCCGCTGACCTGGGACGATCACCGCCTGTTTTATCGCCTGGGCCCCGCCCACTATCACGTCGACCAAACCACCGCCGCACAGATCATGCGCCTCACCGACACGCCGGCGCAGGCGTTGCGAGAGGTGCACAGCAGCGGGCTGCCACCACCGCCGTTGTTGCAGGACACCAGCAAACGCTTTCACATCGAGCGCGAGATCCTGCAGTTCATCCAGGCCATGAGTGTCTACTCGGCCACGCGCAATGCGCGGCCTTCCCTGCAACTGCTGCTGGTCACCAGCTTGCCGGCCTGGCCCCACAGCCATGCCTTGGAGATCATCAACGCGCAAGGCCAAGTGATCCAGCGCTACCCGGCCAGCAGCGGGGCCAGCAGCGAACGCATTCAATTGACCGAAGCGCAGAGCCGAGGCTTGGAGCCCCTCACCCGTATTGTTTTGAACGATCAGGTCTGCCGCGCGCTGCTGGGTGAACTGCCCACCTCACAGGAGGAACGCCTGTTCAAACTGTCGAAGAAAATCGCTGAGTACGCCTGGCGCGAACGGGCGCAACTGTTCGACATCCTCTACGCCCAGAGCGAGCAAGGCGCGACGAGCCTGGAACGGCGCCTGCACGCGCACTTCCCGCAACTGCCCGTCAGCGCGGTAAAGGCGATTATCGGGCAATCGAGCCCCAACGAACTCAAGCAATTGCATAAGCGCGACGAAGTGGGTTTGCGCCTGGCCGAACAGGTCCGACTCACTGCTGACGATATGCGTTTGAACCGCGCCTACGAAGGCCTTTACCTGAGTACCCTGGCCAACCCCGACAGCGAAAAAATCATGCTGCACCTGCTCAAGGATGTACCCGGCTGGCCACTGAGCCTGCGCCTGGAAGTGCGTGACGCCAGCCTCGCCGGCCCGCTGTTGGCCCGCGCCGGCCAAACGGGTGCCACCGACCGCCGCACACTGGTGAAGATCGACGGCGGCTACCAGTCCCATGATCGCGACGGTCATCGGCTCAATGAGCAGCCCGACGGCACCCGCGACCTGCTCGGCGCCGTGGTCCTGACCCTCGACGATGCCGAGTGCCGTGCACTGGGTGTGGAGGAGGGTGCCGAGCCGAAAGCGCTACGGCACGCCATTGCCGACCTGGCCCTGGGCCAACGCGTGGCCATCAAGGCCCTGCTGGGGCTGACGCATATCCCGGCGTGGTTGCAGCCGCCGATGCGCGTGGACACTTCATTCATCGTCTACCCGTTTACCCTGCGCAGCCTGTGGCCGTTCGGTGGCAACCAGCCGGTGGACCTGGTGAGCAAGGTGCGCGAGATCTACCCCAGCTTCAGCGTCGCCGACGCCCGGGATCTGATTAACTCGCTGGGCATGAACGAACCCGCCGCGTTGATCGAACTGGAGCGACGCAAGGCCGAGTACCAGGCCCTGGAGTTCGAACTGCAGCGCTGGATCGACACGCCCCAGCCGGTGGACGACCAGGCGATCGACCCTGCGATCTACCTGGAGGGTTGGAACTACGGGCGACGCCGCCTAATGGCCGAGCGCATCCTGCGTGCCTGGCGCCACGAAACCCGTGCAGCCTACGACAACGAGACTGGGCTTTTCGACTCCCATCAACTGGTGCTGCGCCTGGACGGCAACAGCCTGCCCGACCCCGACTTCATGCTGGGCACCCGTGGCTTCGAGCACATTGAATACCTGCGGATCGTTAGTGATTCCTTTCCGCCGACGGGCAACGCCTTCCTGAGCAAATTTATCGGACTGACTCATTTAAAGCTCGACTGCATGCTCAATGACCTGCCCACCAGCCTCACCCAGATGACGCAACTGCAACAACTGGACTTGAGCGACAACTTGATCGTGCTGACACCGGAGTCTCGTCAGCGCCTGGCCGGCCTCACGCGATTGGAGGGCCTCTACCTGGACGGCAACCCTCTGGGCCTGACGCCGGACGTTTCGCAGATGACGCGCCTGCAGGTGCTGTCGCTACGCCAGACCCATATCGACCAGTGGCCCATCGGGGCCGAACGCCGCAGCACGTTGCGCCATTTGATGCTGCAGGAAAACCGTCTGACCACAGTGCCCGAGGCGGTGTTTTCCGACGTGCGCATGGGCCCTACCAACCTTCACACCGTGCTGCACGACAACCCTTTGAGCGAACAGACGCTGGGCCGGATTCGCGACTATCGCGATCGCACCGGCATTGCCCTGGGTGGCCTGCTACCGGGTGAACTGCATCAGCCGGCGACAAGCAACGACGTCAGCTTTTGGCTGGCCGGTATCCCCAACGCTCGACATGCGCAACGGCAGGCGCTATGGGATCAATTGCTACGGCATGAGGGTGCGCGACCAGAAGACGCGTTCCGAGTGTTGCGCGACCTGACCCAATCGTTCTCGTACCGGTCCAGCCAAGACACTCGGCAAGCCCTCACCCAAAGGGTATGGCAGTTGCTCGATGCCATGGGCGAATCGACCGAGCTACGCGACCGGGTCTTCCGTAGCACCTATACCGACGGCACCTGCGGCGATGGCGCCATCCTGGTATTTATCGATATGGAGATCGTACACAAGGTGCATCAAGCACGCACCCAGGCCAGCAGCAACCAGGCAGACCGCGAGTTGCTGGCGTTGGCGAAAAGCCTGTTCTACCTGCGCCAGGTCGATCAACTGGCCGACGCGCATATCCAGGACCGGCGCATGGCGGGTCTGGAGGTGGACGATGCAGAGATCAAGTTGTACTACCGGATGTGCTTTCGCGAAGAATTCAACTTGCCCATTGGGCGCGAGGAAATGCTCTATTCCGTGGAGGATTGGGTCGATGAGCAAGACATCAATCAGGCACGCATTACCTTGCAGGCGCTGAGCGGCACCCAGGCGGCGCAGAACTCATTGCTGACGGAAGAGTTCTGGATCGAGTATCTGGCCCGCAGTTACCCTGAGCCTTTCTCGACCATCGAAAACGTAGCGCGCTACAAACTGAACAGGCTGAACGAGGAGGTGGTGTACAGACGTTCGGATATCTACCTCGATCGTCGGCAATCCCTGGTAGAGCTTGAGATTGCCGAGCGCAATCGCCTGGTGCGCCAGTTGACCGAAGCAGCACAACTGGCCCAGCAAGTGAATTAAGCGTCAGGCCGAACGCGGGGCGCCTTGGCCTGCGTTCAACGGCTGTAACTTGAACACGTAGAACAGCACAGTCAGCAGCACCAGGAAGACCGGGCCGACATACAGGGCTATGCGGGTGTCCGGGAAGTAGGCCATCAGGCCCACCACCAGCAGCAGGAACGCCAGGGCCAGGTACGAGCTGACCGGGTACAGCCACATGCGGTACTTGAGCCCGGCCTGCTCGGCGGGGCTCAGGCTTTTGCGAAACTTGAGCTGGGCCAGCAGAATCATCAGCCAGGTCCAGATCGCACCAAAGGTGGCGATGGAGGTCACCCACACGAAGACTTTTTCTGGCACCAGGTAGTTGAGCAACACGCCCAACAGCAACGCGAAGATCGACAGCAGCAAGGCCTTGCGTGGCACGCCATTGCTGGACGTGGTGCCGAAGGTCGCCGGCGCCTGGCCGTTCTGCGCCAGGCTGTAGAGCATGCGCCCGGTGCTGAAGATGCCGCCATTACAGGAGGACAGCGCGGCGGTGATCACAACGAAGTTGATGATGCCGGCGGCGGTCTTGATGCCGAGGCGTTCGAAGGTCATCACGAACGGGCTGCCCTGGGTGCCGATTTCGTTCCATGGGTAGATCGACAGGATCACGAACAACGCGCCCACATAGAACAGCAGGATGCGCCAGAACACCGAGCCGATCGCGCTGGGGATGGTCTTCTGCGGGTTCTTCGCTTCACCGGCGGTGAGGCCGATCATTTCCACGCCCAAGTAGGCGAACATCACCATTTGCAAGGACATCAACACGCCCTGCACGCCGTTGGGCATGAAGCCGCCATGGGCCCACAGGTTGGAAATCCCCAACGCCACGCCGTCATTGCCGAAGCCGAACGCGATGATGCCGACGCCGCCGATGACCATCGCAATGATGGTGACGATCTTGATCAGCGCAAACCAGAACTCGAACTCACCAAACGCCTTGACCGCAATCAAGTTGATGGTGCCCATGCTGATCAACGCCGCCAGGGCCCAGATCCAGCGCGGGGTGTCGGGGAACCACACGCCCATGTACACCGCCACGGCGGTGATTTCGGCGACGCAGGTCACCAGCCACAGGAACCAGTAGTTCCAACCGGTGAGAAAGCCCGCCAACGGGCCGAGGTAGTCTTGGGCATAACGGCTGAAGGAACCGGCGACGGGGTTGTGCACCGCCATCTCGCCCAGGGCACGCATGATCACCAGGATCGCCAGGCCGCCGATGATGTACGACAGCATGATCGCGGGGCCGGCCATCTCGATGGCCTTGGCCGAGCCGAGGAACAGGCCCACACCGATACAGGCACCGAGGGCCATCAGGCGGATATGCCGTTCACCGAGTTCGCGTTTGAGCGGGCCGCCTTGAGCGGTCTCGCCATGGGGCAGTGGGTTGCCGACTGGCATAGGGGTACAACCTCATTTTGTTATTGGATTGCCCACCTGAGTCTGCGGGGGGCAAGCCGGTAAGCCTGCCCCCTTGCCGAGACCGGGGCCGCCGTGTGGACGGGCCCTTCTTGCCGGGCAAGATCAGCGGGGGCATGCAGTATAAAAAGCTCAGGCCAGAGCCTTTCACTATAAAAAAGGGGCAATTTAGGGGAAGAACCCGCTCAAACGCCATTTTACAGGAGTATCTTACCTGCTCCGGGCGGCAAAACGCCGCAGCCCGTGCACTTCATATAGTTGACGGGCCGATCACATTTTTCTCGCAGCGAGCGCCCAGCGACTACGCTTTGAACACGTCCGATCAATCTGCGTGAAGGGATCAATCGACTATGGGCGCACTGTGGCATACCGAATCGACAGAGGCTGCGAAACTACAAGGCAGTTCGGACCCAGCGCCTTTACCTGAAAACAAACCCCGGCCTCGCTACGGGTGGCGAGTGTTCTGGCTGATCATGCTGATGGCCCTGATTGCCCTCGGTTTTGCCGCCAACAAAGAGATGCGCACCTCCGCCCTGCAAGCCCGGGAACTCAGCCGTCTTGCCGACGACCTCACCTTCGAGATTAAACCTGGCGCCAGTGACGCCATCGTCTACCCCGGCGCGGGCCCCTTCGATCGCCGCCTGGGCTACAGCGACCTCGGCACCTTCCTGCCACGCCTGCTCAAACGCGGTTACGTGATTGATGCCCAGGTGCGGTTCTCGCCTGAGCTGATGAGTTACGCCAACAAAGGCCTGTTCGTGCCCTACACGGAAAAAATCCAGGCAGGCCTTTCGATCACAGACTGCCGCGCCGTGCCGCTGTATCAATACGACTACCCGCAACAACTGTACTCAAGCTTCGCGGCGATTCCGCCGCTGGTGGTCAGCAGCCTGCTGTTCATCGAAAACCGTGACTTGCTCGACCCCGCCCAACCCCAGGCCAACCCGGCGGTGGACTGGCCGCGCTTTGCCAAGGCCGCATGGTCGCAGGTCGCGAAGTTGCTGCACTTGCCCGGCCAAAGTGCAGGCGGCAGTACCCTGGCGACCCAGTTGGAGAAATACCGCCATTCGCCGGATGGCCTGACCGTGTCCGGCAGTGAAAAGCTGCGCCAAATGTTTTCTGCCGCCGTGCGCGCGTACCAGGATGGCCCCGACACCTTGCCTGCACGCAAAAATATTCTGCGCGACTACCTCAACAGCGTGCCCCTGTCGGCAGTGCCCGGGCACGGTGAAGTGCACGGCATGGCCGAGGGATTGCGGGTGTGGTACGGCGCCGATTTCAACCAGGTCAACGCGGCGCTGACCGGCCCGGTCAATGCTCAACAAGGCTTGGCGCTGCGTGAGGTGCTGTCGTTGATCATCGCCCAGCGCCGGCCATCCCATTACCTAGCCAAGGGTCGCGACGAACTGGCGCAACTGACCGACAGCCACCTGCGCCTGCTGGCCCAGAATGGTGTGATCGAGCCGGCTTTGCTCAAGCAGGCATTGGCGAGCAAGGTCACTTACCGTGACTGGGCGCAGCAACCGACGATCCAGCCGATTGAAACCAATAAAGGCATCAGCGTCGCCCGCAGCCGCCTCGCCGCCCTGCTCGACCGGCCGCTGTACGACCTCGACCGCCTGGACCTTTCCGCGACCACAACCCTGCAAGCCCAGTTGCAGGGCCAGGTCAGCGACTATCTAAAGCACCTCGCCGACCCCGAGTACGCGCGCCAGATCGGCCTGCTCGGCGAGCGCCTGCTCACCCCCGCCAGCACCGCACAAGTGCGCTACAGCTTCACGCTGTTCGAGCTCACACCCGATGGCTCACGGGTGCGCGTGCAAACCGACAACACCGACCAGCCCTTCGACATCAACGAAGGCAGCAAGCTGGAACTGGGCTCTACCGCCAAGTTGCGCGTGCTCACCACCTACCTGCAAATCATCAGCGAATTGCACGACAAATACGCCGCGCAAACGCCTGCCGCGTTGAAAAAAGTCACGGTGGAGGATCAGGACCGCCTAAGCCGCTGGGCCCTGGATTACCTGATCCAAACACCGGACAAATCCCTGGCCAAGATGCTCGACGCGGCCCTTGATCGCACCTACTCGGCCAGCCCCGGCGAACGCTTTTTTACCGGTGGCGGGCTGCACACCTTCCATAACTTTCGCAGCCAGGACAACGGCCGCAGTCCCACCTTGCGTGACGCGCTGCGTGAGTCGATCAACCTGCCGTTCATTCGCCTGATGCGCGACGTGGTGCGCTACGTCACCTACTCGGGCGAGAACAACAGCGCCGAGTTGCTCAAGGACGACAACGACCCGCGCCGCCAGGAATACCTCGCCGGTTTCGCCGACCGCGAAGGCACCACCTTCCTGCGCAAGTTCTGGAAGAAGTACCAGAAGAAAGACACCCAGGCACGCCTCGATACCTTCCTCGACAGCTTGCGTCCCACGCCGATCCGCCTGGCCGCCGTGCACCGCTACCTGTTGCCCGACGCCAGCCAGGCGAGCTTCAACCTGTTCGTGCGCTCCCACCTGGCCGGCGTCAAAACCCACGAAAAACTCACCGACGAACGCCTGCAAAAACTCTACAGGGACTACGGCCCCGGCACCTACGACCTGCCCGACCAAGGCTACATCGCCAAGGTGCATCCGCTGGACCTGTGGTTGCTCGGCTACTTGCTCAACCATCCCGAGGCGACGTTCAGCGAGGTGGTCAAGGCCAGCCAGTTCGAGCGTCAGGAGGTGTACAGCTGGCTGTTCAAGAGCCGCCACCAGAGTGCGCGGGACAGCCGCATCCGCACCATGCTGGAGATCGAGGCCTTCCTCGACATCCATCAGCGCTGGCAGGCCGTGGGCTACCCCTTCGATCACCTGGTGCCATCCCTGGCGACGGCGATCGGCAGCTCTGGCGATCGCCCGGCGGCCTTGGCTGAACTGATGGGCATCATTCTCAACGACGGCGTGCGCCCCAAGGTGCTGCGTATCGACAGCCTGTTGTTTGCCGCCGGCACGCCGTACGAAACACGCCTCGTCAACGACCCGGCGCCGGGCAAGCAGGTGATCCCGGTCGAGGTCGCCAGAGCCCTGCGCGGCACCTTGTCCCAGGTAGTGGATGCCGGCACCGCCAAACGCGTCGCCGGCAGTTTCAAGCTGGCCGACGGCACGCCACTGGCCATGGGCGGCAAGACCGGCACGGGCGACAACCGCATCGAAGCCATCGGCGCCGGTGGGCGGATCCTCAGTTCCAAGTCGATCAACCGCACTGCCACTTTTGTGTTCTACATCGGCGAACATCATTTCGGCACCCTGACGGCCTTTGTGCCGGGCGCCTCCGCTCAACAGTTCACGTTCACGTCAGCGCTGCCGGTGCAGGTGCTCAAAGGCATGGCGCCGCTGCTCAACCCGTTACTGCAACCGGGGAGCCCAGCCATGTGCCTGGCCGCGACTCACTGATGCAAGGGCCATCGCGCTACAGGCCTGGGCAAACCGGTCATGTAGTGGTTATGTAGGCCCGTCACTCCCTCGGCGGCCAATAGTGTGGGCATCCGCGTGCAGAGCCCTGCTCTGTATGGTTTACCTTATCGCTACAGGACACCCAGGCTATGCCTACACAAACCCAGACCTCTACCGAGGACCTGCTACGCCGCTTGCCGCCCCGTATCACCGCCATCGAGCACCTGCTGGACGCCCAGCCGGACTTGGCGACCATCATGGCCAACGAACTGCGCAAGGGATTAGCGAAACGGGTACCCGCCAACCCGCCGAATCCTGATACGGTTTATCTCAACGAGTACGACATTCCCTCGCAGACAGAGCAAGACAGCGCACCTCGCATCACCCGAACACGTAACCTGACACAGGTGCTGCAAGAAACGATTGCCACCCAAAACCTGCCGACCGAGCTGGCCAAAGAGCCGCAAACCGGCAGCGTCAGCCAAGCCGTCGGGTTCTATCCAACGGCCCACGGCACCGGACGTGACACTGAACTGGCGGATTTGGAAATCTCGGCAGTCAATGCGTTAATCAGTGACCTGCAACTCAACAGCCAGACGCTCTACGTGAACGCGCTCAGGGCGTTCTGGTCGTCGCCCCACGCAAGCACCGGTGCCCTGAGCGTCCTGGCAGCCGTGAGTCAAAAGCAGCGAGAGGTATTTACGCTGGAGGCGGACCTGAAGGTGAATGATGCACGGCAACAGGTCGAAAAGGCCGAGCAGAACCTGAAGAAAGCGCCCGAAGATACCCAGACTCAAGCGGCTGTGGCCACGGCCAAGTCACACCTGCAGGTGCTGATCGAAGGCCGGCAATTGATCGAGAACCGCGTACTCCACGAAACCACGAACAACGCCACACCGCCGCTCACACTCAGTATTGCGCTGAACGCTACGGGCCAGCCTGACTGGACCACGACGCTCAACGGCTGCTTCGTACTCACCGAGCGCCTGCATGGGCCCCGACCGACCGTCCTCTATACCCCACAATGGGGGGGCGAATTTTTCGAGAGTTTCTCGTCCATGGAAAATGCCTTGCGTCTACGCCTGGTGAGAAGCGCCGAAAGAGACCTGCTGTTCGCCAACATTGCCGCCAAGGAACACGCCCATGCCCGAGGCGTGTTACGCAACGAGCAGAAATTGAGCTATGCGCCGATCACCGGGCAGGTATTCAATACGTGCCTGCACGCCCAGCTCATCCAGCAAGAGGCCGATATCGACCAGGCCTTCGAGACGTCCCACACCACGTTCGAAACCCTCGCAGCCGGCGTACGTGCCACGCTGGCACTGCCGCTCAAGGGCAACCCGGGCTTGATCGCCCGCATGCCTGTGCCCCTTGACTTGACGCAGGCATCTCCCGACCCGCTCACCCAGCCAACCACTGCGCAGCAAACGCATCTGATACAGCAGTGGAACTCGCTTAACCAACAGCTAGACCAGGTTCTGGAAAAGCACAAACACCCCTCGCTGGACGCTGTGCTGACGTCGCTGCTCAGCGAGACCTTTGCACAATTGCCTGACGGCACAGGGCTGGACAGCCTGTATGTCAACCGCTACCGCATCGACAGCATGGGCGCGCGCCATTTTGAATCCTCCCGCCCATTACTCGAGGCGGTGTGTACCTTATTGCTGTGGGGCAACACCGCAGTGGAAACGGATGAGGATCACACCACTCAAAAAGATGACGCCAAACCGGTCGAGACCTTCGCCGAAAGTGTCTTTCGCAGCGCGACCGCGTTCAGCGAAACCGACCAACTGAACCAGACCGGCACACTGTCGGACCTGGCTCACACGCTGAAAATACAACTGGCCGAACGGGTCACCGCCTACTGGCGTACGCCAATAGCACCCGAGCTGGTCTGCCCACAAGTCCGGCTGATTGATGTCCAACGCCAAACCCTGGATGTACAGGCACGCCTGCGCGTAGCCGACAATACCCTGAGCCCGCAGGCCAAATTGCTGATTGACCGTGCACTGCGCTACCCGACTCAGGCCCGGCGCGAAGCGAGCTTCAGCCATGGCAACCGCCCCGGCGCCTATCAATTGACCGTGGCCACCGCCTGCACCGAGGTGGCGCGTATGGCCGGCAGCTTCATCCTGACCTTCAATGACGGCTCCAGCCCGGTCGCCCCTCATTGGCCCCATGGGCACAAAAACCTAAATACCCAGACTGCTGGCATTGGCCCGGTAGTGTTATATACCCCGGACATGGGCTTTGAAGAGTGGGCGTCTCTGCAAGCTTTGCATGACATGCTCAAGGCCCGCATCAATGCCGGCGAAGACGCCGGCAGATTGTTTACCAGCGGCTTACCGCTGTTGGTTCAGCATGGAAAAACCGGGTTGTGGGGCGATGACCTGAGTAGCACGTTCGCGCCGATCGCAGACGATTTTGTCGCGGACAGCATTCAGGCCTTGCTCGACAAACAGCAATCCGACATCGAAACCATTCTGGGCCTGACTGAGGATGAATCGGACAGCGAAAAAAATGGCCGCGTGGAGCTGGCGGAGTTGGTGGATATGGCCGGACCGTTCCTGGCGCGCAACCGGCTGCTGACAGAACACTGGCGGCCGGACTGGGAAAAGCGCTTGAGCGCGGCGGACAAGAAGGCTCTGCAAGATCAAGCCGACACCACCCTGGCCACACAGGACGAACTGGCCAAACAGTGGCAAGCGCTGATCCCCACATTGGCCGAGTATGCCAAGCAACAGGTACTGACAAAGATTCGCGCCTTACTGGTCGAAGCAGGCCAAGACTATCCCGCACAGGGCATCGACCCGGACAAAATAATGGTCGTCCGTACTACCCGAATACGGATTTCATCCGGTGGCGGTTTTGGGTCTGTGCATGAAGGGGTTAAGAGCAGCAGGATGAGCCTGACCAACCTGCTGTTGAAAAACACCAAACCGTGGCAAAGGGGCCTCAACTGGGAAGAAGACGATCTGTTGAAGGCCCAACTGACCACCTCCCAGGGAGAATGGGTGCGCGATGCCAAGGGGGCCATAATCACCTTGGAGAAAGAACGCCTTGAGCAGTGGCTCAAGGACCTGGATGTTGGCCAGCAGTACGCACAAAACGTGCTCGATAAATACCTCGCCCCGCAGGCTACGGCAGCCGAAGCCCACGCCTTGAAACAAGCCTGGATCGCCTGCCAGACGGCTGTTCTGAATTACGCGGCCCTTGCGGCCCGGTTGAATCCTGATATCTACCGCAGGCAAATGCCCAGTGACCCCGGGCAAAAAAAAGCTGACGCTTGGGTGGGGGCGGTGCTGGCCTCGCTATCCCCCGCGACACGCCCACGGGTCGACGGGCAGACCGTGATCGCCAACGCGCTGATGTTCAACCCGACCAATTACGCGCCCCAAGGATCTGGCGGGCAGACCGTGAACGGCGTGCTGATTCTCTCCACTGACGCCGATGATATGCGGGTGCTGTATACCCCGAATGCACCCGACGGTGTGGAACTCAGGGAACTCGTCAACGAGACCGAACTGGTGCAAATGATGCGAGGGCCGGCCTGGCTGGATTACCTTCGCGCACGCCTGCCGGCCGGTACACGCTTGCTCAATCATCGTCTGGCCGCGCATCAAGGCGATGTATTGGTCGGGCTGTACCGGCAGAACTACCTGTACCTGCTGGACAAAGCCGACACTGAAAGCGTGACCAATGAAGAATTGGAGGCCCAGTCGACCCTCAACAAGGTACTGTTCGGCGTTGAGGTAGCGCTGACCGTGCTGGGCGGTCTCCCCTGGAGCGGCCAGCTGGCCTCTTCGGCCGCCCGGTTTGTCGGCCGGGTGGGGCGCACATCGGTCCATGCTCTGCGCAGCCTTGGGCAAACCGTGGCGGGGCTCGTCGTGCGTCGCGGGTCACGTGCGCAAACGCTGTTTGAACTCGCAAGAGTCACCACTACGATGGCCGGGGTGACGCGAACAACAGGCCTGGGTATCAAGCCCCTGTCCATGCTACTGCGGCCTGGGAGAAATACACTGCGCCCGGATCTGCTGAAATACCAGAACGACTTTCTGCAAGAAAGCGCCCGCCTGGTGGTGAAGGGCGGCATCCCGGCCGGTGCAGAACTGGCCGAAGGCACAGGCATCTATCGCGTCCCCGGCACATCCAGTACCTACCTGGTACGCAGCGTCGGAGAAAAGGGCAAAGAGCAGGTGTTCCGCATTCAGAATACGTTCAACCTCTATGACAACAATGGCTTGGTCGCGCCGGTGCTCACACCCTCTGGAGGCGTGACCCCGTTTCGGTTGCGGCGCCTGCCGACCAAGTTCTGGGAGCTGGACACCTGGCAACGCCTGCCCGGCGCCGGGCCAAAAACCGACAACGCCATCACCCAAGCACTCAGGGAATGGGACGAACTCGTCAAAGCCAATGCGGCACCGACCACCCCACAGAACACGCTGGACCCGACTGATTTTTTCACAAGTCGCGGTTTCAAGCTTGGACAATGGAACAAACTAGTCAGGTCAGGCGGCGAAATAACCCAACGAGGCTTGGTACGACTCAACCCTGAGAGCGCTACACAGCTGTCAGACGAGCTGTTCATGAAATGGGTAAACATGGAGCAGCCGACCAGAGAAGCGGCGGATGCATTTGTAAAAACACATGGCATTCACCCTGACCGTTGGAGCCAGTTCGTCAGCAGGGGCAAGCTGAACAAAGCTGGCGAGGCCCGCAAGGCAAAACTGACGAAGCCCTTCAACAATTATTACACCCGGATCTTCGACCAGGACTTTTTAGACTGGTATCAGTTGGCCCTTCGACCGGAAAACCAGAACAAAGCGGCCGCCTGGCAATTCGCCGTTGATCGTGGCCTTCACCCGTCGACCTGGATGAAATACGTGAACGCCAACGGTACCTTCAACACGGCCATTCCGACAGTCGCAGAGCGTGTCAATCGTCTAAAGCTTGAATTCCCCCGTGACTTAAGCCAACCCGGCCCGTCCCTCCCCCCCAGCTGAATCGCATTCGGCTGCCAATGCAGGAGCGAGGGTGCTCGCTCCTGCTGATTGTGGCTAAACCTCTGAATTCCGGATCACCGTGACACTGCCTTCATAAGTAAAGGCTCATCAGGCCGTAGGTTGCCGGGCGGTGAGGTTCTTGAACACGTTACGCCCCGGTTGGTGTGGCTGAAGATGTGATGCCCCTTGAGTGGCTGGCCTTGAGGGTCGATCAGGCGACCGCGCACGGTGACTCAACGACCGCGTGCGCCCCAGGGTGCTGCGTACCGACAGTCTGTTGTTTGCCAGTGGCCCCCATAAGAACCCCATCTGGTCAACGGCCCGGCACCCAGAGCCTGTGCGTGGCGGGCCCGAGCCTCAGTCGAGGCTGAAAAACAGACGCCTGGCCACGGCCAGAGAGATGGCTTGACGTTCGATCTGAAGCACCGGTTCCAACTGACCAGTCTGCCCGCGACGAATACGCGCAAACCTGTCCGCCTCGACTTCGGCCTGGTCCTGACGGCCCAGGTGTTCCTGCTCGGGACGCTTGAGGTGGGCGGCCATGAAATGATCGTCCAACGCCTTCTGCGTCGTGTAATGGAAATGGGCAACACACAGCGCTTCGCCGTTCGCGGCATCGGCGACGGCATAGACCTGCAGGTAGTCGTCGCGGTGCCCCTTGAGCGCCACCCGCCCGCCGCGCCGGGTTATCCGAACCTCGTGGTGGCGATGCAGGAACTCCAGCGTGTCCTGGGTGATCGGCCGTGCCTTGCTCGCCCGTATGCGAGCCTCCAGGCCGGCTGCCTCAAGGCTCGCCACCGAGGCGTGCAAGCGGCTGACCATGGCCCGGGCATTGGCCTGTTGCACCACTGCCAGCCGCGCACTGTCGAGCATACTCAACTTCTTGTTGATGTCCTCGGCCACCCAGCGTCGACGGGTGGCCTGGGATTCCAGCAGGTATTGCAGGCTCGACGGCTGGTTGACGCTAGGGATCATGCCCTTTACCTGATTGATGGCTTTATCAACCGTGGCCACCAAGGCTTCGCCCTTTTCCATCAGGCTGCTCAATGCCCGATTGGGGTGGCGCCGTGGGGGGGTCGGCTGGGCATCCCACACGCCGTCTTCGGCTTCGGTGAAAGCGGCGATGACTTGGCCCGAAGGGTCACGCAGTTCGGCCGCTGGCTGGTCCGACGGCAGGTCGCTCAGTTGGGCAACATACAGGTCGCGGTTACGCGTGCGGATGATCTTCTTGCGCCTTGCCCCTGGCACGGGTGCGGGCGGCTTGGTCCGTGGCCTGGACTTGGCGGCCGGCTGCGACAGGTCGCTCAGTTGGCCCTCGATGTGCAGATGCAGCTGTGTCAGCAATGCCTGGAGTTTTTGCAGGTAATCCACGTTGAACTTGTCCGGCTCCATGGCCCGCCAGAATTCGATCTGATCGTCGGTTTGCGCGTAGACCTGGTCAATGCTCTCCAGCAATTCGACGCGCTCCTGGTCAGTGACCTGCACGTGACGCAAGTCCGCCATGGAAC
Source organism: Pseudomonas pergaminensis (assembly GCF_024112395.2). Classification (NCBI taxonomy): domain Bacteria; kingdom Pseudomonadati; phylum Pseudomonadota; class Gammaproteobacteria; order Pseudomonadales; family Pseudomonadaceae; genus Pseudomonas; species Pseudomonas pergaminensis. Next base: position 1,261,879 of record NZ_CP078013.2, on the reverse strand, counting down.
GGTTGGCCCGGCGCGCCCGGTTGATGGTTTCGCTGACGCTGTCGAAGAAGGCGTCCTCCAAAGGCGGGCCTGCCACATCGATGGCGATGCTCCACAACGTGGTGAACTGCAGGGCTTGCAGGTCCTGCACCGATGGCCGTGGGGGCAAGCCTGCCGTCAAGGCCTCGGCCTTGTCGCGGCCGAGCCTGGGGACACGCAGCAGTTGGTCAAGGTGACGGTCCTCCAGGGTGCGCCAGTGTATGGCGTTGTCATGCAGCGTCGCCAATTCGCGCAGGCCCTGCCCCAACTGCACGTGGGCCTGGCGGTTGATGTCCGACTGAGCCTCTCCCTCGGTTTCGTCCTCCAACAATTTGAACACCGGATCGAGCCGTGCATTGACTGCCACCATCTGCTCGCGGGTCAGGGAGCTGAGCAATTGCGTGCCCAGCACGACTGACTCCAGGGCGCCGCACAGTTCTTCTTCATAACGCGGTCGCGGCGCCAATTCGCGCAACGCGCGCAGGGTGCGCAGTTCCTTCTGGGCAAAATCAAGGGCGTGCTCGGCTTCCTGGTGATAACGCTGCCGGGCTTGCACCCGACGTGGCTCATCAATAGCGCCTTCCGGCTGTTCGACCAGTGCACGGGCGACCGCCATCGCCTGGCGGGCCCGCATCTGGTCCTGGCGCGCCTGCTGGTAATCGCGGTTCAGGCTTTCGCGCTGTGTACTCGCTGCCTGGCGAGCGTCCTGCAGGGCATAGTCGGCCGCACCGCCACGCAGGTGCAGGCCCAGGTCGATGTCCCAACGCCCGTTGCCCAGGTGTTTGAGCCAGGGCCCGAGGATTTCGCCCGTGGCACTGACCACCCGTACCCGGCCCTGTTGGATCTGAATGCGATAGACCCGCCCGCGTACCAGCGCCTGCCAGTACCCGCCGACAGCCGATGCGGGTTTCAACAACCCCTGCAAAGGGCCGCTGGCTTCAGCCTGTTTCAGATAGTCGGGCGTGGGCTGCGACTTGAGGCTCAAGGCCGTCAGCCGCGCCTGCATGGCCGGGGTCAGGGTATCCCGTGCATTGGCCCAGCCAAGCGGCGCACTGAATGATGCCGGAGGGCTCCCCCGCACTGGCGCGGCAGGCACCGGTTCGGCGCGGGCCAATGGCGCAAACGCCGGATGCTCCAGGTCCAGATCGCGCTGCACGTCATGGGGGGCAGCCTGATGCGCCATCACCGCCATCAGGTTGACCAGCATGTCCGTGACCGCGGCGGCTCGCGCCTGGGTGTCGCTGCTGTGCAGGCTCTGAAGATCCTCTCGCACGCTGTCGGTCAACTGCAGCAGCCAACCGGCCAACGCCGCCGGCCCACGCAGCAGCGGCAGCAGGTTGGTGAACAGCAGCCAACCGAGCTGTTTCAGGGAGGCCCAGCGCTGTTCGGTATTGGACTGCGACTGGCGGTCGGCCAGGGTTACCAGTGCCTCAGCGGTTGCAACGAAGACCTGTTGCGCCGGATCGCCGTCCGCCACCTGTTTGTGCAGGTGTGCCGGAGCTGGTTTGGTGTAGACCGTGAACTCATCCGACGGTAAAAAGTGCCGGATGTGCGGCTCGATGAAACCACCGTTGGCATAGATCGCCTGGCGCCGCGCATCTATCCAGCTCAGCACCTGATCTTGCAATTCGCCCGTAGCCCTGATCGCCTCTAACAACGCCGCCAGGCTTTCATACTCCTGCAGCGTTGGACTCAGCAGTGGCCGGTACAGCAGGTGCGGTCCTTCGTGCCCGGCCTGTGGCCCGATAATGAACTGGTTGGCAACCACGTCCGCCACCTGATCGGGCGCAGCCCGGAACGCCAGCGGCCACAGGGCCATGGCTTGTCCATCGAGCAGGCGTTGGACCGGGGTAGCCTGCAACGCGGCCTGCAAGCGCAGGAAACCGTTAAGAGTCAGGCCGTGCAGGCCCTGGATCTTGTATTCCAAAGCGAGCAGCGGCAATTGGCTACGCAGCTGCCGACTGAACAACCGCTGGCGTCGAGTGGCTTCAGATACGTCGTCCACCAGCTTGCGCTTGAGCAACAGCGGATAGGATTGCCCGATTTCGACCTGCTTGATGCAGGCGCTGAGCAGGTTATATGTCAGCCCTGGCGGGGCCTTTTCGCCCTTGAGGCTGATCGACTTGGGCGTATGGGGAAAGCCGGCGAGGTTTTCCAGGGCCAATTGCACCAGGGTCACGGTGACGGGTTCGACTTCTCCAGCGATGAAGCCGCCCGGCAGCGGTACGGCAGCGCCAATCACGCGATCGAACCGGATGCTGATCTCTTGTGCTTTCAGCTTGGCCGTCACCGGCTGCTGCTGCAAACACCCCTGCAATTGCTCGACGGCAAACTGCTCGATCGTCGGGATGCCTTCCAGGTAGTCGTGTGCGCCCTCGGCATGACCGGTCAGCACCCAGCCGCGCAGCAATTGAGCGCAGGCGGCACTGTCGGTGGCATCGGCCTGGCTCAGCCACAACGGCAAACCTACACGCAATTTCTGTTGGAGCGGACTCAGGCGCGCGACAAACCAATGAAGGGGGTCAGTGATGTCGTTCAGCAACTGTTGCCAAGCCTGGGCTGTTCGTGGCAACCGTCGGTCGATGCGGTCGAGGTCACGCAATTGCCGCTCCAGGTAACTGGCTGCCAAGGCGTCGAAGGGGTCACCCTCCACCGGCCGGGAAAACCAATGTGCGACTTGCCCTGCCGGTGACGGTTCCACCTCGGCAGCCAACACCCCCCCTATATCGTCTATGTCCTCAATGGGGGTGATTCCCAAGGCCGGGTTGTAAAGCAGCGAAGACGTCCCCCCCTGCGCCAGGGTCCGCTCAAACAGCAGCCAGGGCAGCGTGCGTAACTGGTTTTGCCACAGGTGCAGCGTTTGCACGCGCAATACCGCGCTGTGCAGGCTCCACTGACGGTCGGGCCGGGTCGGGCGCAGCAATGTTTTGGGAAACAGCTCGGCGAAGCGCGCCGGGCTCATGCCGGGCGGCATGGGGGTATCGTAGAACAGCGCCAGCAATTCGTCGGACAAATACCCCCAGCGCACCATGTCCATGGGCATTGCCTCGTGCCACCACGCCTGCAATCGCTGGGCAAAAGCCTCCAGCAGAAAGGTACCGCATTCGTTGATCACTACCTCCAGCTCGGCAAGGCTCGGCCCGCCGGGCTCAAACACCTCGCGTACGCGCCGAACCACCGTGTGATAGTCCTGCACCAACAACACGGGCCGGGCAGCCGCCAGGCGTTCCACCACCATCTGCGGTAACGAGGCATAGTGCCAGGCCCCCGCGTCGAGTTGATCTTCAGGGGTCGCGATATGGAGCAATCCGGCGTGCTCCTTACGCCCACTGAAATAGCGGTCCAGGTAGGCCTGGGCACTGTCCAGGGCCACGGTCAACAAGGACGGTGGGGCGTTGAACAAGGTTTCGATCTGTTCGATATGCGCTTGGCGCAGGGCACTGGCGGCGAGGGGCATCCGGGTATCTCCGTCGGGTTGATCCCCCACGCTAGCCCCTCGTACCGCCGCCAAGGCCCTAGACAGTTACCACGCACGCCCCAGAAAACCCGCAGCACCAGATTTATCTACTGCCCCGTCCTGACCTGAGGCGACATAGCCTGATGACCTTGTCTCCTTTCATCAGGTCATCCGTCATGCCCCACCTGCCTAACCCTGCACCCGGCGCCACTCCTCCCGAGGACAAAGGCCCGCACTACGAACTGATCAAGCACAAGATTCCTCCCTGGTTGCTGTCGACCTCGCCGGCCAGGGTCGAGGCACTGCGCAAGGCCCGCCTGGACCTCGCGCCCTGGTCTCATAGCGGGACACCTCAGGCTCACGCCAGCCTCAAGACGGCCAACGCCCAGGCATGGGTCACCCAGAATACGGTGGATGAGCGCCTCAAACAGGTCCAGGACGTATATGCCTTCGCCGAACCGCTGCTGACCCAGGCGCTCAAGACAGAGTACGGCGTGGACGCCAGCGTCCGGGACACCTTCCTGTTCCTGTACAGCGTCAAGGGCACGTTCATCCAGGGCGTCACCAGCCGCAGTGTGTCCTTGCTGGACGCTGCCCTGCAAAACTTTGCCAAGGATGAGCACTTCACCGACGACTCCAGCTACATCAGCCCACCCGACGCCCGCGGCCACTTCACCCTCAAGCCCCTCAAACAGCAGATGAGCATTGCGCAGTTCACCGCCCTGTGCCGACAATTGGACCTGGGCGCCCAGTATCAACGGCACCTGCAGCAGCATTTGTTGCCGCCTAAACAAGCGGACAAAGACAGCCTCAAGGCCCAGGTCGTCGCCAGCCAGCAGGCGCAGTTTGCTGCCGCGGTCCATATGGCTTTAGCCAGGAAGGACATCACGCAGGCCACCTTTCACCTGCTGATACGCGTTGCGCAGGGCCAGCGCGGGGTGATGCAGTCGTATCGATTGCAGATGATGGACAGCCTGCTCACCGGCATCCTGCTGATCGCTGTCGACCTCGACCGGGCCAGCGAAGTGGCGCGGGTGATCGTGTATATCCCCCACGACCCGCACAGCCCGGTCAAGGACTACCCCAACGCCCAGGCGTTCATGACCGAGCTGACCGACAAACTGCGCACACCCAGCTATCGCCAGTTTTTCAGCCATTTTGTCGACCACGGGCAACGCGGGGCGTTCTTTGCCAACCTCGAACAACGCTTGAGCCGCGTGCAGTGGCATCGTCGCCAGGACCCGCTCGACCCAAGCCCGAGCTGGCGCGACACACCCGTGACGCAACCACGCCTGCAGTATGCGGCGCTGCCAATCACGGGCGACCTGTGGGAACAGCTTTACCAACAAAAACTCAACAAGATCCTCAACGATGCGCGACAGCTCGCCGTCAGTACCAACGATGTCGACAGCCGCGCGCGCTGGGCCTGGTGGGACAATGTCAGCAAGATGGTGACGCAGATCTTCAACGCGGCGCTCATGGTGATCACCCCGTTCGTACCGTTCCTGGGGGAACTGATGATGGCCTATACCGCCTACCAATTGCTCGATGAAGTGGTGGAAGGCGTGGTTGAGTTGGCAGAGGGCCAGGCACTGGAAGCGGCCGGCCATTTTCTCGGGATACTCAGCGAAGGGGTGGAGCTGGCGACATTCGGCGCTGCCGGTAAACTGGTCGAGCTGATCCCTTCGCCCTTCGTCAACCAGCTCAAGCCAGTGCAGGTGCAAGGCAAGACCCGCCTGTGGCACCCAGACCTGCGCCCCTACGCACAAAAAAACCTGGCGCTGCCAGCCGATTCCTCACCCGACACGCTCGGCCTGCACACCCATGACGGCAAGCGCCTGCTGCCCCTCGATGGCGAGCACTACGCGGTGACGGTCGACCCGGCAAATGGCGCCCACCGCATCCGCCACCCCAGCCGCGAGGACGCCTATGCACCGCGGGTGCAACACAATGGTCACGGCGCCTGGACCCACGAGGCGGAAAATCCCAGAGCCTGGGACGCACCCAAGTTGATGCGGCGCCTGGGCCCTTGGACCGACGCGCTGGACGATCCGCAGCTGGAGCAAATCCGCTGCAACAGCGGCACTGAGCCTGGGGTGCTGCGTGGCCTGTATGTGGACAACAGCTCCCCGCCGCCACTGCTGCTCGACAGTGTGAAACGCTCTCGTCTCAACCGCGAAACCGAGCAATTGGCCCAGCGCCTGCGCACCGGCGAGGCTGTCGACTCCCCCACCTACTGGAGCCCCTACCTGGCCACCGAGTTGCCCGGCTGGCCGGCGAGCAAGGCCATCCGCGTATACGAAGACACCAGCCTGACGGGCGCGCACCTGCACTACGGCGAGGCCGATGCACCTGACACCCTGGCCATCAGCCGCCAGGCACTCAACCAAGGCCAACTGGCGGAGCAGATCGTGGACGTTCTTGACGAACCCCAGTTGCAGGCGCTGTTGGGCCCGCTACCGAGCACGCGCGCGGAGCGGGTGACGGCCCTGCGCAATCACCTGGCCGACCTGCTCACCCGCCGCCACCGTTCGGTATTCGAGTACCTGTACAACGCCAGCGAACACGCGGCCAGCGCACGCCAGGTGGTGGTGCGCCAAGCAGTGCCGACGCTGCCGAAAACCCTGGCTCACACGCTGTTGGAGCAGGCTCGGCCCTCAGAGCTAAAACGCATGGACGAGCACAGCCAATTGCCTTTGCGCATGAAAAACCTGGCCCGCGACCTGGCCATTGACGCACGTGCCAGCCATGCCCACGAAGGCCTTTACCACCCAGCCCACCTTACCCTCGACACCGAGCGCATGTTGCTCAACACCCTGAAGTTTCACAGCGATGCCTTCGCCGACTTGCGCATGGAGATACGCGAACACAGCGCCCTCGGCGAGCTTCGTTGTGCGGCCGGCCCGGATGACGCTCGGCAGGTGCGTGTCCTGGTGCGCGATCCCCAAGGCCACTACACGCTTTACGACAACGAGCGCCACCTGCTCAATCCCGCAAGCGATCTCTACGCGACCCTTTTGCATGCGCTGCCGAACCCTACGGCATGGAAGGACGCGCCCGCGTTGCAAACCTGGCTGACGGAGCGCCTGGCAACCCTGCAGGAACGTCGTACCGCCCTGGACATCCCGCCCACGCCACCCGCCGTGGCCCGTGCCACTGAGCAACTGCTGCAAAAACCCAGGTTCCGCTGGGCGAGCAAACTGCTGGGCATCGGGCCGCCGTCCCTGGAAGACCGTATCAAGGCGCTCTACCCCCGGATGCACGAAGAGGCCATCCAAGAGCGGGTGCAGGCCTACAATTCACCCGAAGGCGAGCAGGCCCTCAAAGACCTTGAACGTGAAAAAAAGGCGCTGCTGGCACACCTGGAAAACTGGGTGCAATCCCCCACGCGCTACAACGGCGGCGACCGCGAAGCCCAGGAAGGCGAACGGTTGATGCGCTCGCACCTGTCTCGGGCGATTCGCAGGAGTTGGGAAAATGTGTCCGGCGGCTTTACCGACACTTTTGGCGAAAGCCATACCGGTGGCATCCTCGACCTCGAAGGCTGGCCCCTGGGCCTGCACCTGCATGGGTCGCCCAACCCGCAGTTGCCATTTGAATTCATCACCGGCCTGAACCTGAACGAGAGCGGCCTGAACGACACCCATGACGGCTTCCTGGCCTTGTTCCCCAACCTGCGGGTACTTGACCTGAGCCAAAACCAATTGACCCGGCTGCCCAAGGCGGTGACCGGCATGCCACGCCTCAACCAACTGGGCCTGGGTGACAACCCGATGCAATGGAACAGCGCCAGCCTGGAGCAGCTCAAAAGCCTGCGTAACCTCAGGGCCCTGGACCTCAGCCATCACCGGCAGATGACCACCGCCCCCGACATCAGCGGCATGCCGCACCTGCGGGAGCTGCACCTGGCCGGAACCGGCATTGCCGAATGGCCCACCGGCCTGTTTGATCACCCACGGTCCGAGCACTTCGTACTCGACCTGCAAAATACTCAGGTCAGGCACGTGCCGCAGTTCCTGCCCTGGCAACCCGAGGCCGAGGTGGTGGCGCGTACCCGACTGGACCGTAACCACCTGCACCTGGACGACGAGGAGCGCATGGTCAGCTATCGCCTGGGGGCAGGCCTTGACCCCTATCGGACGTATCCACCGAGAGGCGAAAAAGACAGCCGCTTCTGGATTGACGAAATGACGAGCACTACCCAACAGCGCAGGCGCCAGGCGCTATGGGACGAGCTGGAACAGGAGCACGGTTCACAAGGCTTTTTCGAGGTGATCCGCAGCCTGCAGCCACCAGAAGCGTTCGAAACCCAGGAAGACGGCCTGGACTACATTCGCAACCTCCCGCAACTGACTGAAAACGTCTGGCGCATGCTCGAGGCCATGCACGCCGACGACGCCTTGCGCACGCGCTTTTTCAGCATGACCAGCACCCCCGGCAACTGTGCCGACGCCAGCGCGCAAATCTTCAATAACATGGGGATCCAGACGCTGGTGCACGAGCTGCACCGCGCTCGCCCACGATTGACGTCGGTAGAATTTGCCGGACGCCTGGCCCTACTGGCCCGCCAGACCGCACGTCTGGACTTGGTCAACGAAGCGGCCCGCAAGGAAGTCGCCCGCCGCCTTGCACCACCCGAGCGCGGGGGGCTGGGACTGCGCCTGACCACCGACGTGGTTGACGGCGTGCCGGGCAGCGTTGATGAAGTACAGGTGTACGCGGCCTTGCAGACCGCTCTCAAGCACGACCTGCATTTGCCCTGGCTGTCTTCACACATGGTCTATCGTCAAACCGCCGGTGTAGACGACGCGCTGATCGCCCGCGTGCACCAGAGCATCATCAATGCCGAACGGCGTGATGGCCTGGTCGACCGTACCCTTGCGGTGGGCTTTTGGGATAAGTACCTGGAGGATACTTACGGCGATGAGCTGACGCTCAATACCCGCCAGTTCCAGGATAAAGCCCTGCGCATCGAAGACCTGCGCGATGCACAAGACGCCTGGGCCCAGGCGCAGACCCAGTCGAATCTCAAGCAGACCCTCACCGACCTGGCCGATGAACTGGGCGTGCCTCACAGCGACGTGCTGACTGGGTCATCCATGACCCACAGCACTTACCGGCGCTTGTTCGACCAGTTGGCCCACCAAGAAAAAGAACTGCGCCGACAGCTCACATCGAACGCCTTGGTCATCCTACCGGAGGGGCTGGAACCCTAGACCTCAGAGTCCCACACGACCGTGGCCGTACCGGAATAGGCATTGCCGCTGTTCTGGTCGAGCATCTGTGACACGCCGTCGGCCTGTATCTCAAAGTGCAGGGTGCTGGGCTTGCGATCCACATAACGGCTCGGCCTGAACAGCTGTGTGCCGCTGCCATCCAGGCGCAGCGGGAGGCGACTGACCGGGCGCCCGGCGCTATCGCTCAGGCCTGCAGGCAAGGTCACGGCGATATCCAGCGGCACTTGGTGACCCGCGGCGTTGCGTACGCTGCAGGTGTTGCCCAACGGGTCGCCGCACTCCAGGCTCATCTTGAAGGCGGTGCTGGCCCACAGGTTGACGGTCTGGTCGTGGAACAGGCGCGTGGGTTTGCGCCCGCTCTGCAACCAGCCCTGCCAGCCACCCTGGGGTTCCAGTTGGATACGATGGCCGCCTGGGGGGACTTCGACCTTGAGGTGATGGTCGACGGTCAGGGTGAAGTTGAAGGTCAGCGCGTTGTCATTCGGGATAATCACATCGCCGAAGTCGAAATCGGCACCCGGGCCCACGCTGTAGGTAAGGCTGCCGGTGTATTCGCCGCTGGCCATGGCCAGAGGATTGGGGGTTCTCAGCGAATAGGCGTATTCCGTAGTCGAAAACCAAAACTGTGTGATGTCCTGCCCCGGCACACGATTACAAACGCCTGCGTTTTCGGGAACCAGCCAGAAGAACAACAAATAGCTGTTCGCATTGGCTAACCAATTGACCCCCTGACACGGGGGCGGTGCGTAGTACCACTGGCGGTACCAGTTCCAGACCGGATCATCCGGACGGCTCCACACAGTGACATTCGGCCGCACATCCCAACGATGGCCGATTCCGGCAATACGCATCTGCACGGTCTCGGTCTGCCCGGTTTCACTGTGCGTGACCTCGAGATCACGCCACTCCGAGGGCACCTTCCACATGGCGCCATCGCGAGGGTTTTCGTGGTTGGCGAGGATAGGTCGACTGGCCGTGGCAAGCAAATCGGAAGTCCGGATAGTAAAAAGCCCGTTAGCTTTGCAATAGGCCGGGATATGCCCCGGGCAAATCCCGCTTTGGGGCGTGGTATTGACGAACTCATTGACCATCGGATTGCTGGGGTCGGGGCGAAAACTGGCAGTGATGTCCTGCACCGCCCCATGGGCCGGCAATACCAGCAGCATCGAGACAGCAGCGGCCAGGCCAGGTCCGTACAGTACTCGCAAAAACGGCACGACTTTCATGACGACAGTTCCTTAAAAGCGCGAGGCAATGGCATCGAACACCATATGCACAGTGCCGAAATAACGCCCCGGACGGTAATCGTCCTGGGGCTTGATGGCGGCGATTTCCAGGTGAACCCGCTTACCGGGTTTGGCATCGAGGACGGAGACCACTTCGGTGTGGTCCAGGCTAAGCTCCTGGCCATTGAAAGTAACCCGCAGGTCGATCCGGTCATTGCCGTTGTAGAGGAAAGGCTCGGCTTCGAGGCGTGCACCAATGGCACCGCCGGTGTTCTTTACATCGAACGGCGCCCGCAGCGAGCTCAACTCGGAAATGACCGGGTTGTAGTTCAGCACTTGCTCGCGTTGCACCAATTGCGGGTCCACCGGCAGCACGTAGAACTGCGGCGTGGGGATGTTAACGTAAACCTCGAAGGTTTCCCGTTCGACCGCCGCCCACCCTGGGGCGGGCAGCAGGCCGACGATAATGAAAGCGAAAAGCGCCCGTGCGTTGAACATGGTATTCACCTGTGGTGATCGAGGCTGCATCAGCCTTTGACCTCGACTTTTTTAGTCTCGGTGCCTTCAATCACGCTGAAGTGGTATTCACGCCCCGGCTCCTTGTCGAAGCCGAACGAGCGACCCGCCATCACATGGTACTTAGTGGTCGGGCGGCAGTCCTGGTTGTTGGCGGCGCAATCCTTGAACTCATCGATCACCACCACGCTGTTGCCGTTGTTACGCAGGGCGTAGCGACGCGCGTCGTTCTGGATCTCGCTGTTGAAGCGGGTTTCGGTGGGCCGCACGAAAAACACCGTGCCGTAGCCGGCCAGGATCTGCACTCCCGCCGCCAGGCTATTCTTGTACTCGGCGCGTTCCTGTTCACTGATCGCAAATTCATCTTCGGTCTGCGGCACCACTGGCACAAAACGCACGCGAAAATAACGCTCTTTGTCGCGGTTGCCCATGAACAGCAAGCGCGTTCCCTGGGTGCCATTGGCGGGCACGATCAAGCGCGCCGGGCTGGCCATCAGGCCGTCGCGGGCAGTGGCGTCGGCCTGGTTCTTCAACGGCACTTCACGGAAGGTGCCGTCGTCGTTGTAGATCATCTCCAGGATGTTGACCTTGACGAACGCCGTGGACGTGCCGCCATTGAACACCCGCTTCATGTAGGTACTTTTGCCGGCGTCCATGTAGTCGTAGACCACGCCGACATGGATCTTCGGCGTCGCCTGGCCACCCAGGCAAAACAGGCACAACACCCCAAATAACCCTAAACGTTTCATTACTTGCTACCTCATGTAGTGCAGGGAGGCCGACTGCGGCCCGTGAGTCATACGCAACCGTCAACCCGCAGTTCCGGCGCGGGAAATGGCTTCGGCCAGGGAGTCCGGTGTACAGCGCAAGTCCCCGATCATCAGCACATCACTTTCGCGCCGGCCCTGGCTCGGGTCGAGACGGAACTGGCACAGCAACTGGTTGGCGTAGCGCACTTCCAGGGTCGGTGAATTGGCGCTCATTTCCATGGAGAAGAACCCGTCCACCTCGCTGACCCCACGGCTGGCGTGGTTGATTACGTGATGGCCCTTGAGCGGTTTGCCCTGGGCGTCGAGCAGGCGACCGAGCACAGTTACGGTTTTCATCACACGGATCTGGCGGTAGTCCACGCCACCTTTGTTCAAGTGGTAACTGCTGCGCGCCGGCTGGATGCTCGCGGCGGGCGGATGGTTGCCGTCGAAATCGAACGCGAGCGTGCTGCTTTTGTAGGCGGTGATCGGCACGAAATTACGGCCTGGACGCAAGACCGAACTGCCGCCGCTCAAGTCGTCGGCGCGCAGTTGGATGTCATCCAGGTCGGTCTCCACATCCACGATCATTCCAGCGCCGTGGCCCTGGGACTGGCTGCTCATGACTATTTTTGAACCGCCCACCGCCACCGTGCTGCTCAAGTTCAGGCCACCGGTGAGATTGCCGTTGAACGAGGAGCGCTGGACGAACCCATCGCCGTATAACGCATCGGTGGCGAAACTGCCGCGACCGGACAAGCCGAGCCCGTAGGTATCAGTCAGCACCGTGGCGGAAACGCTCTGCAGCAGGTGATCGTCCAGGGTGCGCTGGTAGGTCAGCGAGCCGTTGTTATCACGGCTGCCGTCGCGGGCAGTGCGGCTACCGATACTCGCTGACCACTGCTCGCCGGGGGCACCGAGGGCCACGCTGACACTCAAATCGACCCCGCGGTTGCGTTTGTCACCGGTGCTGGCGGTGGCTGCGCGATCGAACACCGAGAACCGCCAGTTGGCATCACTATTAAGAAACTTGCCGCGTTGGTTCCAACCCAGGTCCAGGCCCAGCCCTTCGACATTGCCTTCGCTGTAGGCCAGGCGCGAACTGATCGAACTCTTGTTGCTCAGGCGATGGTTGACCGACACCGAGGAATTGCTGGTGCGCCCATTGAACACGCGCGTGGGGCGCAGCCGGGTGCCGTCGGGCAAGGTCTCGTAGGTGCGACGGGTGTCGAGCCAACTGCGGTTATGGCTGACGACCACACTGCCATGGCCGTAACTGTGCATACCTTGCACGTCCATACCGGTGCCGTGGTCCTGGGTCTGGTAGACATTGGCGTACAGGCTGGAGTTGTTGGCCAGGCTCCAGTCGATGGAGCTGCCAAACTGCATCTTTTCGCGCACCTTGCGCGTGGACAGCCCGAGAATCACCCGAGGGTGGGCCAGGTAATTGATACCGGCGCCATAAGTGATGAACCCGGTGGACTGTTCTTCCCAGTTGCTCAACAGCTTGGTTTCACGCCCAACAAAGGTGCTGTAGCGCCAGCGTTCGTCGGCGTTGCGCCAGTTGTTGGGCTTGTAGACCAGCTCCTGAGTGGTGGAGGTCACCAACCCATCTTCGACCAGACGCACTTCCACGTCATAGATGCCGCCGGGCAGCGGCCGTGTGTCGATGGACTGCAAGCCGGCTGCGACCGGCTGGCTGTTGATCAGCAGGCCATTGCGGTAGATCTCCACCGAGGCCTGGCGACTGGCGGTGACGTAGATCGGGTAGACGCTGGGCTTGGGGTTGTTGATCAGCAAGCTGTCGGAGCTGCCGAACATCATCCCTACGGCCGTGTCGGGGTTGGCGCCGAAGGAGCGGATCTGGCGCGTGAGGCCATTGGAGCCGGGCATGAAATAGCCCAGCAGCAGGAAGCGACCTTCCATTTCGCGTTGTGTATACAGCTCATGCACGGCATGGCGCAGTGACGTGTCGCCACCGCCAAAACGTGAGACCTGCAAGTTCAGTGCCTGGGTCCAGTTACCCAGGCTGGCACTGGCTTCCAGGCCGTAACGGCCGCCGACATCTTCGTCCTGGCCACCGTTGAGATTGAGTTGGTTGTTGACGATCAAGCCCAGGCTGCCCGCCTCGGGTTGGTCGTAATAACGTTTGATCTGGGCGTTGCGCTCCACGTTTTCCGTGAGGATCGAGACCAGGGATTCCTGCAAGTTGTAATGCACCGCCAGTAACTGCGCAGGGCAACTACGCTCACAATTACCCAGTGGCATGCCCTGTTGTAATAGTTGCTCCCAACGGCCGCGTTCGGCAGCGGATACGGTACTTTCATCGGTCTCGGTAAACTCCAGCAGTGTAATACGGTCATCCCGGCCAAGCACAATCATGGCTTCACCCAGTGACTGCTGATCAAGTTCTACCCGAACTGCCAACGGCACATCGAAAAAGTGTTCTTCGAAATCTTTTGGCAACCCCTTGGACTGCGATAACAAACTTCCCGGCGTTGTGCCGGGCGCAGTGGTGGCCAACGCGCTGGCACTCACCATGAGCGCCAGCGCACCTGCAATTGACGTCTTCGAAAACATGAGCGCAATACTCGTTAATGCTGAAAGTTGGCACGAGATAAACAAGGCCGGCAGCCAGAACGGCTGGCCGGCCTTACACCAAGCGCCCCTGATCTTCGCGATCAAAGGCGGTGATTTACACGGTGGTGCTTAGGGCGCCGAACGTGGCTCGGAGTAGAACATCAGGGTGTAGGCCGCGGTAAACAGGCCGTTCTGGGTATCCAGCGGCTTGGCGGGAGTGACCACCAGGTCGGCCTGAGTGCCGGGGGTGGATTGAGGATCGTCGACCACTTCCTGCGGGGTGGCCGTCAGCACAACGCCATTGAAAGTGTTGGTCAGCGCGATGGTTTCGCTACCGTTATAGAGCGCGGCAGCCGTTGGACCCCCTTCGATAAAGGCATGCACCGAGCCTTCTGTGTTTTTCACATCGAAGGTCGCACGCAGGCCGCTCAGCTCACCGCTCACTGGGTTGTAGTTCATGACCTCGTTCTTACCGAAGTCCGGGTTGCGCGGCTTTACGTGGAACTGCTTGTTCGGGATGTCGGCGACGATGTTGACGGTGCTACGCGCATCATCCGCAGCGAGGGCTATGGAAGCATCCAGAACGACCGCAACCAACGATGCCGCTACGGCAATTTTTTTGAACATAGTTCAATACCTGTTTTGTTGATAATTCACGATTTCGGGTAACAACTAGAAAGTAGGGAGCTTGCACTTTCCAATTACTTGCATTGAGGCAAGCCGTTGCCCGCACTCAAACGCCCGACAAGTATCCAGCGATTGAAATGACAAGTAAGCAGGCAAACGCCTTGTATTGCGTAGCTTGGTGCCGATCAACTTAATAGGAATAAGATGGCATTTAGCCAAAACTTAAAATGCATCTGTAAGAAATGAACTACATTCACTTAATGAGAATGTTTTATTAACGAAGTTCTCTGAGGGAATGGTATTACACGCCGTTTAAATCAGGTAATAACACGCCGCTGAAAGTTGTGTAGGACACCGCCAAAGATCAACTTGAGTAGTTGCTCTAATAGGTATAGACCCTCCGTTGCAGACCACGCCCATAGCGACCGCACATAGCGTGCCGTTGGTCAGAAAAGCTTGCTCACGCCATAAGATATATCTTACGTTGTATCTAACCATGACGGAGAGCGAAGCAATGAGAGAGCACCACCCCCACCCTCCCCACAGCCACGACGGCTTCGACAAGCGGCCTGGCCGCGAGCGCGGCAGCCGTGGCCCACGGGTATTTGCCCCAGGCGACCTGAAACTGTTGCTGCCGGCGCTGATCGCCGAGCAGCCCTGCCACGGCTATGACTTGATCCGCCAGATCGAAAGCCTGTTCGACGGCGCCTACACCCCCAGCCCCGGCGTGATTTACCCGACCCTGACCTTCCTCGAAGAAAGTGAGTTGATCAGCGGCGACGCCGAAGGCGGAAAAAAACGCTACACAATCACCGACGCCGGTCGTCTCTTCTTAAGCGAACAGGCGGTTGCCCTCGAAGGCATCCGCGTGCGCATCGACGTGAGCAAGCGCTCATTGCGCGGCCAGGACCGCCCACCGGAAATCCACGAGGCGGTGCACAACCTGCGCCACGCCCTGCATTCGCACCACGGGCGCTGGAGCCCGGAAGAAATCGTTCGTGTCGCGGCGCTGCTCAACAGCACCGCCCAAGCCATTGCCGACGGGAAAGCCCAATGAATACTCAAGCCATCCATCGCGTTACCCACGAAATCAAACGTCGCCGCCTGCAAGTACTGCGGGTGGTGGACATCACCCCGCGCATGCGCCGCATCACCCTCGGCGGGCCGGAACTGGCAGGGTTTGTCAGCCTGGGCAGCGATGACCATATCAAGCTGCTGTTCCCGCAGAACGCGGCCGAACAGGCCGCGCTGGAAAGCCCGACCTTCACCATCAAGGGCGACGGTCCACAGCCGGCCATGCGCGACTACACGCCTCGACGTTTCGACCTGAGCATCGGCGAGCTGGATATTGACTTCGT